>CAYPCE010000132.1:0-10127 GCA_964409085.1 uncultured Desulfobacteraceae bacterium | reverse complement strand
TTCAAACGCCGTCCAGTGCTCTGCGGGGGGACGGTTTTCATCCAGGGCCGGCGCTCCTTTTTCAACGGCGATGCGGGCCATGTCCAGCACGTCTTTCCGGATGTTGGGGTCGGAAGAAAACGCGCGGAGCTTGGTGAAAAACTCAGTGAACGCCACCGCCGAGGACCATCCGTTCCATGAGGGGTCGTCCAGGCCGCACAAGAGCAGCAGATCGTGGACTTCAAGGGGGTCCAACTGCATGGGCGTAGCCGTGAGCAGCCACAGCGACCCGAACATCCCGCGCCGCTTGACATCCAGAAGGAGGTCGAGGAACTGGTTGGGGTCGTTGTCGCCAAAGACCTTCCGCCGGGCGGCGTGGGCCTCGTCAACAATGATCAGGTCCCAGGGCGTCGATGTCTTCATCACCTCGGAACGGCGATCCGCCCGGGCCATCAGGTGGCGCGAGGCGATCAGGATGCCGTCTTCCTCCAGGGGCCGGTCCACCTGCCGGCGCCGGCCGCCCACGTCTTTCAGGGTTCGGCCGTCGTAAAACCAGGCCGTCAGGGCCAGTTTTTCCCGGAGTTCCTCCATCCACTGGCGGATCAGGCTTCGGGGACAGATCAGCAGGACCCGATTGACGCGCCGTTTCAGGATCAGGGACCGCAGCGCCAGACCGGCTTCGATGGTTTTTCCCAGACCGACTTCATCGCAGAAAAGATACGCGCGGGGATAGGTGGAGACAGCCTTGCGGATCACCCGGTCCTGATGCGGATAAGGTTTGAATGGCTGGCCGTCGGCCCATAAGGGGGACAGCACCAGGGATTCGCCGCCGGGTTGCAGCGGCGCGTCCAGGAGCCGCCGGGCCGCTTCCCGGTCCGAAACGGTGGGCGGATCGGGCTCGACGCCGGTTTCCATGGGATCGCGTTTCGGCGGCCCTTCGGACGGCGCGTAGTGGATCAGGTAGTCTTTGACGGCTTTGGGCAGGGGGAGAATCAGAAGCTGCCGGTCCTGGCCGCGCCACAGGGCGTTGAATTCCCGGATCTCCGCCTGAATGTCTTCGCGGTCCTGTTCGGAGAACCAGGAGCGTTTGACTTCGAATTTTTCACGGTTCCGCATCCACGCCGCGCCGGTTTCGTTCACCGACCCCTGGAAATAGACGATATGGCCGTTGGCGTCGTACAACAAACCGGCCTTGGGGTGATACAACGCGCCGCCCCGGCCGGGCTTGTAGGGATTGCCGGAGGCATCCAGGGGCAAGGCGATTTTGATCTCCAGCAAGCCGGACGCCACCATCCAGGCCAGCGCGCCCAGACGGTGTCTGGCGATCCCGTCCGCTTCCGGCCGCCACCCTTTGGGCAATCCGAGTCGGACGCATTCGGCTTCCGTTGGTTCGAAATGGCGCAGCAGGGTCCGGTTCAACTGGCCCTCCAGGGCGGTCGCGCCTTTGCGGTAGGCTTCGATGTCCGCTTCCGTCCATGTGGCCCCGGCCACCACCCGCATGGGGGTCCGGGATTCAACGGCCGCATCGGCCGCGTTCCGGATGAACGCCGCCAGCCCCGCCGCGATCTGCATCAGGCTGGCGGAATCGAAATATCCGGCCTGACGGTCGTAGCGAACGGCGCGGCTCAGAACGGGGACGTAAAAATCGTTTACCAGTTCCCCCGCCTGTCCGGTGTAGCGCCGCTTCAGCTCGGTCAGTCCGGTGAAATCCATGGGACCGTCAGATCCTGTGGCTGCTGATGACGAGATCCCAGGCCCGCCGCGCCTGACGGGCGGTTTCATTCCAGATGTCGCCCTCTTTTCGGGTCTTGAATGCCTTGTCCAGAAGATGGAGGGTGACCGCGTAGGCCGCGAAGAACTCCTTCTGGCTCTCGTAACCCGAATTCCGAAGCCATTGTTTGACGGCGTCCGCGCCGCCCGGTCCGCCGTCGGACCCGCCCATCAGGGCGATGGCGTTCCAGATGGCGGCCCCGACAAAATTGGGGAAGCCCCGTTCTTCCCAGATGTCCGCCTCCCGGGCGGCCCGGCCTCTGACCGTGGTATCGCCGCTGAGCCTTCGCGACAAACCCCGCAAATCGATCTCCCCCGGCGCGCGCAGCACATAGGTGTCTTTGGAGGTGGAGAGCAGCCCCATCCGCTTCATTTCGTTGGGATCGACGTTAAGGGATTTGGCGAGCTTCTGGACGTCGTCGCTGCTGGCCACCTCGCCTTTGAACGTATCCAGCCACAGCCAGAGGGTCTGGGTGTCCCGGTCCACCGACTGGGCGCTGAAGTCGGTCGCCGCCTCGTTCAGTTCGGCGTGGTCGCTCAGTTCGTCGAACACCTGGGTCAGCCGCCACTGACCCACGGCCCGGTAGGCTTCTTCCAGGGCGTCCGCCAGATCGACTTCACGGCCGGAAAAATCGGTCACCGGCCAGTTCCGGGCCACTTCGCCCAGGGCCGGTCCCAGAGAGGAGAGGTAGAGGTCCGTGCCTTCCAATCCCTGATCCTGAAACCGTTCGGCCGCGTTTTGGGCGATCCGGGAGATTTTGGTTTGAACGCCGGCCCAGTTGCCGGTCACTTGTTCTTTTTCTTCCCGGGGAATGCAGAGCAGAAGGACGGTGCTCCGGGCCGCGTCGAGACCGCGAATGTTGAGGCTCGATTCGGCTTCGGTATGGATGGGCACGGAGGATCGAATTTCAAAACCGGCCCGGATGAGCGCCATACCGAGGGACCGCCAGGCCCAGGTCTGCTTGTGGTTGAACATGACCACCATGCGGCCGGCGGGGTGGAGCAGTTGACGGGCGCGGCGGAACACCTGGGCCATTTTGGATTCATAGAATCGGTCGGCGCGCTCCTTGGCCGTTAGGGGTTTGGGGCCGGCTTCTTCCAGGGCGCGTCGTTTGGCGTTCGTGATGTTGACGTTGTCGGCCCGGAGTGTTTCAAAGGCGTTATCGTACCGGGCCTGCCAGTCGGCCAGTTCCTCTTCCGCTTCTTTTTGCCATCGGGCTTTGTTGGCCACGGCTTCCCGGTTGGTCTCCGCAAGGGGTTCGTTGAACAGGTGGGCCAGGCCGGGAATGTCTTTCAGGGCGCGTTTCAGCCAGACGTAGAAAAAATTGGAGAGTTCGGCGTACTGGACGTTGTTGTAGTAGGGCGGATCGACGCAGATCAGGTGGACGGTTCCCGGTTCGGGAACGCTGAGGGCCGCGGCGTCTTCACATGTGACGGTGGGGACGATGACTTCGGGACGGAGGTTGAAGGATTCGGCTTCTCTTCCTTTTTCATTATAACCGGAATCATCGGCGTGGTCTTCTGCATCATCTTCAATTCCATTATCCGATTCATAATTCTTACGCTCATGCCCATGTATCAAATCAGAAAGTTCTTCGTAAGCGTCTTTAACTTGTGTGGCACCCCACATAACAGTTTCGCGAGCGCCTTCCATCTCGGTAAAAGAAGCATGAAAACGAAAATCATGCCCCATTATTGTCCCTCTGATTTGCTTCCTGCTGTCGTGCCAAGATGAAGAAGCTGAATTATAGTTTATAATTTTGCTTAGGATAAAAGACAAATAAACAGATATCGCTTCCGCCTCGTCGGACGGAAGTTCTGACATAGCCTGCTGCTGTGCGTTCCTGATTTCCTCTAAGACAATGAGGTTAGTAAGGAGTTGTCGTGGGATAAAAAAGTCCCGCCATCTTGACATTCCGTATTCTCTTGGTCTTCTATCCTCCATGTTGTCAGGGACTTCATCATCTGGAACCAACCCTCGGGAAACCCATTTCGGTAACAATCGGTGCAGTTCCTTCTCCGCTTCTTTTACAGCCTGAATATCCTCATTTGAGGGCACTCGAAATCGCCACAAATACCGAATTTTTTCTTCACCGTTTTGATATGTAACCTTAATTGGCACTTTTGACGCAATAGCGTACATCTCGGCTGACAATCCGCCTTTTCTCAAGCGTGCAATAGTTTTAACTTCGTTACCATCATGTAAATTTCCACATCTTGGGCAGATCGCGTCTCCGTTTTTAAATGTCGGATTATTGCGTGGATGCCAATTTGAAAAACCAGGTTTTGGCCACCAGCATTTTTTCCATTCAGATTTTTTGACGATGCGGAAGGTACAATCTTTGCCCTCCCCTGAAGGAGGAACTTCCGGAAAAACGCCAATGGACTCTTCCGGATAACCTTTTTTTGTAACGATGTGGAAGTTGGTCGAAATAGGAATGTTGAGTTTACAGTTTTCACATGGAAAAATATGTGCCCACAGGAAAGTGTTCATTATTGGATCGAAATCATAGGCGGGTTCGATATCTATGATGGCTTTAGCGCTGAAAACCCTTTGAGCTTCTTCCTTCATTTCCGGCCACCATTTGTCAGGTGTTTCAAGCGGAAAGTAAGAAAACAATCTATGGGTTACATTTCTATGAACCTTTTGGGCATAGCATTCAATTTTGGAACTAAATGAATGACCATGTTTTGCTGGGTATTCGAAAGTGGCTTTAGAAATCAGCGAAGCAACTGGATTTAAATCATTTGCAAATACTTTAAAGCCATATCTAACAGCTTCAAGGGGAATGACACCCCCTCCAGCCATAAAATCAAGCACTGTAACATTCTCATTATCCTTCAAACCAATGCTGTCACGTATGTTATCCAGCAGAAAATTGATGAGTGCCTGGGATGGTGTTATTTTGAACGCTGAATCGTGGCGGTATCCCCATACAGACCCGAGAATAATATTTTTTCCGTCATCTGCACCTTCCGCGGCAGCCAGTCTCAAATAGGCCCGATGTGGATCGCCTTTAATGCCGAGAGTCCGCAAAAAGGAAATATGAGCGGGGTTTAACTTTGTCGGTTCAATATCGTTTACAAGACTATCGAAAAATGGTTTAAACCTATGATATTTTGGAGGCAGATCTTCAATTTCATCAGCAGAGGGCTCAGGTATTTCAGCAGGAAGAAATTTTTCCGGAATGTTCAAATCAACCGGCATCAAACCTGCGAGGATCGCCGCCCGGCAAATCGTCGGCGGCCGTCTGGCCCACCAGATATGCAGCCGGTTTTGGGGCGGTCGGATGCGGGCGTTGTTGTCCCGCTGGCATTCCGCCGACAGCGAAGCACAGGGAAGGCCCCCTTCCAGAAACGACGGTTTGGTTTGAACCACTTCTTTCGTCATGATCTCCTTTCCTTCGCCCCGCTGTAATACTCCGCCAGTTCATGGACCGGCATCTCCGATTGTTTGTCCGCCAACTCCGGATAGACCGTTCCTTTGGGCTTCTTATCAACTTTCGCCTTGCCGGCTTTCTTTGCCTTCGGCTTCTTTTCATCCCCATCGCCATAGGTCAGCAGCGTCCGAAAGGCCGCTTTGCCCGCCGCCTGCCGATACCCGTAAAAACACAACGTAAACCAGTACAACACCACTTCCGACGGCAGCGCGTACAAGCCTTCCCTGAACAACCGCTTTTGACGCTGAGACTTCAGGTACCGGGCATTGGCGAACGCCAAAGCCAGCCGCAACCCGTCTTCCCATTCCAGCCACCGGGGTTCGGAAGCCGGACCGAAAGCCTCCGCATCGATCGGCCCCGGATCTTTGGACCGTTTCAGATACGGGTCCGAGAGCTGCCGGAGCCAGAGGACCGTTGACGGAACGGACGAAGACCCCATGATCCGCCCATCTTTTTCCCGGAAACGCAGCCCCGGCATGTCCGGGAACAGTTTCAACTCCCAGATCAGGCCCCTTTTGGGCTGATCCAGCACGCGCAGGCGAAATCGTTCCATTATCCATTGCCTCCGGAGCGCCGCCGGGCCGGAACCAGACGGGCCTCAATCGACCCCTGGTTGGCTTCCATGATGGCGTTTTTGTAGGTTTCCAACTCGCCGTCGGTCAGGGGAATGGGAGGATCGAACATCAACCGGACTTTTACCGTGACGGTCAGGTTTCCCTGGCGATCAAAGGGCCAGATCGGCGACAGAAATTGGTTGAGTTCATCGAATCGACCTTCAAAATTCAATTGGACGGTTTCCGTTTTTCCTTCTACTTCCCGCTGGCCGTAGGCGTCCAGAGACGCATGGACCGAGGCGGCTTTCGGACGGTCCGCCCAGGTTGCCCGAAGCGTGTTGTCCAGTGTTTCCCGACTGTTCATGGTCAAAACAAATTCTGAAATTTCGACATCTTTAAACGCGCCGAGTTCTTCCCGGATATGCGTAATCGCTTCCCGAGGCGTGCCGGCGTATTCGACGGGTTGCGGCCCCCTGCCCGGCCGGAACGGTTCCAATTGCCGCGCCAATTCAGAGGCCGGTTCCACCAGCACCCAGGCATCATCCACCGCGATGCCGGCCGGCACGTCTTCACGCGTATAAAATGTCTCCAGCGGTCGCTTTTCCCATGCGCACCAGACCCCTTTGCGTAAGCCTTCCCGCAAAATCCCCTCCAAATGGGGCCGGTTCAGGTTCGGCCAGACGCTTCGGCAATACCGCTCCAGATCGCTTGAGGCCACCTGATCGGAACCGGAAGACCAGCAATTGGATTTGACGTTTTCAGGGGTCAGGTCCGGCCCTTCCCGCCCGTCCCCCGTTTCCGGTCTCGGATAAATCTTCTGATCGAGCGCCGCCTGATAATCCCACAGTTCCGTTTCGGCATCGATTCGAGGGGTGCCGGGCCATTCGTTCATCTCCTTGAACCCGATGGCCAGATTGGCGTTGCTCAAATAGAGGACCCATCGCGATTCCCGCACCCCCTCCTGGAATGAGCGCCACAAAACGGGTCTGGACGGCAGCACCGGAAAATGGGGCGCGGTTTTGATTTCTTCCAGGATTTGCGCCGTGGTAGTCTTTTCGGTCAGCACCGTATCGTCCCGCGGCCAGGCGTATTTTTCAATGTCGTCCGGACTGACCGCCGACACCGGCCAGATGCGGTCGTCCCGGGCTTTCTTGGTGTCGTAGATAAAATGATCGCCGGCGATCACCGCGGACAGGCCGCTGGCGTTGTCCCGCGTAAACACCTTTTTTTCCGGCCGGATGTAGTAAATCCAGAGGGCGTCCGGCGATTTGACGATGCCGGCCCGGAACGTGGGCAGCAGATCGGTTTGTTTCAGCAGAAGCGGAAGCCCCGGTTCGCGCCGCAGCCGGTCCCATACGTCTTCAGTCGATAATTTTTTCTCGCCCTCTTTCCACAGCGGATGGCGTTTGACGATTTCCGGCGCGAGCGTCACCGGGTTGTCCGGGGTGGGCGCCGGGACCAGTTTGTTGTTTTTGCGAAGGCATTGGAGGATGGGCGCTTCGGCCGCTTCCTGGCGCACCCGGCGGTTTCTCCGGCCGCCGCTCTCGGGCGTCTCGCCGAAATCCACCCGGTAGCATTCCAGCAGCGGACCGCCGCCGGAAGACGAAAACAGATCGAACTGCTCCGTGGAATCGGCGGTGGGGAACGCCAGGACCCGGAAGGCCTCCAGGAGTTTCGTCCGGACATGAATTTCCTGGGTTCCCAGTTTCTCCATCACGTCCGCCAGGTCGCTTTCAAGGGCCATGAATTCGGCGGGAACCCCTTTTTCCTGCCGTTTGGCCGATTGCTTCAGGGACCGGAAATCCTGACTCGCCGATTGGGCCAGATTCTGTTGTTCCCCCTCGATGTCTTTTTGAACCCGCTCCCAGGCGATCAACGACTGCACGGCATCTTTCAACCCATTGATCCGGGTGGTCTCCGCCAGAAGGAAGATAAGATTGTTGCGGTATTTCCGCGCATTCTGGTTGACGCCGGCCGTGGTGAACAGCTTCTTGGTGAAATTCAGCCGATCGCCGCCACCGATGGTCCCGCATTCCTTATTATAATGGACGATCACCAGGCGAAGTTTGTCGGCATGGTCGGCAATGGCCGTCTGATCCTCCGGGAACGGAATGATCTGGAAGCTGTCGAATCCGCTGTAGATCCCGGTGATCCATTCATCCAGCACATCGCGGATCTCGCCGGGTTCGACCTTCATCAACCGTTCCTGGAACCGTTTGTTGATGGAGGCGCGGGTCCTGAACCGGTAATGCTCCCCTTCCTGGCGCATGTACCATGCCCGTCGTTCCGTCTCTTCCAGACCGCGGGCGATGTAGGCCAGATCGATGCCCGGCCGCCCCAGGGCCAGGGCCACTTCCGACGGCGTGACGCCCCGTGAGCTTTCCGGGAGACTGTGGAGAAAGGTCACAAGGGCCGCTTCGCTGGCCGCCGGCCAGGGCCATCCCGATTCCACATCGTTGGCATGGGTATTCCCGCCGGGCCGGATCACATCGGCGTCCAACCCCCGTTCAAACGCCATTCGTCCCAGCCGGGAGAGCATTTCGTCCCGGAGGTCGCTTTTGCTCAGGTCGATATGATGGGGTTGAAGCAACAGCGCGTCGCCGTGTTGTTCCTTGTTCCGCCAGACCGCGCGGATGGTTCGGGCCACCAGCCGAAGCGCGCCCCGGGTGGCCTGGAATTCCGGGATGTCGGCCAGTCGCTCCGCGAACAACCGGATCAGCTCGGGATGGAACGGATAGCCGACCCGGATCTGCTCGGCGTAATCGGCGTCAAAGGCTCGGTTTTCGATGGGCACGCCGTCCTTTTTCTGCTCATCGAGATAACGGATATAAGCATCGGCAATATCGGAGGCCCGGGAAGCATCCACGGCATCGAACAACCGCCGGGTCAGCACGGCGGCGCGTTCCGTGGTCTGGGTCGGGCTCAGGTTCCGGGCTTCCCGGTCCGTGGTTTTTTTGGCCTCATCCACGGTTTCGTGTACGGACGCCATGTACTGCTTTAAATTGCCGGTCAACCGGCGATTTGCGTCTTGTTCCGACGGCAGGTTCAGGTCGACGGCGGTCTTCGGACGACGATCCGCCACACTGAACAGGGTCTGGAGAAACGTCGGCCACTGGGAATTGATCTTGGAGCGGGGATGGTCTTCCGTCAGCGCCATGCTGCGGGCCATGTAAAGAATCAACTCGTCGATCAGGATCAGAACCGCGCCGCCGCCAAGGGCCTTTTCTAAGGCATCGCTCGACGGCGCGACGCCCTGAAGATCGTTTTCCTTTATGATGTCGTAGCCGGCCAGCCCCCCCGCCATCAGGGCGATCTGGCCCCAGGGCGTATAGGTCGTCACGTCTTGACCGCCTATGGTCTGCTTATTGCCGGACAACGGATCGGAATTTTCCCCGACAAAGGCCGCCACGCGAGTATTTGCGGGGTCCGGAAAGCGCCGGATGCCGAAGGACGACGCCATGTCCGCCACCCGCTCCCCATGTTGGGCCACATGGACGGCGGCGATCAGACTGTGGGTCTTTCCCCCGCCAAATCCGGTTTCCAGGTAGAAGACCGGGTTCCCGCCTTCCATGCCGGCAAGCCGCTCCGCCACATCCTTCACCAGGATTTTCAAATTTTCCGTGGGGTGGGTCCCCGAAAAGAACCGATCCGGTTCCAGGTAATCGGGATGGGCGCGGCCCATGATCACATCCCACAAATCCGCGGCAAATATCGCGTCCGGCAGCTCCCCCGCAAGCACCTCCTGCCGAGGCCGGCACAGATCGAAAATCGTTGGCAAAGGCATTAATGATCCTCCTGCAATCTAAACCCGTTCCGTCAGATTTGAACTCATTTTCCATGATGAAGCAAGAGAAAAGCAGCATGAGTACGACCTCAGTTTTCAACACCTCGCGAACAATACAAGATATGTCCGTATTTTTCAAGTTCTTCGGTGAATTCCAGCGATTCTATGTGTGCAGGGGCCGTCGGCTGCCTCTTCCGCCTGACTAGTCTGCCTCTTTTTTTGTTGATCTTCGGTTTGGCATCTTTTACATTCCGGGATCAAGAGCATTTATTGAATGGTTTTGAATTCCGTTCGCTCTTTCTCGTCCCCACGCCAAACCATTGGAGATCGCCATGAAACAGCGTTTCCCGAGCGTCGCGACCCTCATCTCCAATCTCCTCTTTCTCAATGCATCGGTGCTTTTCGTCACCTTCGCCTCCTGGATTTCGGACGCGGCCGACCTCCACCGGGGAATTTTCCTGGCGATGGCGTTTATCGGCCCCCTTCTGCTGATGATCCTCTTCATGCTCGCCAACCGGATGGCCATCCAAAAGTGGAGCGCCGTGGAGATCGACCCCGACGGCGATCTCATGGACGCGGTCAACACCACCTACGGCGCAT
>CAYPCE010000131.1:0-10138 GCA_964409085.1 uncultured Desulfobacteraceae bacterium | reverse complement strand
TCGAGAATGGGGTTGATCTCCGCTACTTCCAGGGAGGACATGCACCCGCGGTTGGCGATGGTCTCCATGAGCAGGTGGGCCTCCCGGTAGGTGAGGCCGCCGGTGACGGGGGTGCCCACGCCCATGGCCACCGAGGGGTCCACGCTGTCGATGTCGAAGCTCACATGGATGTGGTCGGCGCTGTTTTCCAGCTTCTGGAGAACCGTGTCGAGGATGACGTAGATGCCGCGGCGGTCGATGTCGCTCATGGTGTAAACCGGCAGCTTGAGGTCCCGGATGATCTCCCGTTCCGGCGGATCGACCTTCCGCACGCCGATGAGGGCGCAGTGGTCCGCATCCACCTTGGGCGAAAACCCCATGAGGCCGGTCAGCCGCTCGTTTCCCACCCCCAGAGAGATGGCCATGGGCATGCCGTGGATGTTGCCCGACGGCGTGGTCGATTCCACGTTCATGTCGGCGTGGGCGTCGATCCAGATGATGCCCAGGGTCTTTCCTGCCTTCCGGCAGTGGGACGCGATGCCGGCGATGGAGCCGATGGCCATGGAATGGTCGCCGCCGATACACAGCGGGAAATGTCCCTTGTCCAGGGAGCCGGCCACGGATCGGGCCAGCTCCTCGTTGCTCCGGGCGATGCCGTCCAGGTGTTTCAGCTTGGGGTTGGTGAACCCCTTTTCGGCGTAGTCCCGCACCGTCACGTCGCCGATGTCGGTGACGCTATGGCCGAGATCCGTCAGGGTCTCCGCCAGCCCGGCGATGCGCAGGGCCGCGGGGCCCAGATCGACGCCGTGCCGATCCGCGCCGAGGTACATGGGAAAGCCGATAATGTCGATGGTCTTGGGGGCGGCACTTGCGCTCATCCGGTTGCCTTTCCGTCGAAAAAGTTGGGGATGGACGCCCCGGTCACGACTCCGGTCCCGGCGCCTCCACCCCTCTTTGTAGCGAACGGGCCGCCCATTGTCACGCCCTTATTCAGGGTAGACATGAACATCTCCGGTCCGGAGGACCCCGAAAAACATCCCCTCGTCCACCTCCGGCTCGCCGTCATAGTGGTACAGCAGGCATTTCCTTTGGATGTCCGCTGGCATGTGGTGGATCAGGTCCGACACGTGCGGATGGACCCCGGAGGGGTAGGGCGACGTTTCGCAGTCCATGTAGATCCGGTCGGCCCGCCGGTAATGGGCCACCAGTTGCGGCGGCATCATGTGCTGGGTGTCCGTGGGCATGAGGACGTTGTAGCCGCCCGTATGCTCCAGGCTCAGGCCGTAGCTGGCCATCTCTTCGGAACTGGAGATGACGTGCATGGCGAAGATGGGCCGGAGCGTCCACGCGCCGTCACCGTCGGCAAACGTGTGGGTGACGGTGGCGCCGTCCTCCTGCTTGCCCACGGGGTGGACGTCGAAATAGGTCTCCAGGGAAACGTCGGGCACCCCCTGCACCGTGTCCATCCCCGGCCCCACGGCCCGCTTCAGGGGGGCCAGCACCTTCCGGTGGATGAACAGGTCGGGCCGGGCCCCTTCCGGCGGACGGGGCCACCACTCCTGCTCCAGAAAGAGCTTGTCCACGACGAACTGGTCCCCCAGCCAGTCTTTTTTGGCCGGCGTATAGGCCGGGTTGAAGAGGGTGGTGAGGGCCAGGTATTCCATCCCGCCGATGTGGTCGTTGTGGGGGTGGGAGACGTAGACCCCGTCGATGTCCGCCGAAGTCAGGCCCACCGAGGCCAGGGCGTGGCGGATGTCGGCTCCGGCGTCCAGCAGCAGCCGGTAGGGCCGCTTGCCGCGCTTGCCGACCGTGTCGAATTCGATGAGGAAATTCGACTGCCATTTGGGCCGGTACATCCGCTGGCTCATCCGGTCGATTTCCGCGCCGACGGCCGATTCGTCGATCTCCGGGAATTCCGGGTCGGTCAACAGGCCGATCAGCAGGTCCCTGGCTTTTTCCCTGGGCAGCGCATCCATAAAGCTGCCCGTGGCAAATGCCGAATTGACGCCCAGTGCGAAAATTTTCATGGCTTATCCTTTCCGATGCTTAGGGTGGTTGTTGTCGCCGCCCAGCCGGCTTCAGCCGGGTTCCATTTGTAGCCGGGGGATTCATTCCCCGGCGGGGCGGCGTCAACGTCTATTCCAAGGATCATGCCATGACATCGAAATATTAGATTAACATACTGATATTTTATATTATATGATAGTATTTGATATGCTTTCCCAACCGAAAACAGATAAATTGGTTGTCAACATCGTTGACGTTTTCATCAGACAGCGATAGACTTGCCAAGTTATTCAGATATAAGCTGCTGAATCGTTACTTTTTATGAGAAGTAAACAAGGTTGACGAAGAATGGACAACACCGTTGACATCGCCGCCGGTCCACCCCATATCCGGAAACGGCTGACGGCCCTCAAACGCCGCCTGGAGCAGGTCAGCCGGGCCTGGACCGTGGATGATTACTGGTCCCTGATCCGGTTTTACGTGTCGATTCTGCCCCGGGTGATGGCGGCGGAACGGTGTACGGTCTACATCATGGAAATGGGGACCGATCGCATCTGCTCCATCTTCGGCACCGGCCTGGAGAAACGGCGGATCGAGGCCCCGAGAGAGGGGAGCGTGGTCGGGGAGGTGATCTCCACCGGAGAGCCGGTCATCGCCGAAGGGATGGAGACCCGGCGCGGATACCACACGGAGATGGATGAGGAAACCGGCTATGTGACCCGTAACACGGTCTGCGCCCCGATCCGGAGCCGGACCGGGCACGGCGTCACCGGGGCCCTCCAGGTGCTCAACCGGACCGACGGCCGTCCCTTTACCGGGGCGGACAAATCCCGGCTCGCGGAGATCGCCGACCACCTGTCGATTTCCATCGAAAGCATCCTCCTCAACACCGAGATTCTCCGGATTTCCGACCAGATCAACCGGGAGGTGGACCGGTTCGACCGGGACTTTCCATGGGAGGACGGCCCCTTTATCGCCGAGAGCCCGGCCATGAAGGCGGTGATCGCACGGGCTCGGATGCTGGCCGCCACGCCGGTCAACGTCTACATCCAGGGGGAAAACGGGACGGGGAAGGAACTCGTGGCCCGGATCATCCATGAAGAGAGCGACCGCCGCGACGGCCCGTTCGTGCCGGTCAACTGCGCGTCCATCCCCGAGACCCTGGCCGAGAGCGAGTTTTTCGGATACGAAAAGGGCGCCTTTACCGGCGCCCAGTCCCCCCGCAAAGGCTATTTCGAAGAGGCCAAAGGCGGCATCCTGTTTCTCGACGAGATCGCCGACATGCCGCCGGCCATCCAGCCCAAGGTGCTGCGGGCCCTCCAGGAAGGGGAGGGCCGGCGCCTCGGCGGGAACCGGCTGCTCGCCTACGACGCGCGGATCATCAGCGCCAGCAACCGCCCCCTGGACGCGGAAGTGGCCGCCGGCCGGTTCCGGGAGGATCTGTTTTTCCGCCTTTTTTCCGTGGAGATCGCCATTCCGCCGCTCCGCGACCGGAGGGAGGACATCCTGCCCATGGCCCACGCCTTCCTGGCCCATGTCTGCGACCGGTTCAAGAAGCGGATTCCAGGATTCTCAACAGCGGTGATCCGGCGACTGGAAGCCTTTTCATGGCCGGGCAACGTCCGCCAGCTCCGTCGGGAGGTGGAACGGCTGGTGGCCTTGACGCCGGACGGCGAGGCGATTCCGGAGGATCACCTGTCGCCGGAGTTGACGGCGACGGCAGGTGAAGAGGGCCGGCCATCGGCCGTGGCGGACATGACGACGACCCTGCCGGACCGAGTGGCGGCCCTGGAGATGGAGATGATCCGGGCAGCCATAGAGACCTCGGACGGCAACCGGACCCGGGCCGCCGAACGCCTCGGCATCACCCGGCAGGGACTCTACAAAAAGATGAATCGCTACGGGCTGCCGGATGGCGCGAATGGCCTTGACAAAAAGGCGCGAAATCTTTAACGTCTTCTTTTTTTGAACGGAAGCGCCCGACACCGCCGGGACCCACGCACAGGAGACCTCGACCATGCCGACACCGCGATTCGCCCCTCTTTTCAAAACCGAAACGGATCTCAAATCTCATCAACTCGAGGGCTTGAAATGGACCGTGGCCCACGCGTATAACGGCTCCCCGGTCTACCGGAAGAAACTGGACGAGGCCGGGGTGAAACCCGCCGACATCCGGACCCTGGACAACATCCGGAAGCTGCCCTTCACCACCGCCGACGATCTGCGGGCGGGGTATCCGTTTCCGCTCCGGTGCGTCCCATTCGAGGACGTGATCCGGATCCATTCCAGCTCCGGCACCACCGGCACCCGGAAGAACCTCTGCTATACCCAAAAAGACGTGGACGACTGGGTCCATTTCTTTGCCCGGGCTTATGAAATGGCCGGGGTCGGGATCGAAGACCGGGTCCAGATCGCGGTGGGATACGGCGTCTGGACCGCCGGGATGGGGTTCCAGCTCGGGTGCGAGAAGGTGGGGGCCATGGCCCTGCCGGTGGGGCCGGGCAATGTGGACATGCAGTGCCAGTTTCTGGTGGACCTGGAGGCCACGGTGCTCTGCTGCACCGCCTCCATGGGACTGCTCATGGCCGAAGAGGTCAAGCGGCGCGGCATCAAAGACAAGGTGCGCTTGAAGAAAATCATCTACGGCTCCGAGCGGTCGTCGGTTTCCATGCGGCAGAAGATCTCCGACCTCCTGGGCGGCGCCGAACTCTTCGACATCCCCGGCCTCACGGAACTCTACGGGCCCGGCACCGGCATCGAATGCCCGGACCACGACTGCATCCATTACTGGAGCGACTACTACATCCTGGAGATCATCGACCCTGAAACCCTCGAACCGCTCCCGGACGGCGAATGGGGCGAAATGGTGGTGACGACGCTCTGCAAGGAGGCGGTCCCGCTCATCCGGTACCGGACCCGGGACATCACCCGCATCCTGCCCGGCGCCTGCACCTGCGGCACGGTCTTGCCCCGTCACTCCCGCATCAAGGGCCGCACCGACGACATGTTCAAGTTCCGGGCGGTCAACATTTACCCATCCACCATCGACGCCATCCTGTCGGGCTTCCCGGAGATGGGCTCCGAATACCAGATCCACCTCTCCCGTGATGAATCCGAACGCGGCGTCATGCGCATCGTGGCCGAACTGGGGGAGGGCGTCGGAACCGACATCGCCGAAGACCTGTCCAAAACTCTGATTCAGCGAATCAAAAAGAAAGTGCTGGTCACCCCGTCGGCAGTAGAACTGGTTCCCTACGGGTCACTGCCGCGCTCGGAACGGAAGAGTCAGCGGGTGTTCGACACGCGGATTCAGGATTCGATCGTATAGCCCCGGGATGTTAAAAAGTAAAAGTCCTCTGTTCAGCTGGAGCTTCACGAGGTTTTTATGAAAAAATCCCTATTGCTTAAACCCGCCGTCGCCGCGATTTTCATCATTGCGGCCATTTTCCTCTCCGCCTGCGCCACCACCGGCGGCGGCCCCGACGCCCCGGATGAAGACGCGGCCGTCTCCCCCCTCATCCGCTTCTACCGGGGCCCCCTCAACCACCTGTCGTCGGTCCGCCAGGGGCAGTGCCCCATGCACCCCTCCTGCTCCGAATACGCCGACCAGGCCATCGAAAAACACGGCCCCGTCGTCGGCTGGACCATGGCCCTCGACCGCCTCATGCGCTGCGGCCGGGATGAAACAAAGCGGAACCGGAAAATCCGGGTGAAGGGGGACGTGTTGTTTTATGATCCGGTGGAGGAGAATGACGGGTGGTGGTGAAAACCATTCGACCAGCCATTCGTCGTCGGGATATTTTCGATAAAGGCCGCCGGCAACCTCCAGACCGAGGTCATCAAACTGCCGCCGGCCGCAGCGGTGGTCTACAGCATTGCAGAGACGGTTTTCGGGATTTGACGCGGCCGGTCGGCATTTGCACGCCAAGGAAAGGAATCAATGACGCACCACATCCCCAACGCTGCGGAAAACGACCGGACATATCGCCACTGGCACCGCAGCCGCGACAATCACAACGTCGAATGGCTCACCCTCGACATGGCCGACCGCCAGGTCAACATCCTCACCGCGGAGGTATTGACGGAGCTGCTCTTTCGGCTCGAAGAGACGGCAAACGCCCGGCCCCGGGGCCTGGCGCTGCGCTCCGCGAAACCGGCGGGCTTCACGGTGGGGGCCGATGTTTCCGAATTCCATGGCATGACCGACCTCGCCGACGTAACCGCCAAAGTCCGCCGGGCCCACGCCGTGGCCGACCTGCTGGAGAAATTCCCGGCCCCGACCGCCATCGTCGTCCACGGCACCTGCGTCGGCGGGGGCCTGGAACTGGCCCTCTGCTGCGATTACCGGGTCGCCCTGCCCGATGTCCAGCTCGGGTTTCCCGAAGTGTTTCTGGGACTTCATCCCGGCATGGGCGGCACGTTTCGCTCGGTCCGGCTACTGGACCCCATCGACGCCATGACCATGATGATCACCGGAAAAAACAAAACCGCTCAGCAGGCCCGGCGATCGGGGGGGGTGGATACGGTGGTGGACCCCGACCAGGCAGCCGCCGCGGTCCGATCGGCGTTTTCCGGCCGGCTCAAACGGAACCGCCGCCGCATCGCATCCATCAGGTCGCAGCTTCTGAACACCGGCCCCGTTCGCCGGATGATCGCCAAACAGATGCGGGCGAAAACCCGGAAAAAAGTCCGCCCCGATCATTACCCGGCCCCCTTCGCCCTCATCGACCTGTGGGAAACCCACGGCGGGGACCCGGCGGCCATGCAGAGCGCCGAGATCGCCTCCTTTTCAGAACTCCTGATCGGCCAAACCGCCCAAAACCTGGTCCGGCTGTTTTTTATCCGCCAAAAGATGAAACGCCTCGGCCTCGCCGTCCACCCCGTCCACGATGTCCACTCCGTCCACAACGACGCGCCCCCAGACGGCGGCGGCACCACGACGGCATACCTGGTCCACCAGGCCCTGACACCCTGCCGACAGGAAGCCCGACAGATGATCACCGAAGGGGTGTCACCGGAAACCATCAACCAAGCCGCCAGACATTTCGGCATGACCACGGACCCCGTCCCCCCGAACCAAACGCCCAAAACGCCCGCCTCATCGGCCCCTTCCGGGCCGGAGGTAACGGACCGGCTCATCCTCCCCATTGTCAACGCCAGTGTCCGGCTGCTTCGGGAAGGCGCAACGGACGACCCGGACATCATCGACGGGGCCCTCGTCCTGGGCGGCGGGTTCGCCCCGTTCCGGGGCGGGCCGATTCGGTACGCCACCCAGCGGGGGACCGACGACATCCGGAAAACCCTGGCCCGCCTGGCCGGCCGGCATGGGGAACGGTTTCAGCCCGACGAGGGATGGGATCGCTTTTAATCCGTTTTCAGCGGGTTACATGGCCCCCGGCAAATACAGCGCAATGCCGGGAAACAGGATGATCAGGAACACGATCAGGAAGATGGACAGGAGAAAAGGCAGGACCCCCCGGAAAATCGTCACGATGGGCACGTCCGGCGCCACGCCGCCCACGGTGAAGATGTTGAGGCCCATGGGCGGGGTGATGAGCCCCGCCTCCATCATGAGCACGGCCATGACGCCGAACCAGATGGGGTCGAACTGGAGTTCCAGGATGACGGGGTAGATCACCGGCATGGTGAGGACCATCATGGAAATGGCGTCCAGGAAACACCCCAGAAACAGATACATGAAGATGAAGAGGATCAGGATGACATAGGGGGATGTCTCCAGGTTCGCGGCCCAGTTGGCGGCCTGCATGGGGATGGTCGTCAGGGCCAGGAAGTAGCTGAAGACGTTGGCCCCGGCCACCAGCAGGAGCACCATGACCGAGATTCTCGTGGTGTTGAACAGGGCGTCCATGAGATTCGCCCGGCCGAGTTTGCCCTTGAACAGGGCGAACCCGAACAGGATGACGGCCCCGATGGCGCCGGCTTCGGTGGGGGTGAACACCCCGAGATAGATCCCGCCGATCACGGTGACGAACACGGCCACCGGTTCCCACACCCGGTACAGGGCCCGCCACTTTTCCCGCCAGGGCGCCGGCTCCGCCGTGGTCGGTGCCAGGGACCGGTTCGTTTTGACCAGGACGACGATGATGAGGATATAGGCCATCGTCAGGAGAAACCCCGGCACGATGCCCGCGATGAGCAGTTTGCCGATGGATTGTTCCGTGAGCATGCCGTAGACGATAAAGCCGATGCTCGGCGGGATCAGGAACCCCAGGGTGCCCCCGGCCGCGATGCTGCCCGTGGAGAGTCTCGGATCGTACCGGTACCGCTCCATTTCCGGAAAGGCCACCGTCCCCATGGCCGCGGCCGTGGCCACCGACGAGCCGGAGACGGCCGCAAAGCCCCCGCAGGCGGCGATGGTGGCGATCCCCAGCCCGCCGGGGAGCCGCCGCAGCCATTTCTCGAACATGGTATAGAGGTCCCGGGTCATGCCGGAACTGCCCGCGAATCCGCCCATGACGATGAACAGCGGGATGACGATGTAGGGGTAGAACGCGGCGACCTCATACAGGGTGCTGGCCATGACGGGCATGGCCGCCCCGAAGGATGCCAGATAGGCGATACCCCCGCCCCCCACCAGAAACAGGGCGAACGCGATGGGCATGCCCAGGAAAAGGAGAACAAACAGGAGGATGGTGCCGATGATGCCGACGGTGACCGGATCTGTCATGGGGATGGCTGGAAGGCGTTTTTAAGAGAGTCGACAAGGTCGAAGATGAATTCCAGGGCGAGCAGCCCACCCCCCACGGGGACGAGCATCTTGAAGGGCCACTGGGGGATGCGGAGCATGTCCGATACGGTGGTCTCCTCCCAGGCGTCCTGGGCCCCCTGCCAGACGATGACGGCCACCACGACCAGGCAGAGCAGGGTCGTGAACGCATTGAGCAGATGTCGCAACCGGTCCGGGCATCTCAGGACGAAAAAATCCACCTGGACGTTCCCCTTGACCTGTTGCGTATAGGCCATGCCCGCCAGAACGAAGACCGACAGCATGTAGCTGGAGACTTCGAGGGCCCCCTGCATCGGCCGGGCCCAGAAGGCCCGGCCGATGACGTCCGCAGTGGTGAGAAACATCAGGGGGAAGAGGATGAACATGCAGCCGGCGCACAACCCCCGGGTGGCCTTCTGGATGATCCGTCTCGTTGCCGAGAGCGCTCCGGTCATGCGAATTTCCCCTCTTCAGGCGTTACTCTTTTTTTCCGGCCGGTGGCACCGGGCAGGCCACGCAGGTGACGCCGTGGGCCTCACACTCGTCTTGGTAGACCGCCACGGCCTCCCGGGCGGGCAGCCCCTTTTCCTCCAGCGACTGGATCCACTTTTCGGTCTCTTTTTTGAATCGGGCATACCACCGCCGGGATTCTTCCGGCGGCAGCCGATAAAGGTCCACGCCGTGCCCCTTCAGGTCCTCCATCATCTTTTTGTAGGCCTCGGTGTTCAATCCGCCGGTGGTGGCAAAGGGATTGCCGGCCACTTCCATGATGATCGGCTTGAGATCCTCCGGGGTCCGGTCCCAGCTTTTCTGGTTCATGACCACGCCCTCGGTGACACACCCGAAGGTGGCCAGGGCCCCGTGCTTGGCGACCTCATACAGTTTGAAGGCCAGTACCAGGGGCGGGCAGGTGACCAGCCCGTCGATGGTGCCGGTTTCCATGGCCATGTAGACGTCGCCCAGGGGCATGAAGACGGGTTCGGCCCCCAGGGATTTGATATAGTGGGTTTGGTGACCGCCGGGGGAGCGGATCCGCAGCCCCTTGCAATCTTCCAGGGTCCGGACCGGTTTGGTCGTCCACAAGTAGGCCGAGATGCACCCGTTGAGTTCGATGACCTTGATCCCCTCGAACTCCTCTTTCAAAATCCGCTGATAGGTGGCGTTGCCGATGTCGGTGCCCACATCTTTCCCTTCCACCGCCACGGCGAGGGACAGGACATCGCTGAGGGGAAAGCGCCCCGGGGTCCACGTCGCCGTGAAATACCCCATGTCCGACAACCCGTTTTTGACGATGTCGAAATGCTCCGGCCCCTTTCCCAGGGCCCCGCCGGCGTAGAGGGTATAGGTGATCCGGCCGCCGCTCCGTTTTTTCAATTCCTCCAGCATCGGCTTCCAGACGTTTTGCACCTCCCGGCTGGCGGGTGG
>CAYPCE010000130.1:0-10151 GCA_964409085.1 uncultured Desulfobacteraceae bacterium | reverse complement strand
GGAACTTAGCACCTCTCATCATTTTGTCCTATCGCTATCTCTCGCAGGGTTCGTAATTATCAAAAGAAACAGACGATTCATTACAAGATCTTGAGTGCTTTTTCAACTATTTAACGGATGTTTCTTCATTCGACCATAGAAATTCGATTTGGTTCACTTACAAAATTTTTAAATCCAGAGCCATTCATACGTGTCTTATTCGAGGAGAAAATGCTCATTGAAAAAAAATCTTACATGCACGATCGCTTCTCTTGATTTTCCCTTTGACATCCCCTCACTATCTGGTATGCTGTCTTAAAATGTAGTTAACTATATATATATGTATTTTATTAATGAATCCGACCATCCTATCCCGCGCCCTCACCGTCATCGACGCCGTCAGCAAAAGCACCGAGGGACTCCGCTTTTCCGAAGTCGCCAAGGTTTTGGACAACCCCAGCCCCACGACGGTCAACAAGATTTTGAAAGAACTGGTGTACGCCGACGTTCTGGAAAAGACCCCTTCGGGCCGGTACGCCCTCGGCTGGAAGATCTATTTCTGGGGGCGGGCCATGGGCCGGAAAAACGAACCGATCCAGTACATCCGGGAGCACATGCGGCGGCTGTACGACAGCCTCAACGCATCAGTCAACCTCTTCACCTGCGTGGACGACCGCATGTTCTGCCTCGAAAGCTTCATGGACCCCGAATCCCCGTCCCTGTGGCAGGCCGGCCAGAGCCTGGAACTCAGCCTGCCGGTCCTCGGCGCCATCTTCTTCATCCCCCCCGAGCAACTCAACGACGACGCGTTCATCGACGCCGAACTCCAGCGCCACCGCCATCCGGTATCCCCGGAAGACGCGCGCCGGATGATCGACCACGCGGCATCCACCGGCGTCCAGGACGATTTCGCCCTCTTCTACCCCGGCATGCACCGCTTTTCCGTTCCGCTCCGGGAAAACGGCCGGCCGGTCATGGCCCTCGGGCTCGGCATCATGCCGGCCCGCCTCGCGGAAGACGGCCTCGAAGCCCGGATCACCGACGCGCTCCGGGACGCCCAAAACAGAATCGAAGACATCATGAACGAAAACTGACGAAAGGAGGTTCCGATTGACCCTTGACCGACCCAACATCCTGATGATCCAGGCCGACCAGCTCGCGCCCCACGCCCTGCCCGCCTACGGCCACCCGATCGTTCAGGCCCCCCACATCGACGCCCTGGCCGAAGACGGCGTCGTGTTCGAAAGCGCCTACTGCAACAATCCCCTGTGCGCCCCATCCCGGTTCTCCATGCTCAGCGGACAGCACACCTCCCGGATCGGCGCTTACGACAACGCCGCCGAATTCCCCGGGGACATCCCCACCTTCGCCCACTACCTCCGGGCCGGCGGCTACCGGACCGCACTCTCCGGCAAGATGCACTTCGTGGGCGCGGACCAGCTCCACGGGTTCGAGGAGCGGCTGACCACCGACATCTACCCGGCCGACCACGGCTGGACCCCGGACTGGCGCGACCCCGACCGCCGCTTCGACTGGTGGTACCACAACATGGACAGCGTCTCCGGCGCGGCCCCCTGCGAGCGAACCAACCAGATCGACTTCGACGACGAGACCGGCTTCCAGGCCGTGCGCCACCTTTACGACATGGCCCGGGACGACAACGACCGCCCATTTCTCTTCGTGGTCTCCTTTACCGATCCCCACGACCCCTACGCCTGCCCAAAGGAGCACTGGGACCGGTACGACCCCGACGCCATCGACCTGCCCGATGTGGATTACATCCCCGACGACGAATGCGATCCCCACAGCATGCGCCTCCGGAAAGCCTACGGCAACCACATGGGGGCCGTCACCAACACCCAGATCCGCAACGCGCGGCACGCCTATTACGGCCAGATCAGCTATGTGGACGACAAGATCGGACAACTCCTGAAAGCCCTGGACGACACGGGGATGCGCGACAACACCCTCATCGTCTTCACCGCGGACCACGGCGACATGCTCGGCGAGCGGGGGCTCTGGTACAAGATGTCGCTCTTCGAGCGCTCCGTCCGGGTCCCCCTGATCATCTCCGGACCGTCCATCACAGCCGGCCGCGCCGCCGCCCCCGTCTCCCTGGTGGACCTCCTGCCCACCTTCCTCGACCTGACCGGCAACAACCACCTGACCGATCCCGCCGCCCCCATGGACGGGGAAAGCCTCGTCCCCTTTCTCCGTGGAGAGGACGGCCCGACGATCCGCCCCGTCATCTCAGAATTCCTCGGGGAAGGCGCCATCGCCCCCTGCTTCATGGTCCGGCAAGGCCGTTACAAATACATCTACAGCCAGCCGGACCCGCCCCAGCTCTTTGATCTGGAAAACGATCCCAGGGAACTGGAAAACCTGTCGGGACGGCCGGAGCTGAAGAACATCGAAAGCGCCCTCCACCAGAAGATGCTGGATCACCAGGATTCGGAAAGGCTCCATCAAAACGTCCTCGACAGCCAGAAACGCCGCCGCCTCGTGTTCAGGGCCCACATGACGGGACGCCGCACCCCATGGGACTTCACGCCTTGCCGGGACGCCGGCAACCAGTACATGCGCAACCACCTGGACCTCAACGATGTCGAAGGCCGCGCGCGGATTCTGTCGAAAACCGACTAATCCCGCAGGTGAAAACCGGATGGTCCAAGCGCCCCCTCACGGCCCATGATCCCGCCGGTAATGGTCGTCCAAAAGATCCTCCCCCCAGTCGTTTTCCCGGTCCCGCCAGACCGTATGGATGTGGTTGGCGTCGTTCTGGGTGTTGTCGTATTCCACCAGAAAGCTGGGGCCGTGGATCCGATAATAATGGGGCCGTCCCGGCTCTTCGTAGCCGGCCCAGGCAAAATGGATGTGGTTTATCCCCGCCTTTTCGATGGCGTCGAGCCGGGCATCGGCCACATCGGCCGGCACGCGGCCGGTGTAGCGGTGGATGAGCTGCATCAGCCGGTTCTGCTGTTTTTCCTTCATGTCTGAAAAGGGAAGCCCCACCGGCACGTCGAGCTTGACCCGCCGTTCCCATCGGGTGACGATGTCCGGCGGCGCTTCGGCGTGGATGACGGCCTTGGACCGGAGGGTATCCCCCAGCGAGGCCAGCAGCTCCCGGCCCAGGTTCTCTTCCAGGGGCAGGACCCGGAACCCGGCCTGGGGCCCCTGGGGAATCCGGGCCGGATTGGCCCCGAAGAAATGAGGGGTGGGGGCGATCCCGCCGCCGGGGGCCACGAGATAATTGAGGGAAAGGTGGTGGCCCTCCATCCGCCAGCCCCAGGGGGCCTCTTCCGACGGCGTGCCGAAAATCGTCAGATGGTATCGGTCGGGGTCCCGCCGCCGCCCGCCGGCATCCCCTTCCAGCTCTCCCAGCACCTTCTCCAGCGCCATGATGGTCAGGGCCTGCCGGTTCCCCCGGCGGCTCAATCCGCTGGCCATCAGGGTCAGGGCCAGCTTCCGCTGGCTGCCGTCCATGTCCGAAAGGGGCATCCCCTGCCGCTTCCGGGGGCGATAATCCCAATTGAACCGCTCGCCGCTATCCAGCGGAAACAGCACCATCGATTCAGCCGACGGGTCCACGGACGCCAAAAAGGCGGATGCCAGCTCGGCCATCTGGCGTCCGGTGTCCGACTCCACTCTGAAATACCGATCCGTATCCGGCGACCACAGGTGCATGGGGGCCTCCTTTCCATTGGGATGGTTGGTTTACGCGTCGATTATACACCATCGTTGACTTCGGCGCCGCCCTCCCCTGCTCTCCTATCTCCTTCTACACTCTTTCCGGCGACGAAATAGGGCCGATTGCCCATATAGCCAAAGGATCATTTAGACCAGAATAAAAGGGAAAGTCATCATCTGGAGAAAATGGCTTTCTATGATTTTCTGTTTCTCATCACCCGAGGAGGTTTTCCCTTATGCGGTTTATAGTGTCCCTTGCCATCGCCATGTCCCTGAGTTTCATGCTCTTTCCGTCCCTCCCCGCCGCCGAGGGCGCGGATTGCGCCACGGCCCGTCTGCACGGGGAGCGGTTGCGCACCGATCCGGAATACCGGGAACGGATGCAGTCCGCCGAAGACCGGATACGGAAAGAGATGACGGCGGCCCGCGATCGGGCCGACGCGGCTTATACCCTTCCGGTGGTGGTCCACGTCATCCATCTGGGCGAGGCCGTGGGCGACAGGATCAACATCAGCGACGCCCAGATCCGGAGCGCCATCGGGATCCTCAAGGATACCTTCCGAAAGCGGGAGGGGACCAGCGGGGACGGCGGCGGCGCGGATACACGGATCGACTTCTGCCTGGCGGTGCGGGACCCGTCGGACCGGCCCTCAGACGGCATCGTCCGGTTCGACGCCAGCAGCGTGGGGACCGGCGACGCGAGTTACGCAGATTTCGGCGTGGGGTTCGACGGGGCCAACGGGGCGAGCCTGGAGACCATCAAGGGGCTGAGCCGGTGGGATCCGGGCCGGTACTACAACATCTATGTGGTGAAGGAGATCAACGGCGGCGGGCTGGGCGGCGTCACCGCCTTCCCCTTCTCGGCGGACGAGAGCCTGGGCACGGTCATCGCCCATGACAAATTCGGGACCGTCGGCACGGCCGCCGACAGCACCGGCCGCACCCTCACCCATGAACTGGGCCACGGCCTCAACCTGTACCACACCTTCCAGGGAGACGACGGCGGAACCCGGTGCCCGGCCGACGCCGAATGCGGCGCGACCAGCGACTGCGTGGCCGACACGCCGCCCCACATCCGGTCCGACTTCGACTGCCCGGCCGGCCAGCCCAACCCCTGCACGCCGGGCGCGTTGCTCGGCGAGGTGGTCCACAACTACATGGATTTTTCGGGCGACGACTGCCAGGACGAATTCACCGCCGGACAAGGGGACCGGATGCGGGCCGCCATCGATGCGGAACGCCCCGGTCTGATCGCCTCCGACGGATGCCGGGAGGTGACGGCGCCGGTCAGC
This sequence comes from uncultured Desulfobacteraceae bacterium, assembly GCA_964409085.1. Taxonomy (GTDB): domain Bacteria; phylum Desulfobacterota; class Desulfobacteria; order Desulfobacterales; family JAABSP01; genus JAABTD01. The sequence continues at coordinate 5,193 of CAYPCE010000130.1, read as the reverse complement.
GATTTCACGGTTCCCAATCCGACCTGCACCGGATCCGTGACGTTCCGGGACCGGTCCACCGAAGGGCCCACCGGATGGGCATGGTCCTTTCCCGGAGGGGACCCCGCCGGCTCCGCGGAGCCCGATCCCACGGTGGTCTATGACGCGCCGGGCGATTACGAGGCGACCCTGACGGCGAGCAACAGCGTCGGAACCGGCGAGCCGGTCGCGCGCACGATCCGAATCCGGAAAGCGCCAGCGGACGCCTGCGCCATCGGCAGGACGCATCTGACCGAGGATTTCGACATCGGCGTTTTCCGGATCCGCCTGGCCGGCATCGACCACGCCAGCGGCGACGCCATCGATGACGGCGGCTACCTGAACCTCTCCTGCACCCACGCCGCGACCCTGCTGCCGGATCGGGAATACGAGATCTTCGTCCGGACCGGCGACACCAACAACGAGGATGTCAAGGTTTACATCGACTACAACAACGACGGGTCGTTCAGCGAGAGCGGGGAACGGATCTTCGCCGTCGACAAAACCGTGAAATCGCCGGTGGAATTCGAGCATACCGGCACTTTCCGCACACCGGCCGCCGTTTCGCTGGATACAGTGCTCCGGATGCGGGTCATCGCCGATTTTTTTCCCAACCCCATTACAGGCTGCGCGGAGTTGGAATATGGCCAGGCCGAAGACTACGGCGTGGTTTTTCTGCCGGGGCCGGGCGACCTGGACGCCAACGGCGCCTTCACGCTCAGGGACGCCGTCATCGCCCTGAAAATCGCCACCGGTGCGGCGGATTCAACCGACATCCACCTTTCGGCGGACGTCGATGGAAACGACCGGCTGGGATTGCCGGAGGCGGTCTTCATTCTGAAAACCCTGGCGGAATGAGTCGATGGGCGTGTCGGGGCCGGCCGCTCTCTGTTTTCCCTTGAAATCGGGAAGGCGGTAAGTGTATGGTCCGTCCATGCGCATCCAAGGCAACCACCTCACTTACCAGTACCCGAATTCACCGCGCTATGTTTTCAAAGACCTCGATTTCACCCTCTCCGAACCCGGTTTCCACGCCCTGTTCGGACCGTCGGGGGTGGGGAAGACCACTCTGGCCCGGCTGCTGGCCGGGCTCCAGACCGACTTTTCCGGACAATTCCGTGCCGAAGCCGTATCCCGGACCCTCTATTCCTATAACACCGAACGGCTGCCGGGATGGACCGGGGTGGGGGATCACCTCCGGCGGGTGACCCCCGAAAACCGGACGGATCTCCTCAACGAACTCGTGGCCACTTTCGGGTTGACCGAGCATTTGGGGTCCCGGTTCCGCCAGCTCTCCATGGGGCAGCAGAACCGGGTCAATCTGGCCCGCTACCTGGTCCAGGACTTCGATGTGCTCATCATGGACGAAAGCCTGGCCAACGTGGACGAGGCCACCCGGGAAAAAATCATCCTCGGCATCAAAGCGGTCTTCTCGGGAAAGCTGTTTCTCTATATTTCCCATAACGTAACGGAAGTGGCCCGCTTCTGCCGGGAAATCCTGGTGCTGAGGGGCGCCAAACGGTCGCCCCAGGCCGTCTCCGTCCGGGGCCAGGACCAGACCGACGGGCAACGCCCCCGAGAAGCCGAACTGGAGCGGACCATGCTGGAGATCGTCCATGCTGCATAGGCGGCTCTACCAGTTTCTGATCGTCTACCTGGCCGGTATTTCCCTGCTCCTGGCCTTCAAGTACGGGCTCCACCTGTCGGATTATGTCATCCCCGGCATCGGCATCATCCTGACGGCGGCCCGGGAGACCTTTCGGCGGTACCTGATGGACACCCTCAACACCCTGGGGGTGGCGGTGGTGGGCCACATGATCGCCATCTGCCTGGCGACGGTGGTGGGCATTCTCGGCCGGGGCCGTTCCTGGGCCGGGTCCATGATCCGCGCCGCCGCCTACAATATCCAGGCCTATCCCATCGTGGCGGTGGCCCCCATCATTTTCATTCTCCTGGGCGACGGCCTGACCTCCCGGCTCCTCATCGCCGCCATGATCTGCTATTTTCCGTTGCTGCTATCGTTCATGGGGGTTTTTTCCGAGCCCGTGCGGGACATCGAACATTTTTTCGATGCCACCGGCCGCATGAACTGGCGGCTTCAGGTGAAGATCCGGGCCTTTGAGAACATGGGGAAACTGAGCACCGTCATCGTGGGCAGTGCCACCATGGCCATGGTCGGCACCATCGTGGCGGAATTCATCGCCGCCACCGACGGCATCGGTTACAGCATCCGGATCGCCCTGTACCAGAGCGATCTGGCCAAGATCCTGGTGGCGCTGTTTCTCATCGGGATCGTCACATCCCTGTATCTCTTCTGCCTGGAATGGGCGGGCTTCCGGATCCGGAAGGCATTCGAAACCATCAACGAGGGGAGGGAATTCTCATGAAACCGCAGGACATCGGAATCCTGCTCCTGACGGCACTCCTGATCGCCATGGGCGGGGTCGCCTGCGACAAGGAGACAGAGAAGAAAAAGACGCCGCCGGCGCCCGAGATCACCTACCGGCTCAAATGGCTGTTCAACACCAGCGTGGTGGGCGAGTTATGGGCCATGGGAAAAGGGGGGTTCGAAGCCGCCGGGCTCTCCGTGAAAGTGAAGCCCGGCGGGCCGGAAAAGGACGCCATCAAGGAATTGGAACTGGGGCACGCCCAGTTCGGCGTGGCGTCGGCGGACATGGTCATCCGGGCCCTTGAAAAAGGCGCACCCGTGGTGGTGGTGGCCCAACTCTTCCAGGTCAATCCCCTCCAGTGGATCTACCGGCCGGACCGGACCGCCATCGACACGCCGGCGGATGTAAAGGGGAAGGTGCTGGGGGTGACCTTCGGCGGCAATGACGAGACCATCATGCGGGCCCTCCTGGCCAAATACGGCATCGCCGAGGGCGAGGTCGAGCTGTTCAGCGTCCGGTACGACTACACGCCGTTTTACCAGGGGGAGGTCGATCTATGGCCGGTCTACCGGAACGCCCAGGGGGTCTTCCTCGAAGAGAAACTGCGGCAGGCGGGGGAAACGGCGGCGTTTTTCAACCCGGACGCCGCCGGCATCCAGTTCGTGGCCAACTCGGTGGTGACCACACGGGAGATGGTGGAAAACCGGCCGGAGGTGGTGGACCGGTTCGTCGGTGCCCTGCTCAAGGCATGGGAAGCGGCCCTGGACCCGGCCCATTCGGAAGAGGCGATCCGGATCATCCACGCCCACGATCCGGACACGCCGGTGGACCAGATCCGGAAGCAATGGGCCCTCACCCGGGAATTCGTCAAACCCGCCCCCGATTTCGCCATCGGCACCATCGACGTCCCGGCCTGGAAAGAGACGGAACGGATCATGGTGAACCAGGGATTGGTTCCGGGGCCGGTCAACGTGGGGGCGGCGTTGAAAGATCGATAGAAACCGACGGCCCTTTGGCCGGCGGCGGCGCATCGCCGGCCGCCGCCGCAACAAAGACGGGCCGGCTCAGATGCCCAGATAGGCCTTTTTGACCGCCTCGTTGGACAGAAGGTTGACGGCGGAATCGGTGATGGTGATGCGGCCGTTTTCCATGACATAGCCCCGGTTGGCGATCTTCAGGGCCAGGTTGGCGTTCTGTTCCACCAGGAAGATGGTGGTCTTGTTTTCCGTGTTGATCTTCCCGATGGTCTCGAAGATCCGGCGGACCATCATGGGGGCCAGCCCCAGGGAGGGCTCATCCATGAGCAGGAGCCGCGGGCGGGCCATGAGGGCCCGGGAAATGGCCAGCATCTGCTGTTCGCCGCCGCTCAGGGTCCCGCCGGCCTGGTGGCGCCGTTCGGCCAGGACGGGAAACAGTTCGTAAATATACTCGAGGTCCTTTTTGATCTCGGTTTTGTCGGTGCGCAGGAACGCCCCCATGTCCAGGTTTTCCATCACCGTCAGGAACGGAAAAATGCGACGTCCCTCCGGCACCTGGGAGATGCCCATGGCGACGATGGCATCCGGGCTGCTGTTGTGGATGGGCTGGCCCATGAAATAGATCTCCCCCAGACGGGGCGGGACGATGCCGGAAATGGACATGAGCGTGGTGGTCTTGCCGGCGCCGTTGGCGCCGATGAGGCAGATGATCTCCTCCTCGCCCACCTCGAGATCGATGCCTTTGAGCGCCTGGATGTTGCCGTAGTAGGTGTTGACGTCGGACAGTTTAAGCATCGGGGTCCTCTCCGAGATAGGCTTTGATCACCGTGGGGTCGTTTTTGATCTCCTGGGGGGACCCCTGGGCGATCTTGCGGCCGTAATCCATGACGAAAATCCGGTCGGACAGGCTCATCACCAGCTTCATATCATGCTCGATGAGCAGGATCGAGATCCCTTCCTCTTCGCGGATCTTTTTGATCAGATCGTCCAGTTCCCGGGTCTCCTGGGGGTTCATACCGGCGGCCGGCTCGTCCAGGAGCAGGAGGAACGGATCGGTGGCCATGGCCCGGGCGATCTCCAGCCGCCGCTGGGCCCCGTAGGGCAGGTTCTTGGCCAGCTCGTTGACGAACTGCGACAAACCGATTTGTTCCAGGATGTGGTAGCTGTGATCCACCACCGTCTGCTCTTCGTCCCGGGCCGATTTCAACCGGAGCATGGCGCCGGCCACGCCGGTGCGGGTCCGGCAGTGCCGGCCGATCATGACGTTTTCCAGCACCGTCATGTTCTGGAAGAGCCGGATATTCTGGAAGGTCCGGGCCAGCCCTTTCTCGGTCACATGGTTGGGCTTGAGACCGTTGATCCGCTCCGTCTCCCGGCCCGGCCGGGTGATGAGGATATCGCCCTTGGTGGGGCTGTAAAGGCCGGTGATGCAGTTGAAGAAAGTGGTTTTTCCGGCGCCGTTGGGGCCGATGAGGGCGGCGATCTCTCCTTCCTGCACATCCAGATCGAGCTGGTCCAGTGCCCGAAGACCGCCGAAATCCATGGTCATCTGTTTGACGTCGAGTATCGGTTCCATAGACGGCATCAGCTTCCGTTCCCTCCGTTCGGCGTTTTCCCGCCGTTGCCTTTAAACTCGTAGACCCGCCGCACGCCGCTGATCAGCCCCTGGGGCCGGAAGACCATCATGAGCACCAGGATGCCGCCGAAAAGGATCATCCGGTAGTCGGAAAAGGCCCGGAGGTACTCCGGCAGCAGGATCAGCACCAGGGCCCCCACAATGACGCCCACGATGGACCCCATGCCGCCCA
>CAYPCE010000129.1:0-10445 GCA_964409085.1 uncultured Desulfobacteraceae bacterium | reverse complement strand
TCCTGGGCCGTAAACTTATCCATTTACGGGTATCATTTCAGAAGAATATGCGAACGCCACATCCACGAAACATCTCCTTGAAAAGAGAGGGCAAAATGATGATACTGGCCGACCGCTCCCGTTACCGCCCGTTGTGGACCGGGATACTGACGGTTTTGCTGTGCCTGACCGCCGGATGGGCCTCCGGGGCCGACATCGGCGAGAAATGGGACAAACTCCACGACGAACTGGACACCGGCCTGACCCTGATCAACGAGCAACGGAAGGCCCCGGAATCCTCCTGGGTCCCGTTCAAAGACGACAAGGCTTCCCTGGAAAAGGACCTGGAGAACCTTCTGGACGAGGCCATCGAGATCCTCCATGTCTCGGATTTGATGGAGATCAAACAGGAGATCCGGTCCGCTCAGGCCAACATCCGGGATCTTCGGAAGCGAATCAGCAAACTCCAGACCGAAAAGCTGATGGCCCCGGATGAAGTGGCCGGCTGGAAGATCTGGAAAAAGGATATCGCCGATTACGAAGAAAAAATCGCCGATTATGAGGAGGCCATCCGCGAAAACGAAGCACGGATCGAAACACTGAAACAACGGTTTCTGGAAAAGGTGGCCGATATCGGCATCACCCTGACCGAGGACCAGATCGACACCCTGATCTACAGTGTCACCGGGGACGATGATGTGGAGATGATCGCGGTCTTCGACAATGTCAAAATCCTGACCGAAAAGCTTCGGGAAATGACCCGGGAATCCCGGGAGAACATCGAAACCGCGCGACGGTATTACGGGATGCACGTGGTGCTGCTCAAGGCCCTGCTCCATTTGCAGGAGGCCTATATCCGGCGGATCGATGAAAATCATCTGCCGGCGCTGGAGGCCATCGCCGAGGAGAACCGGGCGCTGATGCAACAGACGGAAAGCCTTCTGGAAGATGCGTCGCCGCAGCACGAGGGCCAATATGTGGCCAACCTGGAAGCCCAGCGACTCACGGAAAAAACCGCTGCGCTCTATATGCGGTATCTCCGGCGCAACCGCGAGCGGGTGACGACCTCCCGGTCGAAAATCCAGCGGGAATATCAAGTCGCGGAGAACACCTACAGCACCGTCTCAACAGCCTACGCCCTCATCGCGGTCATGCGGAGCGCCGACCGGTTTTTCAATGCCCTGAGCGGGCTCCAGACCCCGGACCTGCTCACCTTCGAGAATCGGGAGATGCGGGAGGAATTCCGCAAACTCACCTCCAAAATGACCGACGAGTGACGGCCGCCGGCCGATTTCACCGCCCCATAGCGAAAAGAAAAGGAGCCCGCATATGAGCAAGACCCGCACCACCTCAGCCGATCTGTCGGAAACGGAACTGGAAATCCTCAGCCTGGCCGAAGAGCTGCGGAATTTAGGGCGTGACCCCGCCAAAGTCCTCCGGTTTCACATCCAGACCCACGAGAAGATGGAACAGGCCATGGCCCTTGGGAAAGAGGCCACTTCGTTCCTCCAGAAACAGTGGGACACCTTTGAAAAGGAGTTTACGAAAAAAAGCAAAAAATAGGCGCGCCGCACCCTGATGAGGGGCGCAACGCCCGGGGCTTAAAGCTCCGGTGCGCCCGACGGGATCAGGCAGGCAAAGACGAGTGGGGCTTCGCCTGCATTCCGGATCTGGTGTTCCTCGTTCCCCGGGATATAGGCCACATGCCCGCCCGACACCGGCGTCCATTGACCGTCCCCGAACACTTCGCCTTTTCCGGCGTGGAAAAAGATTTCGTGCTCCCACTCGTGGGAATGGCGCGGGGTGAACCCGCCGGGATCGATTTCAAACACCCGCATGCAGAACCGGTCCGCGCCGTCGGATTTGCCCACGGCCACCCGGCCGGTGACGCCCTTGGCCGGGCCGCCGTCAAAGGATTTGGGGGTCTCTTCGGTGTAGTGCAGTGTCTTCATTGGGATGGGTCCTTTCTCTTTTCGGATTTTCCGCGCCATTCTTCCTTCAGGATGCCGTACAGGACCAGGTCGTCGATCTGTCCCCATTTCCGCACATGGCGGCGCAGGAGGCCCTCATGGGTCATCCCCAGCTTCCCCATGACGCATCCGGAGGCGGGATTTTGGGCCACGTGGCGGGCATGGATCCGGTTCAACCCCAACCGGTCGAACCCGAAGGCCACGACGGCGCGGGACGCCGTGGTGCAGTACCCGTTTCCCCAATAGGGCTTTCCGATCCAGTAGCCCAGCTCGGCCCGATGGCCTTTGATGATCCGCATGAGGCTGACGGCGCCGATCAGGGCGTCCGCGGATTTGAGGACGACGGCGAAATGGGCGTCCGTTCCTTTTTCCCATGCCTCGGGGTGCCGGGACACCCAGGCCTCGGCCATCCCGTCTTCATAGGGATGGGGGATGTTCTCCGTGGTGGCGGCCACGGCCCGGTCGCCGGCAAGGCGCTGAATCTCAGGCGCGTCCGACAGGTCGAACGGTCTGAGGATCAGTGGGGCGTTTTCCAGGGTCGGTTGGGGGGTCATGGGAGTCCTCAATGTGCATCCGGTTGATAATGGTTGTCCGAAGCAGGATAATACAAAAAGAAGTTTCGCACAAACAGTGATTCGGCCGGAACCCATTGATCATTCAAAAAAACGGTTGCATCCAAAATCGCCAATGGCACCGGTCTCGTGGATTCCGATATCGATCTATTGGCGATCCCGGTGACGAATGGGCTGTACTTGAAATTTCGGCAGGAGCTGGAAGAAGCCCTCGACTGCCCGTGGATCTGTATACCCAGGATAACGACCCGACGTTCACCGCCAAAACCCCACCCAACACCGCAACCACCCCCACAGGGTATTCCCCTGCAAATTCTCCCGGTCCAGGGCATCGAATTGTTCGAACAGCCGGTCCGGATCGGCGAACCAGTCGGATCGTTTGGTCATCTCCGCTTCCGGATCAATCCTTTTGACTACCGATGCCGGGTTTCCCGCAACGATAACGTTGTCGGAAACGTCCCGCCGCACCACCGATCCGGCCCCGACGATGCTGTTCACCCCGACCGTCACCCCTTTGCAGATGATGGCGCTGTCGCCGATCCAGGCGTTTTCCAGGATTCGGACGGGCTTGCCGCCACCCATGGCCACGCGGTTGTAGATGTCGTGCCAGTCGGAATCGGTGATGTAGGCCGACGAGGCGACCATGACATTGTCCGCAATGGTCACGGAAGCGGCTGATCCGATGCGGACGCCGGGGCAGATGAGGCAGTAACTTCCGATCCGGATCTCCCCTTCCCCTTCGCTGCAAGGCCAGACGGAAAGCCGGACCCGGCGATCCGGGGCCGCGATGAGGGAGGTATAGTCGCCCACGGCGATCCGGGGACCGAAGGCTTCCACATACCAGGGTTTGATGACGGTGCAGCCCTTCCCTAAACGATCCAGTTGCGGGGCCAGGATCCGGCGCGTGTAAAACCGCTGGAACCGCTGGTCGGCTTTTTTCAGGATATAGGGACGATGATCGCGGCGCATGGCGGGCGCGTTCAGGGGGCAGGGCAAAGGCCCGGCAGGCGCTCGGACCAAAAGTCATGGCGGAACAAGCGTCCGGCGGGGGTCAGGCCATAGAGGGCGTCGGCGGCCATGAGCATCACGCCGTTGGTCCAGGTCATCCGTTCCTCGGGCCATACAGTCATGTCGGGGAAGGTGAACCCGCACCAGTAGGCCCCGTCCTCGAACCGCTTGTCGCAGATCCACTGGAAAACGATGCCGGCCAGGGGCTGGTTCCCCATGGCGTCCAGGGCCAGACAGCATTCGGCGGTTTCGGCCACCGTCACCCATGGCTGGTCGGAAACGCACCGGACCCCCTGCCCTTTCACCACGAATTTCCGCCAGTATCGCTCCACCCGTTTCCGGGCCGCTTCACCGGCAACTGCGCCGGACAGGACAGGGTAGAACCAGTCCATGGAATACCGGGACTTGGTCATATTGAACAGGTAAGGTTTGTGGGCGATGGCCTCCCCCAGGATTCGGAGCCCGCGGCGCCACCGGGGCCGCGCCTTGCCGAAAACATCGGCGATGGCCAGGGCCGCTTTGAGGCTCATATAAATGGAGGAGGAACCGGTCAGTAGGGCCATGGGATCGACCCGGCCGCCGGGGTTGAGGGACCAGTGGACCTCGCCGGTCTCCGCCTGCATGGAAAGGGCGAAGTCGATGGCCGCCTCCACGGAGCGCCATGTCCATTCCAGGAATGGACGGTCCCCCGTGACCAGGAAGTGGTGCAGGGCTCCCACGGCGATATAGCTGGTCATGTTGGGATCGCGCCGTTCCTGGACAGGGACCCCGTTCCGGTACTGGGCGTGCCAGGCGCCGTCGGGCAACTGGGTGTCCATCAGCCAGGCGAATGCGCGTCTCGCCGCTTCATGGAAACCGGCCACGGAGAGGCCCATGGCGGCCTCCACATGGTCCCAGGGATCGGTCTTGTCTCCTTCGCACCAGGGGATCTCGCCGCTGGGCCGCTGCACCTCGGCGATGGCGGCCCCGACCGATGCGATGTCCATCTGCGCCAACTGCCGGCCAGCCGGCGACATATGTGACTTCATGCCCGCTTCACCTTTCCGCTCCACAATGAAAAATGGTAATCTATACTTTCCATTCCGAGAACTTGCAAGCACTATATGCCCTCAAAAGAAATCCCGCCCCTCATTCTGTAAATTTCATTCAATTCCTTGACAGCGTTTACTGTTTCGGTTAATATTCGTTCGATTTTTCTTAAATCGGTGTCAGGCGACATCCATCTGGCCGGCCGTCAAGATTATCTCTGATCCGACCAAATGAATTTCCAATGCCGCATGACATGGAGGCCCGCGACAGGCCTTTCGACTTAACCGGAAGCGACGGGGCCGGAACCCCCGGTTTCCATCAAACGTCAGAAAGGAGGCATACATGAACGTAACGCGCAGGAAATTCATCCAGGTATCGGGCGCAGCCGCCGCCGGATTGGCGGTCAGCGGCCTGGGCTTCGACCTGTCCCCGGTCAAAGCCCACGCCCAGATGCTCAAGACCCGGTATGCGAAGGAGACCACCACCATCTGCTGCTATTGCGCGGTGGGCTGCGGCGCTATCGTCCACACCAGCAAGCGGGGCGACGGCCGGGTCATCAACATCGAAGGGGATCCGGACCACGTCATCAGCCGGGGGAGCCTGTGCGCCAAGGGTGCGGCGCTGTCCCAACTGGTGGAAAACGAAAACCGGCTCACCGAGCCGAAATACCGGGCGCCCTATGCGGGCGAATGGCGTACCGTCTCCTGGGACTGGGCCCTGACCCAGATCGCCCAGCGGGTCAAGGCGACCCGGGACGCGACGTTCCAACGGAAAAACGACGATGGGCAGGTCGTCAACCGCACCACGGGCATCGCATCCGTGGGCAGCGCGGCCCTGGACAACGAGGAATGCTGGATCTATCAGGCGCTCATGCGCGCCCTCGGCCTGGTGTACATCGAACACCAGGCACGCATCTGACACAGCGCTACGGTTGCGGCTCTGGCAGAGTCGTTCGGACGCGGCGCGATGACCAATCACTGGATCGACATCCAGAACAGTGATTGCATTCTGATCATGGGCAGCAACGCTGCCGAAAACCATCCCATTTCCTTTAAATACGTCACCAAGGCCATGGAGAACGGGGCCAAGCTCCTCTCCGTGGATCCCCGGTTTACCCGCACTTCCGCCAAGGCGGATATCTACGCGCCCCTTCGGTCCGGCACGGACATCGCCTTTCTGGGGGGGATGATCAAGTACATCCTGGACAACAATTTGATCCAAAAGGAGTACGTGGCCCAATACACCAACGCGGCATTCCTGGTGAACGAGAACTTCACGTTCAAGGACGGCGTCTTTTCCGGATACAATCCGGAGACCCGCTCCTACGACAAGTCCAAGTGGGCATTCCAGACCGACGACAAAGGCGTGCCCAAAATGGACCGGTCCCTGGAAGACCCGAACTGCGTCTTTCAACTCCTTAAAAAGCACTTCTCCCGGTACACGCCCGAAATGGTCTCCCAGATCACCGGCACGCCGGAAGAAAGCCTTATGGAGATCTACAAAACCTACAGCGCCACCGGCGCCAGGGGGAAAGCCGGCACCATCATGTACGCCATGGGCTGGACCCAGCACACCGTGGGCGTGCAGAACATCCGGACCATGGCCATCATCCAGCTCCTGCTGGGCAACATGGGCGTGGCCGGCGGCGGCGTCAACGCCCTTCGCGGGGAATCCAATGTCCAGGGATCCACGGATCACTGCCTCCTGTGGCACATCTGGCCCGGTTACCTGAAGACGCCCCGATCTTCCGATACATCCCTGTCCGTCTACAACGAGCACTACACGCCGGTGAGCCACGATCCCAAAAGCGCCAACTGGTGGGCCAATTATCCCAAGTATTCGGTTTCTTTGCTGAAATCCTTTTTCGGCGAGGCCGCCACAACGGAGAACGATTTCGGCTACGACTGGCTGCCCAAAGTCGATGACGGAAAACACTATTCCTGGCTGGACCTCTTCGACGAAATGTACAGGGGGAACTTCAAGGGGTTTTTCGCCTGGGGTCAGAATCCCGCCTGTTCCGGCGCCAATTCCAATAAAACCCGACAGGCCATGGCCAAGCTCGACTGGATGGTCAACGTCAACCTCTTCGACAACGAAACCGGTTCCTTCTGGAAAGGGCCGGGCATGGACCCCAATGCCGTCAAGACCGAAGTCTTCATGCTGCCGGCCGCCATGTTCGTTGAAAAAGAGGGCAGCATCACCAACAGCGGCCGCTGGATGCAATGGCGGTACCGAGGCCCCAAGCCGATGGGCAATTGCCGTCCCGACGGCGACATCATCCTGGAGCTGGGCCGGAAGATCAAAGAGATCTACGCGCCCGGCGGCGAGTTCGTGGAACCGGTCCGGAACCTCAAGTGGGATTACGAAACAGACGGCGCATACGACGCCCACAAGGTGGCCAAAGAGGTCAACGGCTATTTCCTCAAAGACGTGACCGTGAAGGGTAAAGCCTTCAAAAAGGGGACCCTGGTCCCCAGCTTCGCTTATCTCCAGGACGACGGATCCACCTCCTCGGCCAATTGGCTCTACTGCAACTCCTACACCGAAAACGGCAACATGGCGGCCCGCCGCAGCCAGGAGGATGCCCCCAACAAGATCGGCCTCTACCCCGAATTCTCCTGGTGCTGGCCGGTCAACCGGCGGATCATCTACAACCGGGCCTCGGTGGATCCCTACGGGAAGCCTTGGGACGAGAAAGACCCGGTCATCGCCTGGAACGGATCCAAATGGGTGGGCGATGTGCCCGATGGCGGATGGCCGCCCCTGCTCAATGCGGACGGTTCGCCCAACCCCAAGAGCAAGCATCCGTTCATCATGCGCAAGCACGGTCACGGCCAGATCTTCGGACCCGGCCGGGCGGACGGCCCCTTCCCCGAGCATTACGAGCCTTTGGAATGCCCGCTGGAAAAGAATTTCATCAACGCCAAGCTCATCAATCCGGTGGCGCCGCTCTACGACACCAAGATGGATGCGCACGCCACCTGTGATCCCCGGTTCCCCTACGTGGGCACCACCTACCGCGTGGTGGAGCACTGGCAGACGGGCCTCATGACCCGGCCCCAGCCCTGGCTCCTGGAGATGCAGCCCCAGGTCTTCGTGGAAATGAGCGAGCAACTGGCCAAGCTCAAGGGGATCCAAAACGGCGAACGGGTCAAGGTCCTCTCCGCCCGGGGGGACCTGGAGGCCACGGCCATCGTAACGAAACGGTTCCAGCCCTTCAAGCTGGGGGACGCCGTCGTCCACCAGGTGGGCATCCCCTGGCATTTCGGCTGGCGATGGCCCGAAAGCGGCGAAGAAGACAGCGCCAACCTGCTGACCCCGTCCACCGGCGACCCCAACACCCGGATTCCCGAGACCAAGGCGTTCATGGTCAATGTGGCCAAACTGTAGAAAGGAGGCGATCCCATGAGCAAATCGTTTTTAATCGATACCACCCGCTGCACGGCGTGCCGGGGGTGTCAGGTCGCCTGCAAGCAATGGCATGACCTGCCCGCCGAAGAGACGACGAATCGCGGCGGCTACCAGAACCCGGCGGATCTCTCCTTTGACACCTACAAACTGGTGCGGATGAAAGAAGAGGTCATCGACAACCGGCTGCGCTGGCTCTTTTTCCCGGACCAGTGCCGGCACTGCATCGACGCGCCCTGCCAGGCGACGGCGGATGCACCGGAGGCCATCCACACCGACCCGCAGACCGGTGCAGTCCTCTATACCCTCCAGACCCGTACACTGTTTCCGGACGAAATCATCGAGTCCTGCCCGTACAATATCCCCCGGGCCGCCGACGACGGGACTCTGGCCAAGTGCGACATGTGCATCGACCGGGTCCACAACGGGTTGGAGCCGGCCTGCGTCAAGACCTGCCCCACCGGGGCCATGAGCTTCGGGGACCGGAACGAGATCCTCGATCTTGCGGAACAGCGGCTCAAAACGGCGCAGAAAAAGTTCCCCGGCGCCACGCTGCTCGACCCGGACCTGGTGCGGGTGATTTTCCTGGTGGCCTTCGATCCGCTGCTGTACCACGAATCGGCCATCGCCTCGCGAAGCCCCGTGGGGATGACCCGGGCCATGGCGCTGCGCCAGATGACCCGACCGTTTGCGAACCTGATGCAGCTGTAACGCGGTGACGCGTTCCGCATCGTAAACCGAAAAGGGGGAGGGCCGAGTGGCTCTCCCCCTTTTTTGGTTGAAACACAAATTCCGAATCCCACAGCCATTGGTGAAAGGACGGCAAGAGATACCATGACCCAGCCCCACTCCAAACCATCCCCCGAAGGAATCGACACCGCCGTTTCCCGGCTCAAATCCGCACGTCCCGCCTACGGCGACATGCTCGGATTTTACGGCAACGTCTTCATCGCACAGGAAAAATCGACTCCGGACATCGCCCCCATCCCCATCCCCGACGATATCCTCTCCGCCAAACGGAAGGAAGGATTGCCCCTGATCGACAAAACCGAATTCCGAATCGATCCCGCCGCGGCCCGGGACCTTTTCCTGACCCTGTGCGACATCGCCGCCCAGCCGGCGGAAGGCCTGCCGGTGGATGTGGCGCCGTTGAAAAAAGCGGTCCTGTCGGACGGCATCGACCTGGACAGTCTCTTCACCTCGGTGCTCCGGGATGACAAGGCCCCCCTTGCCGAGGCGGCCCGGGCAACCGGCGTGGAAACGTCCCTGCTGGAATTCCTGATCTACAACAGTGTCAAACCCTCCCTGACCGTCTGCCGGGACCAGTTGACCGTCCACCTCGACCCGGACGCCCGCTGGGACAAAGGCTACTGCCCTGTCTGCGGCGGCCTTCCCGTGCTTTCCGTCCTTTCCGCCGAGACCGGCGAACGCCATCTGTTTTGCGCCGTCTGCTGGTCCGAATGGCCGGTCCCCCGCATGCGCTGCCCCTATTGCGACCACGCGGATCCCAAGCACCATGCCTATTTGCACACGTCCGAAGAGCCGGAATACCGGGTGGATCTATGCGAAAACTGCCGTGCCTATATCAAAACCGTGGATCTGCGGCAGCTGCCCCGGCCGTTCTACCCGCCGCTGGAAGCCCTCGTGACCCTCCATCTGGACATGATGGCGCAGGAACAAGGGTACCGAAGCGGAACAGGCACGGACATCGACGGCTGAGGCCGGTTTTCACGCACCTTGAGGGCGGCATGGAATACCAAAGGGCTACACAAAATAACAACCGCTTCCGCTTTGCATCTCCACGTCACCCGGCCCACACCCCATTTGCATAAACTTTATTTAGTTTTTGAGCGTTACTATTCATTTAGGGCTTTATCAATTTAATGGAATTTGCTATAGGACAATGTCAAGTTGCCCTGTAACCCCGCATGGGCGTCAAGGACCCGGAACCGTATAGAGGAGGTGCCAATGGAAAAGGAACAAAAAGAGTTTTACGAACGGATAGAGAAGAAGGGCATGTCGCGCCGAGCGTTCATGAAGTACTGTACATTTGTCACCGCGACGCTGGGGCTTTCGTCCTCCTTTGTCCCCAAAGTGGCGGAGGCGCTCGCGGCCCCCAGCAAGCGCCCCCCCGTCGTCTGGCTCCATTTCGGCGAATGCACCGGCTGCTCTGAATCGATGCTGCGCTCCACTTATCCCTACCCCGACGATCTGGTGCTGGAGATTCTCTCGGTGGAATACCACGAAACCATCATGGCCGCCTCCGGGCAGCAGGCCGAGGACAACCTCCATGCGGCGGTCAAAAAATACAAAGACCAATTCGTCTGCGTGGTGGAAGGCGCCATCGCCACCAAAGACAATGGGATTTACGGCCGCATCGGCGGCCGGACGTTTCTGGAGATCGCCCAGGAGGTCGTTCCCAAAGCGGCGGCGGTGATCGCCATCGGCAACTGCGCCAGCTTCGGCGGCATCCAGGCGG
>CAYPCE010000128.1:0-10517 GCA_964409085.1 uncultured Desulfobacteraceae bacterium | reverse complement strand
CAGGCGGGGCGGCACAGCGTGCCCATGCCGCCGACGTTGAAGGAATGCGCCCAAAGCCATTACGGCCCCCGGAATTTCATCCATATTGTACCGCCGACCACGACGGACCGGGGCGATTATTTTTCCGATCTGGAACGGCAATGCGGCGCCGATGCGCCGGTGGGCAGCGATGTGGGGTTCATGCAGGCAGTGGAAAGCTATTTGACCGGTAACAATCCGGTGCTGTTGTTCGTGACCGGTTTTGAAAGAAGCAGCGAAAAACGGCGGAATGTGTCAATGAAAATGAGACACGCGGAGCGAAAAATTGCGCTCCAACTCCATCGGTTTTGGGTTTGTTGATCCACGCCTCCTTTTGCAGGTCCGGCGGTTTGGGTTTTCGTCCTTTGAACCGTTTCGGATGGCGCTCAAAAGCTTGGCTGAGCGTATCTGATCGGCGATCATAAATGGCTTCGGCTAAACCGTAATGGACCTGCTCCGGCGTCATCCCCTCTGTGTCAATGAAGGTGAGACAGAGGGGTAAACCGGCGAAAAGCGCGGTCCGCAGCGTCTTTGGCATTGCGCCGGTTCAGGGGGCTGTGGTAAGCGGTGGAAAATGGTCCTGTACCCAAACGCATCGCGCATCGCAGCCTGCCTGGCGTTGCTGCTGCTGACCGCCGCCTGCGCCGGTTCCCCGCCCGCCCCCCATGACCCCAACCGCCTTTGCCAAATTTTTCGGGAGTATCCCGGCTGGCACGAGAGCGCGGACCGGTCCCGCCGCCGATGGGGGGTCCCGATCCCGGTGATGATGGCCATCCTGTATCACGAATCGGGTTTCCGGGCCGAGGCCCGGCCGCCCCGAACGTCCTGCCTGTGGGTCCTGCCCGGCCCCCGTCCCTCCACCGCCTATGGCTATCCCCAGGCCCTGGATACCACCTGGGACCTGTACCGCCGGAAAACCGGCAACCATGGGGCCGACCGGGACGATTTCGCCGACGCCGTCGATTTCGTCGGATGGTATTGCCGTGTCAGCCACCTGGAATGCGGCATCCCCACGGACAATGCCCGCCAATTGTATTTGGCCTACCACGAAGGATGGACCGGCTACCGACGCGCCTCCTATCGCAGGAAAAGGCAAGTCCTGGCCGCAGCCCGGCGGGTGGCCGCCACCGCCGCGGCCTACGAACGGCAGGTGCGCGCCTGCCCCCGTCCCATCCGCCGGCATCGCCGGCCCTGCCTGTGGCCTTTTTGATCGGGCAGCGACCCGTCCTGCGCTCCTGTGAATTTCTTTACATTCCCTTGGATTACTGCTAACCAAAAGAGAGAGATGAGTTGGATAACCGGGGCCACGGAGGCTTTGCTCGCGACCACCATGAACGCCAAAAAAAACGA
This sequence comes from uncultured Desulfobacteraceae bacterium, assembly GCA_964409085.1. GTDB lineage: Bacteria > Desulfobacterota > Desulfobacteria > Desulfobacterales > JAABSP01 > JAABTD01. Next base: position 9,149 of record CAYPCE010000128.1, on the reverse strand, counting down.
CGACCCCCTGCGGGTGCTGCTGCTCGAAGACGATGCCGCCGATTTTGTGGCCTTCCGCCATGCCCTGGAGAACCGACGCATGATCAGCCGGGTCTCTCTTTACGACGACCCGGACGAAGCATTGAAGCGGGTGGTGGACGCCCCGGACCGCTTCGACATCATCGTCATCAACCACCACACCGCCGGGAATGCCGGCCTCCGCTTCTGCCATGCCCTCTTTGAAACCCGTATATCGGCGCCGCGGATTTTCCTGACCGACAGTGAAGCCCTGGGACAGCAGCTCCAGAAAATGCGGTTTATCGAGGATTACCTGGTCAAGGACCCGAACCGGGAATACCTCAAGGTGCTGCCGCTGCTCATTTCCGAGATGATGCACAAAGTGGCCGAGCAGCAGGCCCGCCGGGAGCACGCACGGGCCATGCAGGCCCTGGAAAAGCGATTCCGAACGGTACTGAGCCACGTGGCGGACGGCATTCTCATCGTGGGCGGGGACAACACCATCAAGTTGGCCAACCCCGCTGCCAGGCGGATGCTGAACGGTCTGTACAAGAATCCCGTGGGGCAGCCGTTTCCCTATCCCACGAACCCGGGAGACACCACCGAACTCCGCCTCGATGAAAACGGATCCGAAGCGGGAATTGTCGAAATGCGGGTGACTTCCCTGGAATGGGGGGGACAGCCCGCCGCCCTGGCATCCCTTCGGGACATGACCGAACGGAAACGGATGGAAGAAGCCCTCCGAACGGCCAATCAGCTGCGGGACCGCATTATCAAGGAACTCAAAAAGGCCAACGAGACGATCCTCGAACAGCAAAAGGCGGTCATCGAAGAGGAGCGGCTCAAGGTGCTCCTCCAGATGGCCGGAGTCACGGTCCAGGAGCTGGATGAACCCCTCACCGCGCTCCTGGAGAGCATTGAACAACTGGGGCGGAAAACCGTCGCCCCGGTGGACCGGGAGCGGCTGCTGGACGGCATCCAGACGACCGGCCGCCGGATCTCCGGCATGATCCAACAGGTGCGCATGCTCCGCTACGAGGACCCGTCCCTGCCGTCGGAACCGATGATCTCCGATGTCCGGGCCCTTGAACAGCCGGTCACCATCCTCGTCGGAGAAGGCCGGGAAGAGGATTTCAACACCCTCCGGGGAATGCTGCTCCCCTACCCGCGGATTCGACTCCTCCGAACGGATACCATCGACGGGGGGCTGGCCAAGGCCGCCGATAATGCCGTGGATTTGATCCTCTCGGAATATCGGTATCCCGACGGCACGGTCATCGATTTCATCCGCCAGCTGCAGAACGAGAACCTCGCCATCCCCGTAATGGTCGTCACCGGTCAGGGCGACGAGGTCATCGCCTCCCGGGTGATCCAGAACGGGGCTTATGATTACATTCCCAAACACCGGCTCGGAGAATCCCAACTGATCGACGCCATCTGGAGAACTTTGGAGAAGGCGCGGATCCAGAAGGAAGTCCAGGCCGCCCAGGAGCAAATCACCCGGTTGAGCATGGTCGATGAACTGACGGGACTCTACAACCGGCGCCACTTCGATGACGTTTTGAGCCGGGAATTTGCGCGATCTCTCCGAAGCGGCGCCGATATGGTCCTGTGCATGTGCGATCTGGATCACTTCAAATCCATCAACGACCGGTTTGGCCACATCGCCGGCGACGGGGTCCTTTCCGATTTTGGCCAAATGGTGCAGAACCTGGTACGGCAAAGCGATGTGGGGTGCCGCTTCGGCGGAGAGGAGTTCATCATCATCTTTCCGGAAACGGATTTGGACAGCGCCCGTCCGATCGCCGAACGCCTCCGGAAAGCCGTGGAAAGCCACCGGTTCGTCCATGAGGGCAAGGTCATAGACGTAACGGTCAGTATCGGCCTGGCCGGGTTGAAAACCTCGGAGGCCTCCTCACCCGCTTCCCTGGTCGCCCATACCGATCAGGCCCTCTATGTGGCCAAAGAAGAAGGACGGAACCGGGTGGTGGCGTTTCCGCTGTCGATAGGGTCCGACGCGGGCGGTGAGCGCCTTGACAAAGACCGCCGCATTCCATAAGGGGGGACCATGTTCCAGAGCATGGCAGGGCTCGTGGTATTCATCGGCATCGCCTGGACATTGAGCGACAACCGACGGCAGGTCCGCTGGAAAGCCGTGGGGGCGGGCCTGGCCCTTCAGCTCGGTCTGGGACTCCTCCTGCTGAAGATTCCCTGGTTCAAAAGCGTTTTTCTCGCCCTCAACCGCGTGGTCCTCTCCCTGGAGGCATCGACCCGCGCCGGCACCGCCTTCGTGTTCGGTTACCTGGGCGGGGGGACCCTCCCCTTCGAAGAGACCGTGCCGGGATCGAGCTTTATCCTCGCCTTCCAGGCCCTGCCCCTGATCCTGCTCATGAGCGCCCTCTCCGCCCTGCTCTTCTACTGGAAAATCCTCCCCCTGGTGGTCCGGGGGTTTTCCTGGGCCCTGGAGCGGACCCTGTCGGTGGGGGGAGCCGAGGGGGTCGGCGTTTCGGCCAACATCTTTCTGGGCATGGTGGAGGCCCCTCTCTTCATCCGACCCTATCTGACAACCATGACCCGGAGCGAGATCTTCTCCCTCATGACCTGCGGCATGGCCACCATCGCCGGCACCGTCATGGTGCTCTACGCCTCCCTACTGAACGGCGTGATCCCCGGCGTCATGGGCCACATCCTGACCGCCTCCATCATCAGCGCGCCGGCGGCCATCACGGTGGCCCGGATCATGGTTCCGGAGACCGGCCCCCCCACCGCCGGGGAACTGACCGCACCCGAACCGGCGTCAAGCCCCATGGACGCCGTCACCCGGGGCACGATTCAGGGCGTTCAACTGCTGATCAACATCGTGGCCATGCTCGTCGTGCTGGTGGCCCTGGTCCATCTGGTCAACCTCATCCTGGGCCTGGTCCCCTTTCCCGGCGAAGAGGGTCTCACTCTGGAGCGAATCCTGGGCGTCGTCATGGCCCCCCTGGTCTGGCTCATGGGGGTACCCTGGGCCGAGGCCCCCGCCGCCGGGAGCCTCATGGGAACCAAAACCATCCTCAACGAATTCATCGCCTATCTGAACATGAGCCAACTGCCGGCGGACGCCCTCAGCCCCCGGAGTCTGCTGATCATGACCTACGCCCTCTGCGGGTTTGCCAATCCCGGCAGCCTGGGCATCATGATCGGCGGCATGGGCACCATGGCCCCGGACCGCCGGGACGAGATCGTGGCCCTGGGCTTCCGCGCCGTGGTGGCCGGCACGTTGGCCACATCAATGACCGGCGCGGTGGTGGGTCTTCTGTCATGAAAAGGAAAAGTGGATCATGACCCGAAAGATCGATGGTATCGACCCCGGACTCCGCACCCTGTTGACGGTCCTCTCCGAGGTCATCGACCTCCTCCTGGAAACCGAACTCGATCCGGACCAACGGGAACTGGCGGAAACGGGCAAGGCGGTGGCCGAGGATCTCGCGCAGCGACTGGACCGCCTGCCGGATCGTCCTCACGCGCCCGGCCCCGCCCCCAATGCCGCCGGCAATGAATCCCGCCGTCCTCCGCCGCTGAAGGTGCTGCTGGCCGAGGACAACCTCCTCAACCAGAAACTGGTGGTGTCGATTCTGCACAACCGGGGACACCGGGTCGTGGTGGCGCAAAACGGGCGGGAAGCGGTGGAATTCGCCCGCAAAGAGCCCTTCGATCTGATCCTCATGGACATCCAGATGCCCGTGATGGACGGGCTGGAAGCCACCCGCCAGATCCGGGCCATGGAAGAGGAGACCGGCGCGCCCCGAACCCCTGTGGTGGCGGTGACGGCTCATGTTCTGGAAGAAGAAAAAGACCGGTGCTTTTGCATGGACATGGACGGGTTCGTGGGAAAACCCATCCGGCGCAACGAATTTCTCGACACCGTGGAGGGTGTCGTCGGGGTCAAACCCGTTAAGGAAACCATGGAACCGGTTGAGGAAGGAAATGCGGTCCTGGACCGCGCCACCTTCATGTCCATCGTGGGAGGCAACATGGAGCTGGTGAAGGAACTGATCGGCCTTTACTGGGACAGCTTGCCCAACCAGATGGCCAAACTCCGGGAAGCATTGGACGCCGGGGACGCCAAAGGGTGCCAGTACTGGGCCCATGCCCTCAAGGGAATGAGCCTCAACCTGTCGGCCCGCCAGACCGCCGACATCGCCCTGGAAATGGAACTGATGGGAAAAAACGGCGACCTCTCCGGTGCGGAAGAAATCTGGCACCGCCTGGCCGCCTCGGTGGACCGCCTTCGGGAGGCCACGGACGGGATTCTGGCGGAGACGGACGGTACAGAGCCGGGTTGACGCGGCCTTCCGACGGCATCCCCCTCCTTACCGGCGTCATCTCCCGAAAGTGATCAGGACCGCCTGCCGGCTCCAGAACAGCAGAAACCGCCGCCGTTCAACCAGCTGAAACACGACTTGCCACCCTTCCGCCACCGCCTCGTTGAGGGCCGCTTCCATCTTCTGAACCGGGACGCCGCTGGACCGGAAAAGGCCCCCCGGCCCCTTTTCCGCCACGTAGACGACTCTGTATTCCTTATATCGAGGTGTTGTTTCCATTTCCGTTTTGCCGTCCTTCCCGAGTTCCGCTCACATTGCATGATGCGCTAAAAATAATCATGAGGGGGCAAAAGGCGCAAGCGGAAATTCGGGAAAGGTCAGAAGCCCCGCCTTAAAACGCCCGGCGAAGCATCTCCGCCGGGCATTATAGGACAACTTTTCTTGGATCAATGGTCAGTTCAAGGCCCGCTCCCCCAGATTCCCGTACCGGTGGTAGCTGTTGGACACCGCCTGTTCCTGGAAATAATGGATCAATTCCAGGCGGCCTTCCATCATCACCTTTGTCCGGGCGATGTAAAACCCGGTTTCCGAGGCCGCCTCGAAGACGGCGGCCGGGACCCGGTCCGGGGCCGCGTAACGGATCCGCTGGACCTTGGGGATCATCCGGACCAAGCCGGCGTCGCTTTGCCGTGAGATTGGCATGTCGGGGACCAGCCGCTTGCCTTCTTCGCCCATGAGGAATTCGACCACGGAATTATCCAGGGCCGGCGGGATGGAGACCAGCAGGGTGCAGCCGGTGACCTTGACCGCCGCGATCCGGGCCAGGACGTCGAAGAGGGTGTCGGCCTCGTGGACCCGGACTACGACCGTGCCGATGGGCATGTACCGGAAAATGTTGTCTTGCCCCCGGAGCTTGAAATAGTCCTTCTCCTTCGAAAATTCCTGTTCATAATGGTAGAGGTAGCTCTCGATGGCCCGGACCGCTTTCCGCAGGTCGTCGGCCACGTCCCGGTGCTGGCCCCAGTCCAGCTTCTGCCGCCATTCATGGGCCACCATCAGGAGCCGGTAGTCGTTTTTGATCGCCCCGATGGGCGGCAGGCCCGTCTCCTCGAAGGTCATGAACTGGGTCACGTAATTGGGCGAGCCGGCCTTGATCCCCGCCCCCAGGGCTGATTTGCCCATGCCGCCGAAGGGCTGGCGCAGGACGATGGCGCCGGTGGTGCCCCGGTTGACGTAAAGATTGCCGGCCTTGATGGACGCCTTCCATTTCTCCTGCTCCCGCCGGTCGAGGCTTTCGATGCCCGAGGTGAGGCCGTAGCCGGTCATGTTGACCAGTTCAATGGCATGGTCCAGGCTGTCGGCGCACATCACCCCCAGGACCGGCCCGAAAAACTCGGTCATGTGGGTGTAGGAACCGGGCTGGACCCCCCATTTGATGCCGGGGGACCAGATGTAGGGGTTGTCCCCCTGCTGTGCCGGCTTCAGGGCCCAGGATTCGCCCGGTTCCAGGGTCGTCAGGCCCCGGAGCAGGTCCCCCTCCGGCGGGGCGATGAGCGGCCCCACCTTGTTCCGGAACCGCCAGGGCGATCCCACGTAGAGGCTCTTGGCCGCATCCACCAGGGCCTTCCGGAAATGGGCGTCTTCGTAGACCTCTTTTTCCAGGATCAGCAGCGAAGTGGCCGAGCATTTCTGACCGGTGTTGCTGTAGGCCGAGTGGAGGACGTTCTTGATGGCCTGGTCCCGGTCCGACATGGCGGTGACGACCGTGGCGTTCTTGCCGCCGGTTTCCGCAGCCAGGTAGACGCCGGGCCGCTCCTGGATGATCTTCATGCCCGTGTCGGTGCCGCCGGTGAGGATGATGTAGTCCACCTCCGGATGATTCGTCAGTTTGCCCCCCACCTTCGATCCGGAGCAGGGCAGGAACTGGAGGGTGTTTTTGGACACGCCGGCCCGCCAGAAGCACTGGCAGATTTCATAGGCTGTGGCCGCAGCGGCGGACGCCGGCTTGAAGATGACGGTGTTGCCGGCAGTCAGGGAGGCCGCGATGCCGCCGGTGGGGATGGCGATGGGGAAATTCCAGGGCGAAATCACCAGCCCCACGCCCTTGCCCTCGCACCGGACGTTCTCCATGCCGGTGTAGATGTCCGTGGTCCAGGGGTAGAATTCCGTGAAATCGACGGCCTCGGAGACCTCGGGGTCGGCTTCGGTGTAGACCTTGCCGGTGTTGGCCGCGGCCGCGCCGATGAGATCGCCCCGGGCCTTCCGCAGTTCCATGGCGGCCCGGGCCAGGATTTCGTTTCGTTCCTTGAAGGACATGGACCGCCAGCCGTCGGGGTCCGCCTTGGCCGTGGCCACAGCCGTTTCCGCGTCTTCGGGCGTGCCCAGGGCGTACCGGGCGGTCACGATCTTTTCGCTGTACCGGCCCGGATCGATGAACTCCCGCTGCTCCCGGCCGTCGAAGATCTCCTTTCCGGCCACCACGACGGGGATCTGCCGGAGGTCGTCGTCGGCCGATGTCATCCATTTGTCCCGGATGCCCTCGGCCCACTTCCGGTTGGCGGTCAGGGACCAGTCCGTGTCCGGCTCGTTGACGAACTGATGGGTGTAAAACGGCCCCATTTTTTCCGGGAAGGTTTCGGCATTCCGGTCCTGGATCCGATAGGGTCTGTCCGGAGCGTCGTTCCGGTGGCGGTAGGCCTCCAGGAACTGATCCTTCAGGAACCGCCACTCCTTGGAATCCGTGGTCAGGTTGAAGGAATACCGGAGGAAGTTTTCCTCGCCGGTGTTTTCATCCAGGCGGCGGATGAGGTAGGCGATGGCGTTGATGAACTGGTCTTTCGTGGCCACCGGCGCGTAGAGGAGGATGTCGCCGGAGATCTCCTGTATGGCCCGGCGGATGTGGTCGGCCATGCCCTCCAGCATCTCGAAGGAGAAATACTCGGTCACGCCGTGGAACTGGGCCATCTTGAAGGCGTAGGCCAGCTCGAAAAGGTTGTGGGAAGCGATGCCCAGGTGGACGGCCCGCATGTTCTCCGGCCGCATGCCGTAATCGACCATCCGCTTGTAATTGGCGTCCACGTCCCGCTTGTTGTCGTAGGGGGCCAGGGGCCAGTTGTTGAGGGAGGATTCCAGCAGCTCCATCTCCATGTTGGCGCCCTTGACGATGCGGATCTTGATGGGGGCGCCGCCGTCGGCCACCCGCTTTTTGGCCCATTCCGTCAGGTATTTTTGCATGCCGAAGGAGTCGGGCAGGTAGGCCTGGAGGACGATGCCCGCCGCGTGGTTTTTGAATTCAGGCAGGTCCAGGGTCCGGATGAAGGCCTGGGCGGTGATCTCCAGGTCCCGGTATTCCTCCATGTCGAGGTTGACGAATTTGGGGACCGATTGGCCGTCCCCGTGGGTGAAGGTGTTCTCCGCCGCCGTGTGGTAGAGCCGCGAGAGCCGGTCCATGAGTTCCGCGATGGTGTTCTCGAAGGCCAGGCCGCTGATCTGGGAATATATGGTGGAGATTTTGACGGAGATGTATTCGATTTCCGGGTCCCGGAGGTCTTTCAAGTAGCTGTCGAGGCGTTTTTGGGCCTCTTCCTCGCCCTGGACCACTTCGCCGATGTGGTTGATGTTCATCCGGACGCCTTCCCGCTTCCGCTTTTGGAGATGCGGGTAGAGAACCGCGTCTTCGCCCGGCACCACGGCCCGGGCGCTGTCCTCCCGCATCTTTTCGACCATCTTGGGCACCGAGATGGAGGGAAAATGGCGTCCCACCGATAGGAAAATCCGCATGAGCATTTGCTCGATGGGGCTGAAGAACTTGGGCACGCCGAACCGGCGCAGCACGAAATTGACTTGGTCGGCCACCCGGGCCGGGTCGTCGGCCCGGAAACTCTGGTCGATCATCTTGGTGAGGACGACCTTGTTCACCGGGTCCCGCAGCAGCCGCATCATCTGCTCCTGGATGGCCCGCTCCTCCCGGGTGACGATCTTGTTGGCCCGGTTCTGCCATTTTTCCGCCAGCGCGATGGCGTCCCTTGCGATGTAATCCGTTCCGTCCATAGTATTGCCCCCTTTTTGCTCTGAAAACACGGTTTAAAAAAACTCGTTCCCGTTGCCGTTCAAATCGGCTGCCCGGTCCGCCGGCAGGGATTCCCGCATGTAGCCCCCGAACCGCCGGACATGGCGCTGGGCCGCCCGCCGGGCGGCATCGGCGTCTCCCGTCCGAATCGCGGACACGATGTCTTCGAGGTCCCGGTAGTTTTGCCGCATCCGGTCCATGTCGATGGACAGAAGCCGGTCGTAATACCGGTGAATGTTGTTGTGGACCATCTGGTGGATGAGGATGTAGAGCGGATTGCCGGCGATCCGCGCCAGGGCCTGATGGGTCCCCTTGTCGGCCTCCACAAAAGAATCCCATTTCACCGGGCCGCCTTCGACCTGCTCTCCCGCTTTCGCCAGCAGCGCTTCAAGCTCTTCCAGATCCCCCACCGTCGCCCGCTCGGCGGCCAGGGCCGCCACCGTCCCTTCGACGCCCTCCCGGAACTCCGCCAGGTGATCCAGGGAAATCTTCTGGAGCCGGATCAGCAGATCCAGGCTCTCGCTCAGGGGCGTCGCCGGGGCGTCTACCACCACGGCCCCGCCGCCGGCGCCGACCCGGATCTCGATGAGCCCCTTCTGCTCCAGCACCCGGAGGGCCTCCCGGAGGGTCCCCCGGCTGGTGCCGAACATCTCCTTCAGCTCCCGCTCCGACGGCAGCATATCCCCCGGCTTCAGCTCCCGTTGGAGGATGGCCTCCTGGATCTGACTCACCACATCCTGGAAGATTCGGTTTTTCTTGGCGGCACGAAATTTCAC
>CAYPCE010000127.1:0-10590 GCA_964409085.1 uncultured Desulfobacteraceae bacterium | reverse complement strand
CCCGGACGCCGCCGCCTTCGGGGATTCGGCCCGTTTGGCCCCTTCGGCGGCCACGGGTTCTTCCCGCTCACGGGTCCGGTTGTGGACGGTAACGTCGAAGCCGGCTTTCAGAATGTTTTTGGCCATGGGCGCGCCCATGGTTCCCATGCCGATGAATGCGATCTTCATAGCGCCTCCATTCGCTCGATTCGGGTTTCTGGTGTCTGATCTTGTTAAAGAGTATAGAGCAGGCGGCCGGCCTTTGGCAATGGCAGACCGGGCGGGGAAACAGATCTCCCTGCCCTGAAAATGGAACGGTAGTGGGCTAGTAGTAGACGCATCGGGTCCGGTGGCGGGGGATCGCCTTGTAAGCCGGTTGCTGCCCCCGGTTCCAGAGCAGGTAGTCGAGCCCCTGGGAGGTGACGGCATGGCCGGATGCGTTGAGCGCTTCCCTGACCAATTCCACCGCGTGGAGGGCGGAGGCCCGGATTTCGATCTCTTCCTCTGAGCCGGCCGGGATGAGGGTTCCGTTCCCGATGCGGGCCAGCAGGTCTGTGTCGTAAACGAGAACGCCGTCCACCCGGAGCACATGGGGCACCAGGTTGTCGGCGAAGATGGTCAACCGGTCCAGGTCGTGGAACCGGCCCAGCCCTTTTCCGTCCAGGGCGATGGCGAGGTCGGCGGCGGTGAGCTGAGCCCTTTTGTAAAACGTCGCCCGGAGATTTTTATAAGGTTGAACGTCGTTGAAAAACGGCATCTCCGCCAGGATCCGGACGAGGGTTTCGGCGGACCCTTCGGCGGCGGCGACGAGGGCGGCGAAATCGCCGTCGTAACGGTCCAGCAGGTAAGCCCCGAGGTCGTTCAGCGCCCTGGAGAAAAGCGCCATGAGTTCCTGGACGACCGGGTCGGCGTCCTTTTGGCCGAACATTTCCGCACAGTCTTCCGCGGTGATCGACGCCAGTCCCTGGGCGGAAATGGGGCCGTGGGCCCGGAAATGGTCGGTCAGGAGACTGGCCACCGTGAAATAGCCCGACATGCCCGGCCGTTTTCGGAGGTGAGGGAAGTAACCCGAACCGAAGTTGATGCTGTCCAGGGTGAGGAAAAAGGCGATGGTTTCCGCTTCATCGCCGATAAAATGGCGCTCGGTATCGAGTTCCGGCGATGCGGCCTCATGGAGGGGCAGGCTCCCCGCGTAGTCGGGGATGCGTTCCGCATCGATTCGGACAAAAGTCGCCCTTTCAGCCACCGCCGCGCATCCATTGCGGATTTCGTCTGTAACGCTCATGTTTTCCAATATCCTTTTGCAGGATCCAAAGCCCTGTAAATCATTGGCCTGCCGCATCCATACCGCTTCGGTGCCGCCCGGATCAAGGGATTTTATGGAATGGGCAGAATAATTGATTTTATGGCATGGAATGTGCTTGAAAGACCCCTTGACAGGTTTCCGATCATGATTACTATTGTTTTCAAAAGGGGAGAAGGGCAATATTCCCTATAATCACAATACTATAAAAGGAGGTTTGAGCTATGAGACATCTTATGCCACTTGCCAAGACGGACCGAGGTGTGAGCCGTTTCCAGCCGGACCTTTTCGATCGATTCTTCGGCGATGCCGGCTGGCCGACGCTGTTCGAAAAAGAAGACCGGTGGTTTGCGCCGAGTGTGGACGTCTCCGAATCCGACGACGCCATCACGGTCAAGGCCGAGATGCCGGGGATGAAGAAAGACGACATCGACATCACCGTCTCCGATGGCCTTCTGACCCTGAGCGGCGAGAAGAAGGATGAACAGGAGGAGAAAAAAGAGAACTTCCATGTCCGGGAAAGCCGGTTCGGGTCCTTCCGCAGGACGATCCGCCTGCCGGCGAGCGTCGAAGCAGACAGGATCGACGCCGGCTACAAGGACGGCATTCTCACCGTATCCGTTCCCAAGAGCGAAAAGGCCAAATCGAAGAAGATCGAAGTGAAGGGATAACGGAACCGGCTTCGGTCTGAAGACCGGAAGCGATGAATAGACAAAGGGCGCGTTGGGGGAAACCTCGTCGCGCTCTTTGCGTCTAAAGGATGGAAATAGATGTTGTTTTCGGGAGGATCGTTAGGGTAAAATCGGAGTGGTTATGGCAAATCAATTGAAAAATCATCGCAACTGGAATTACAAAAGATATGGGTGCATACATTAAAGTTCCGGAGAATCTGCCTTTTCTTGAATCCATCTGCTGGCAGGCAAAGGACATCAAACGATTCAGCTTATCGGAAATGATGGATCGGTATGAGAGAGGCTGGAGATATCGCGGGGTGCTAGCGGATCTTGAAGGCGAGGAATTGGCGTTCGTCCGGGATCTTGCAAAGAGAACGGATTCCTGGATTGTTTGCGATGTTTAAAGCGGATTATCATCGGAAGGTAATAACCGTTCTAAATGCCCTCCGATCAGATTTTTTAGCTCGAATTTCAGCCTATTTCGGCGGTGGAACGCTTCTGACCCTGTCCTATGGCGAATATCGCCAGAGCAAGGACATCGATTTCATCTGCCCGGTGGGAGATGGGTACAGGATGTTGCGTTCCGAGATTTTCGATAAAAGCTACAAGGCCCTCTTCGCTGATGATTCAACCATCGTACTGCCGAGAAAGATGACGGCGGATCAGTACGGCGTCAGATTTGCTGTCAAAGTCGAAGATATTCCGATAAAATTTGAGATTGTAGCGGAAGCGAGAATACGGCTGGAACCTGCCGAATTTCACAGTTGGTCGGATGTTCCATGCCTGCGTTTCGCCGATGCCTGCGCTGAAAAGCTTTTAGCCAACTCGGATAGATGGGCTGACAGAGGGGTGGAATCGAGAGACTTGATCGATCTGTCCATACTGCGGCTCCAGAGAGAGTTCCCAACAAATTCAATAGAAAAGGCGGAATCCGCTTACCCGGTTCTTAAACCCCTCGAAAAGGCGATCCGGTTTTTTCAATCGGATACTGAGTACAGAAACCGTTGTTTTTCTTCACTGCTGGTTAAAAACAGAGCGGACGTCATCGACGGACTCGATCTGCTTGCGGGGGATTTGGGTATAACTCCCACGGAACGGCAAGATGGCGAATATCCGGATTTGTAAACAGACGGTTTGACGGTCAAGGTTGGTTCGTGTCCGGGGATAGATCAATCCAAGCATGGATATCGAACCAAACGAAATAATTTCAGATTTTTATCCGCTCCTCCCCCAACACCTCCGCCAAATGCTTCACCTGAACCCGTCCGCCCCGCTTCATCATCCCGCCCCGCAACTGCATCACGCATCCCGGACATTCGGTGACGATCACCTCGGCGCCGGTCTTTTCGAAATCGTCCAGCTTTCTCGCCAGAATTTCCGCTGAAATGTGCGGGAATTTGGCGGAATAGGTGCCGCCGAATCCGCAGCAGGTCTGTTCTTCGTCGGCTGGAACGAATTCATACCCCGCTTTGCGAATCAGTTCCCTTGGCGGCTCGGTTACTTTGACCCCCCGGCAGAGGTGGCAGGGGGCGTGGAAGGTGGCCTTGATTTTGTAATCCTTGAATTCGTCGGCTTCCACCCCCAGAACATCGTTGACGAAGACGCTGAAGGGCGTCACTTTTTCTGCGAAGGCCCGAGACTTCTTTTTCCACTGGGGGTCGTCCCCCAACAGATCGACATAAGCATTTTTCAGATGACTGGCGCAGGAGGCGCACAGCGTGACGATGTGGTCGTATTTTTCAGGGTCGATGGCCGTCAGGTTCTGGACCGCCACGGCCCGCTCCGCCCCTTTTTCGCCCATCATCTTTACCGGCAGGCCGCAGCAGGATTGCTTCATGGGGAAGTCGACCGCCGCGCCGTGGTCGGCCATGAGGTCAACCGCCGCTTCCAGGTGTTCGGGGTAGACGAAATCCTGGACGCAGCCGGAAAAAAGCGCCACGCGGTGTTTGGGATTCGCGACGGGCCGCCGGATGCTCTCCCACCGGTCCCGGAACGCCTTGTCGGCGATGGCCGGCAGGGCCCGGAAGCCGTGGTCTTTGGCGAAGATCTGGGGAAGGTGCCGGATGTATTGGGTATCGCCGGTGACGGGTTTCTGGGCGGCCCGGCCCGCCTTTAGCAGAGAGTGAAACAGGGTCCGGTTGCGGAGCACCATCCCCAGAAGGGCGCTGGTGGCGGGATGGCCTTCCTCGTCCTGGATCCGGCCGTGGACTTTTTTGATGATGTCCGGCAGGTCGATGCCGGCGGCGCAGATGGCTTTGCAGGCTTCGCAGTTGATGCAGTTCTGGACGATGTTCCGGGCCTTTTCGCGGCCGTGGAAAAAATAGGTGAGGATCAGGCCGATGGCGCCGATATAAATGTGGCCGTACTGATGGCCCCCCACCATCCGGTAGACCGGACAGACGTTGGCGCAGGCGCCGCACCGGACGCACCGGAGCACCTCGGAAAAGACCGGGTCTTTGGCCAGGGCCCGGCGGCCGTTGTCCAGAAAGACGATGTGCATCACCTTCCGGTTCTCCGGCGCCGATTTGCACTCGTTGGGGCCGGTGATCCAGGTGACGTAGGAGGTGATCTGCTGACCGGTGGCGTTCCGGGGCAGGGCCCGCAGCACCCGCAGGGCGTCGTGGAGGGTGGGGGTGAGCTTTTCCAGCCCGATGAGGGCCACATGGACCCGGGGCAGGGTGGTCACCAGCCGGGCGTTCCCCTCGTTGGTGGTGAGCCCGATGGTCCCGCTCTCGGCAATGGCGAAATTGGCCCCGCTGACCCCCATGTCGGCTTCCACGAATTTCTGGCGCAGCTCCCGCCGGGCCACCTTGACCAGGCGCTCGATTTCGGCGTCCTGCTTCTGGCCGGTCACGTCGGTGAAGAGGTCGGCCACCTGGTATCGGGACAGGTGTATGGCCGGCATCACCATGTGGGTGGGGCCCTCGTGGCGGAGCTGGATGATCCACTCGCCCAGGTCGGTTTCGGTCACTTCCAGCCCCTCGGCCTCCAGATGATGGTTGAGGAGGGTCTCTTCCGCCGTCATGGATTTGGCCTTGACGACCTTTTTGGCGTCGTTCTCCCGGGCGATGCCGGCGATGATCCGGTTGGCCTCCTCGGCCGTGGCGGCCAAGTGGACGTGGATGCCGGCGGCTTCGGCCTTGGCCTTGAACCCCTCGTAGAGGGCGTCCATCCGCTGAATTGAGGCATCCTTGGCCTCGGCGATCTCGGCGATCAGCCCCTCCACATCCATGCCCGAGAAGGCGTTGGCCCGGCCGGTCCGGTACGCTACGGCGAAATTGTCCATGGCGGAGCGCAGAAAGGAATTGGACAGGGCCTTGTCGACTTCGCCTTTGTATTCCTTCAGATTCTTGGCTTCCTGCATCAGATGTCCTCCCAGAGCAGAATGTGGAGTTCCAGGGGCCCGTGGACGCCCAGGGCCAGGACCCGCTCGATGTCGGCGGTGCGGCTGGCGCCGGTAATAAACGCCGTGTAGTTGGGGACCGCCGCCATGAGATCCTGGAGTTCGTATTCCAGGTCGTAGGCCGTCTCGAAGATCTTGGACATGGGGAGCAGGGCGATGTGGATCTCGCTGATCATGGTGGCCAGCCGGACCGCTTCGCTGCTGGAGTTGAGCACCAGGGACCCGGTTTCGGCGATGCCGAAATCGGCGACCGTAAAGCCGATGTCGATGCCCGCGAGATGGTCCCGGAGGCCGTCTTCGATAAGGGCGATCCCCTTTTCGTCACACAACGGTTTCAGGGCGGCGAGTTCATCCGCCGGCAGCCCCGGCGCGGCCATGACCTTCCGGGCCGCTTTGGCGTCGCAGAGGTCGTCCGCCGGCGGAGAGAGCGGTTCCGCGCATCCCGACACCAGGAGCTGGCAGGCCTCCTTCCGGTCGCAGACGTCGACTGCGTACCGGAAGGCCGCTTCAGGGGAATCGACCCGGGAGACCACGGCCGACACCAGTTCGGCCTTTTGGGTAAACGTCTCGTAAAGTTTTTCCAGTCCACTCATGCATCTATCTCCTTGCCTATCCGAAAAAGATCGACGGCAGCCAGGTGATCAGGCCCGGAAATGCCACCATGATGGCCAGCCCGATGAGCTGCAGGATCACGAAGGGTCCGATGCCGCGGTAGATGTGCATCATGGTGTAGCCTTTGGGCGCCACGCCGGCGAAGTAAAAGAGCGCGTAGCCGAAAGGCGGGGTCACGAACGAGGTCTGGAGGTTGACGCACATGAGAATCGAAAACCATAATGGATTGAACTCCAGTTCCATGACGATGGGCATGAAGATGGGCACCGTGATCAGCAGAATGGCGGCCCAGTCGATGAACATCCCCATGATGAAAACGATGCCCATCATGATGGCCAGGACCACCCATCGGTTGAGGCCGGAACCGATCATGAGATCGGCCACCACGTCGCCGCCGCCCATGCTCAGGAACACGGTGGAGAAGAACTTGCCGCCGATGAAGAGCATCATGACCATGGAGGTGGTCTTCATGGTGGCGAAAGAGGCTTCTTTGATGACCCGCCAGTTGAGTTTCCGGTTGGCCGCCGCCAGCAGGGCCGCGCCCAGGGCGCCCAGACCCGCCGCCTCGGTGGGGGTGGCGACCCCCGCCAGAATTGTGCCCATGACCGCCAGGATCAGGGCCAGGGGCGGAATCAGGGATTTGAGGGTCATGATCCATTTCTGCCGGGCGCTCCATTTACCCGCTTCCTCTTTGGTGATGGGCGGCCCCAGTTCCGGGTTGATGTTGCAGCGGATGAAGATGTAGGCGAAATAAAGTCCGGACAAAATCAGGCCGGGAAAGATGGCGCCGGCGAAAAGGTTGCCCACCGAGGTCTCTTTAAGGCCCGTGAGACCGCCGTAGACGACCATCATAATGGAGGGCGGGATCAGGATGCCCAATGTCCCGGATGCGCAGATGATGCCGGAGGTCAGCTCCATCTGGTAATTTTTGTTGAGCAGCGCCGGCGTGGCCAGAAGCCCCATGGCCACCACCGAGGCGCCGATGATGCCGGTGGTAGCGGCGAACACTGTGCAGACCAACACCACGGCCAGCCCCAGACCGCCCTTGATGGAGCCCAGGACGATGTACAGGGCCTCGAAGAGCTGGTTGGCCACCTCCGATCGATCCAGGAGCTGGGCCATGAGAATGAAGAGGGGGATGGCCACCAGAACATAGTTGTTCATCAGCCCCCAGCAGTTGTTGGCGAACATGTCGAACAGAATCGTGGCGTCGCCCCCGGTTTCAATGAGGCCGAACAGCGTCGCCACCCCGGCCAGCGTGAACGCCAGGGGATGGCCCAGGAGGATGAGCATGATCAGAACGACGAACATGGAAACGGTCATGACTTCAAGACTCATGGTCTCACCTCCTCTAATTGGCGGATTCGGGGTCGGGGTTGGGCTGGGTCAGGGTTCGCACGTGCCGGAGCATGTTGGCCAGGCCCTGTTTCAGCAGAAAGTAAAAACTCAGGGCCATGATAATCTTGTACGGCCAGATGCGCGGCGCCCAGGATGTGGAATTGAGTTCGCCCTCTGAAAAGGAGGTGTAGGCGTACTTGACGGCGGCCACGGTCATGAGGAAAAACACCGGCGTGAAAATGAGCAAATAGGCGATGACGCCGATGACCGCCTGGGTCTTTTTCGACAGCCGTCCGGTGATGATGTCCACCTTGACGTGGCCGTCGTGGGCCTCCATGTAGGACAGCCCCAGCATGTAATGGATGCCGTAGAGGAAGGCCGTGACCTCGAATCCCCAGACGGTGGGGGTGTTGAACATATACCGCATGAGCACTTCGTAAATGACGACGATCAGCAGGGGGTAGATGCTGAAGGAGGTGATGTCCCCCTGGGTGAGAACCGCGGCATCGGTCCCCTTGATGACGGCATCGACTCTGTCATGGATGAGTTTCCGCATCTGAGTTGACTCCCGGTGGTTAGGGGTGGGCAGGGACCGGCCCCGACGACTCCGGCGGACCGGAGGGCGGGGCCGGAATGGGGATGGTTATTCCGTGGTTCTGCCGTTGATGAAGGTTTCGTAAGGCCAGGGCGTCACGCCGCTTCGGGCGTCGCGCCAGTCGGCGAAGTCCTTCTTGAATGCTTCCTGGGAATCGAGCACTTTTTTAACGAAGGGGTGCTCGGCTTTTACCTTGTCCAGGTAGCTTTTGGTCATCTTGGCGAATTCGATGACGGTTTCCTTGTCCATTTTCACGATCTCGACCTTTTCCTTGAACCGGCGGATGGCTTCGGCGTTGAGGCCGTTGATCCAGTTGTAGGACCAGAGCTGGGTCTCTTTGGCGCAGATGTCGATGATCCACTTCAGGTCTTCAGGCAACTCGTTATAGGAATCCTGGTTGAAGAACAGGCCGCACTGGATGCCCGGCTGATGGACGCCCGGCTGAATGGCGTACTTGGTGATTTCGTCGAAGCCCATGGGGTAGTTGATGGCAGGGGAGGAAAACTCGGCTGCGTCGATGACGCCCCGCTCCAGGGCCAGATAAACCTCGCCGCCGGGCAGGGGGCTGACGGAGGCGCCCAGGTTGTTGAGGATGTCCATGTACCAGCCCGGGGTCCGGACCCGCATGCCTTTGAAGTCCTCCATTTTGGTGGCCCGCTTGTTGGAGAACAGGCCCATCTCCTGGCCGCACTGGCCGCCCGGCAGCGCGAAGAGGTTGAACTTGCCGTAGAGTTCCTGCATCAGTTCCAAACCGCCTTTTTCATACAGCCAGATGTTGTAGCCCTCGGCGTCCAGTCCGAACGGAACGGAGGCGAAGGCGACGAACGCTTCGTTCTTGCCCTTCCAGTAGCCGGGCCAGTCGTGGCCGGCGTCGGCGGAGCCCTTGCTCACCGCGTCGAAGGTCTGCATGGCGGGGACCAGTTCGCCGGCGGAAAAGGGCTTGATGTTCAGGCGGCCGGCGGATGCCAGGCGGACGCTGTCGCAGAAATGGGTGGCGATGTCGTAGAACAGGAGTCCCTTGGACCAGGGCATGACCATCTTCCACCGGATCTTTTCGTCCGATGTCTTGAAGCTCACGCGCTTGGCTTCGTCGTGGCGGGGGTCTTCGCCGAACTTGCCGCGCTTGCTGGCGGCCATGCCGTAATTGGCGATGAGGCAGAGGGACAGCAGAATGCCGAGGCCTAAAATCGAGGCTCTTTTCATGGGTGTTTCCTCCTTTGGCTCTGTTGATGCATTAAAAATGGTTGTTTGATGGCACGGATGGTTCAACATGCGGTTCCGGGCGACGGTTCCCTCGCCCCAAGACGGTGGGCCCCACCTCCTTCCTTTTCGGGTTTTTGCGTTGCAAACTCCGACCGGTGCAAATGGTCTCGCTCTCATTGGTAATACCTTTTGTAGAATACCGGATGAATGGTTGTCAAGAATAAAATAAAAATAACTTGAAAAATGGTTTATTACCTGATAATTAAACGGTAATTGAATGATGAATTCCATTCGGCAATCCATCATATGGGTCCAATAATAAAGGTCATACCAATTTTTCCGCCGGCGCATCGGCCCGATGCCCGGCCCCAGAAGGAGCGGTCATGCTGAGTCCATCCCTGTTGAAGTCCTTCCAGGAGATCGTCGGCCCGGAGAACGTCTTCACCGACAAGGCCGATCTCGTCACCTATTCCTATGACGCGGCGGTGCTGGAGGCCGCGGTGCCCGGCGCGGCCCTCCGTCCCACCACCACCGACGCCCTGGGGGCAGCCGTCCGGCTCTGCAACGAGAACCGGCTGCCCCTGACGGTGCGCGGCGCCGGCACCAATCTCTCCGGCGGGACCATCCCCGACGCGGGCGGCGTGGTCATCGTCACCAACGGCCTCAACCGGATACTGGAGATCAACGAGGCCGACATGTACGCGCGGGTGGAGCCCGGCGTGGTGACGGCCAAACTGGCGGCGGCGGTGGAGGCCAGGGGGCTCTTCTATCCGCCGGATCCGGGCAGCCAGTCGGTCTCCACCCTGGGCGGCAATGTGGCCGAAAACGCCGGCGGGCTCCGGGGACTCAAATACGGTGTGACCCGGGACTACGTCATGGGCCTGGAGTTTTTCGATGTGGAGGGCAATCTGGTCAAGACCGGCTCCCGGACCGTCAAATGCGCCACCGGCTACAACCTGACGGCCCTCATGGTCGGCTCCGAGGGGACCCTGGGGGTGCTCAAGGAGATCATTCTCAAGCTCATCCCGTTGCCGACCCACCGGAAATCGATGATCGCCGTTTTCGACAAGATCGAGGCGGCCTCCGAGACCGTAGCGGCCATCATCGCGGCCCGGATCGTGCCGGCTACCCTGGAGTTCATGGACAATTTCACCATCCGGGCCGTGGAGGCCGACAGCAAGGTGGGCCTGCCCACCGACGCCGCGGCCCTGCTGCTCATCGAGGTGGACGGCCATCCCGCCATGGTGGAAGAGGACGCCGACAAGGTGGCGGCCATTTGCGGAGAGCGGGGGGCCCTGAGCGTCCGCGTGGCCGAGGACGCCGCCGAGCGGGACAAGGTCTGGGAGGCCCGGCGCCGGGCCCTGTCGGCCCTGGCCAAGACCAAGCCCACCCTGGTGCTGGAAGACGCCACCGTGCCCCGGAGCAAGATCCCCGACATGGTCCGGGCGATCCAGGAGATCAGCCGGACCTACGATCTGGCCAT
>CAYPCE010000126.1:6568-10660 GCA_964409085.1 uncultured Desulfobacteraceae bacterium | reverse complement strand
GGAGGCCGATGCCGATGAAAAACAGCAGGCGGACCAGCGGCCAGATCAGGCGCCGGTGGAGGGTCCCGGCGGTCATGCCCTCCACCCAGAGGGTGCCGGCGGCCAGCATGGCCGCCGAGAGGATCAACGAGATGACGAGGGGTTTCCAGCCGCCTTTGCGCTTATGACGGTGACTTGCCATTCCGGTGCTTGGCGATGATCAGGGTCCAGTAGCCGGGTTTGCGGCTTTCCAGTTCGCGGATGTCGGTGAGGATCTCTTCCTCGGGCAGGCAGATATGGCTGACGCCGACGCTGGTCCGCAGCATGTCGGCCTCCTGAAGGGCCGTCGTGATGTCGCCGACGTTCCGGTATGCCTTGAGGAAGACCACGTTTTCCGGCTTGCCGCCCAGGGACCGGAACCGGTCGCCGCCCTTGACCCCCGACGTGATCAGCAGGGATTCCTCGCCCTCCACCAGCGGCGTGTTGAGCCTGGCCGCCGAGGCTTGATACGACGTGATGCCGGGCACGGTTTCCACCTCGATGTCGGGCGCGGCGGCGCGGATGTTTTTCAGCAGATACCCGAAGGTGGAGTAGGTCATGGGATCGCCCAGGGTCAAGAAGGCGGCGTTGCGGCCGCCCTGGAGATCCTGCACCAGGGTTTGGGCGTTTTGACGCCAGGAGACGCTGGTCTGCGCCCGGTCATGGGTCATGGGAAACGCCATGTGGATCACCGGGGTCGTGTCCGGGATATGGGCCCGGGCCACGTTGACCGCGAGGCTGTAGTCGTTTTTGGTGGAAGCGGCGGCGTAGACCACATCCACTTCGCTCAGGATGCGGGCCGCCTTCAGGGTCATCAGTTCCGGGTCCCCGGGGCCGACCCCGATGCCGTAGAGTTTGCCGGTTGTGGTATTCATGGGTTATCCTTTTTCCGCCGTTTGGGCGATGGCGAGTTTGACAAGGGCGTTCACGACGCTGGCCGCCACATTGGAACCTCCCTTGCGACCGACGTTGGTGATCCAGGGGCGGTCCGAGGCCAGAAGTTCCGATTTGGATTCGGCGGCGTTGACGAACCCGACGGGCAGGCCGATGATCAGGGACGGTGCCGCCGACCCTTCCCGCACCCGTTCCAGAAGCCGGAGCAGGGCCGTTGGCGCGTTGCCGATGACATAGATGCCGTCTGACATCTTCTCCACCGCCATGTCGATCGCGGCCTTGGCCCGGGTGATGCCCTCCGCCTCGGCCCGTTCCCGGACGGCCGGATCGGCGATGAAGCATACCACGGAGCAGCCGAATCGCCCCGTGTCGCCTTTCCGGATGCCCACCCGCGCCATCTCGGTGTCGGTGATGATGGGTTTTCCTGAAAGCATCGCCTCTATTCCCTGTTCAATGGCATTCGGGTGGAAGCGGATGCTGTCCATGTACTCGAAATCGGCGGATGTGTGGATCATCCGCCGGACGATTTCCCAGGCAGCGGGTGAAAACGGGTGGGCGCCGGCCTCCCGGTCGATGATGTCGAAGCTCAGGGCTTCTATGTCGTTGGGTTTCATTTATCTTGTCCTTTCACGCCCGTACGATAGACAGGCGTTGACGAAATGTTCGGCAATCGTCGGCCGGCTGCCGAAATGAAGATGGATGTAGCTCCCGATGGTCCGGTGCCGCCGGTATCCTTCGGCGGCGGCGGGACCGCCTTTCCGGTCCGCTACCGCGTAAACGGTGTGGACGTCGCCAGTGGCGTCGATCCGTCCGGAGTAATGAAATTCGTGGCCACGGGCCGTCGTGCGGGCGGGTCCGAGGGGCGTATCTTCCGTCAACCGGATTTCCCGATAACCAAGCGCTTTGAGTTTCGGCAGCATGCGGGTGGTAAAGGGGAACACGCCGGCCATGGGGTGACGTTTGTCGGCGAGGTCGTGAATCGCATCGCACAGGTACATGAACCCGCCGCATTCGCCGTAGACGGGCATGCCGTCGTCGCTTTTCGCTTTGACCCATTCGCGCATTCGGTGATGGTCCGACAACCGGTCTGCGAACAATTCAGGGTACCCCCCGCCGAGGTAGAGGCCGTCGAGGTCCTGGGGCGGCCGGTCCGTCATGGGGGAAAAAAAGACGAGGTCGGCGCCGAACCCGCGCAGGATGTCGAGGTTGTCTTCATAGTAGAAGCAGAAGGCGTTGTCGCGCGCGACGCCGATGCGGACCCGCTCGGAAATCCCCCCCGGTCCTCTTTTACAAAAGGGGGAGGAACTGATCGCATCCCCCTTTTCTAAAGAGGGGCGGGGGGGATTTTCCCTCATCAGTGCATCGATGTCGATCCGCTCTTCCATGAGATCGGCCAGTTTGGCCATATCGTCGTCCGACAGCGGATGATCCCCCTCGGTGACGAGCCCCAGGTGCCGTTCGGGTATGGCGATGGCGGTGTCGCGCAGGATGCCGCCGAGGCAGGACATGTGGACGTTGTCTTCCAGGGCCTCTTTCAGATATTGCAGGTGGCGCGCGCTGCCCAGGTTGTTGAAGACCACGCCGGCGAACCGCAGGTCTGGGTCGAACCGTTCGAATCCCTGGACCAGGGCGGCGGCACTGCGGGCCATGCTGCGGGCATCCACCACCAGGACCACCGGCAGGTCGAGCCATTTGGCCATCTGGGCCGCGGACCCGGCGTCGCTTTTGCCGTCGTAGCCGTCAAAGAGCCCCATGACGCCTTCCACCACGGCGATGTCGGCATCCTTCGTGTTTTGGAGGAAGCAGGCCGTGTTGTAGTCCCGGGACAGCATCCAGCCGTCCAGATTGCGGCTGACGATGCCGGTCACCCGGGTGTGGTGCCCGGGATCGATGAAATCCGGCCCGACCTTGAACGGGGCCACGCGAAGGCCCCTGCGCTTGAGGGCGGCCATGAGCCCCAGCGTCACGGTGGTTTTTCCGCAGCCGCTGTGGGTGCCGGCGATGAGTATGGCGTTGGTTTCTGTCAATTGAATTGGTCCGGATATAAAAGTCTGCCGATGGTCCGAACGCCCTCCAGCAACCGCATCGTCGGACGTGAAACGATTTCTTCATCGATGATGTAAATTTCCCCTTCCCGCACCGCCTTGATGATGCCGAATCCCGGTTCGTTCCGGATTTCATCCACCGTCGGCTGGTTCATGGCGCCGTGCTGGGCCAGGTAGACGTCGATTTCGTGGGCGTGGGAGAGGATCTTCTCTTTGCCGTAATTGGCGATGTTGGTGCCCCGGGACGGTTCCGCATCGGCGGCCACGTTGACGCCGCCGGCGGTTTCCAGGGCGAAGATGGCCATGGAATCCTGGGAAAACGTTTTCATCCGGCGGTGGATGGCTTCAAAATAGACCCGCTTTTTGGGGGTGATCGGCGCCGTTTTTTTCCGGATGGCGGCCGTCTCCGCCTGGAATCGCGCCGCCATCTCCAGGGCGGCGGCCTCCTTTCCCGTTAAGATCCCCAGAATCCGCCAGTACCGGTACATCTCGTCGACGGTCCCCGGCTGGACCGAAACGACGGTGATCCCGCTTTTTTCCAGCCGGGACACCAGTTGAAAATAGCCCCGGTCGATCATGGGGCGGATGAGCACCAGATCGGGCCGGGCCGCGAGGAATTTTTCCGGGTCATCGTGGTAGGAATATCGCGGCTTTTCCAGCGCCGTCGGCGGATAGGATTCGCTCCGGGAGACGCCGATGACGGCGTCGCCCGCGCCCAGGGAGAACAGGTTTTCGGTATGGGCGCCGTACAGGGAGATGATCCGGGTGAACGGCTTTTCAACACGGATGGTACGGCCGTTCTGATCGGCGACCGTCCACTCATCCACGATATCGAAAGCGCCGGTATAGGCGAACGCGGCCCTGGCGCCCATCGACATGGCGGCGATGACGAGGATCGCCGCTATAGTATGTCGTCTCTTCATGACGCGTACCGTTTGTACGCCACCTGTTGGGCGTCGGTGTAGGGTTCGAAATAGACCTTGGCGGAAACGGAAAAGACCTCATGGATGACGTCGGGGGTCAGCACCGTGTCCACGGGGCCGTGGGCCGCGACGGCGCCTTCCTTCATGAAAATGAGTTCGTCGCTGAACATGGCCGCCAGGTTGACGTCCTGCATCACCGCGATCACCGTCTT
>CAYPCE010000126.1:0-6468 GCA_964409085.1 uncultured Desulfobacteraceae bacterium | reverse complement strand
GGGATGTGCGGATAGCGTCCCATCATCACCACCTCTTCCACCGTGAACGGAAAATTGATGTGATAATTCTGGGGCACGAGAGCCATTTCCCGGGAAAGATCCTTCCGCGAATAGCGTTCGATATGTGTTCCTTTATATTGAATGGATCCGGTGTCGGGCCGGCGATGTCCGGAAATCAAGTCCAGCAGGGTGGTTTTGCCGGACCCGTTGGGTCCCACGACCGTATAAAACCGTCCCGGCGCCAGTTCGGCTGACAGGTCCCGGATCACCGGCTTGTCGCCGTAGGAAAAAGAGACGGTTTCCAGTCTGAATCCCATGCCTAAAACCCCGACCGCGCCATCTGGCGTTTGCGGAAGATGTAGCAGAAAAACGGTCCGCCGATGAGGGCCGTGAGGACGCCGATGGGCACCTCCACCGGCAACACGGCACGGGTAATGGTGTCGGCCACGAGCAGCAGGATGGCGCCGGAAAGGAGCGCCACCGGCAGCAGCCGCCGGTTGTCCGGCCCCGTGAGGCCCCGCATCATGTGGGGGACCAGGAGGCCGACGAACCCGATGATCCCCGACACCGACACGCACACCGCCGTCACCAGCGACGCCGTGATCAGCAGAACGAGCAGTGTCCGCCCGGTCTCCACCCCCAGTGAGGCCGCCGTCCGGCTGCCCAGAGACATGAGGTTCAGGTCACGGGCGTAAAACAGGAAGACCGAAAATCCGGCGCATACGGCCCCGAGGGTCAGGAGCATGTCCGTCCAGGTCCGGGAGGCGAAACTGCCCATGAGCCAGAAGATGATCACCGACACCTGCTCGTCCGCCACATATTTGAGAAAGCTGATGCCGGCCGACAGGATGGCCGCCACGATGATTCCGGACAGGATCAGGTTGTTGGACGAGATGCCGCCGCCGGAGGCCGACAGGTAGATCACGAAAATCAGGGTGCCGGCCCCGCCTAGGAAGGCCAGGAGCGGCACCGAATAGACATTGGCGATGCCCAGCGGAAAGAGGAGGGCGATGGAGGCCCCGAAGGCGGCCCCGGCCGACACGCCAAGGGTGTAGGGGTCCGCCAGCGGGTTCCGGAGGATGCCCTGGAACACCGCCCCGCAGACCGCCAGCCCGGCGCCCACCAGCGCCGACGTCAGGATTCGCGGCAGCCGGACCTCGGTGACCACGGTCCGCTGCAATTCCTGGATGTCGGTTTGCAATCCGTCCATCCCCGGAAATTCCGACAACAGGATGCGCGCCGTATCCATAAAGGAGACGTGGACATACCCCATCCCGGTGCTCGCAATCACGCAGAAAAACAATGCGGCGGAAAGCGTAACGAGCTGAATGGATGTCGTGTTTCGAGGGACCATTGTCATAAAAAAAGCCCTTCAAGCATCTGTGGCTTGAAGGGCTGCACCCGGTTTTACTTGACCCTTGCATTTGGTTCGCCGTCCGCTCTGTCCATCGCAAAGCATGACCGGCGTCGTTTACCGTCAAGGCAGGTCTTCTGGCTCTCGGATCATCCTACTGACCGCGCCTTCCCACGCGACTTCGGCCGCGCAGTGGCAACTTGCGGTGGTCGTCCCCGATCACAGCGGCGGGACCGCTCCCGATTACAACGGGATTCCCTATTAAGCCCGGCTGGGCGCCTCGGAATACGCAATAGTGAATATAGGATGGTTTGTCAAGGGGTATTGCGCTGCATTGAGGATGTCTCTCTTGACGAATCCTTTCAAATGGGGTTTTATGGACTGAGTGTTGATTTAAGACCGATATTCTCCACAGTCGATGGTATATATGCCGACATATCCAGATTGGAACAGATCGCGCCCGTTCGATCGGAAACCGTAAAACCGCCATGATCGGATCTCCTCATCTCTTCGCTTGCCCCGTTAGCTTCATGCGCCGTCGCGTTTTGCCTTTCGCCGTTACCCCCGTTTTCGACGATTTATTGAGGATCGGAAATATGGTTGAGGCAAGTTAACTGAATATCTAAGGTTTAAACAGAAAACCCCAAGCTCGGGAGGTCCATTATGCGATTCAAGTGTGTGTTTTTGGCGATGGCGTTTTCATGGGTTTTTGCGCCGGCGGCGACGTCGGGCAACATCGATTCACCCGGAACGCAACCCTCTGTCGGCAGCGGCATGTACACGCTCCAGGAATTGTACGATTACCTGGTGAGCGGAGTCGCGCCGGCGTTGTCCGGGGTTTTTGGGGAACCGGCGGCGGGGCCGGGAAGCACCGGGAAGACCACCAAAGAGATTTATGATGGGATCAAAGCGTTGTTCGACGCGGCCACCGCCACCGCCGGCCAAGTGCTGGACAGCGCGACGTTTTTCAGCACCGATCCGGCCAACTGGGGGCCGATGACCGGGACCATTGCCACTCAGACGCCGAGCGGCGCGACGGCGAGCCAGCCGGCGGGCTATTATGAGGCGTTTGATCTTTCCGTGGTGGATACGGACCTGGTGGCCGGCAATATTAAAAACGGCGTAAATGTGTTCGGGGTGACGGGAACGGTGATTCAATCAACGGGAAATGCGGTCGCTGGCGAGGTGCTGACCGGCAGGACGTTCTCCAACGCGGGGGCTGCGGGGGTCGCGGGGGCGATGCCCAACAGGGGGGGCGTGAGCATCACGCCGGGGACGGCGGATCAGACCATTGCGGCGGGGTATCACAACGGATCGGGGACCGTTGACGGAGACGCGGATCTTGCTTCGACCAACATTAAAAGCGGCGTGGATCTGTTCGGGGTGACGGGGGCGGTGATCGAGTCCGCCGGCGACGCCGCGGCTGGCGATGTGCTGACCGGCAAGACCTTTTCCAATGCGTCGGCGGCGGGAGTTTCGGGCACGATGCCCGACAACGGGGCGGTCAACATCATGCCGGGGACGTCGGAGCAGAACATTTTGGCAGGGTATCACGACGGTACGGGAACGGTGGCCGGGGATGCGAATCTGGCTTCCAGCAACATCAAAAGCGGTATAGATATTTTCGGCGTAACCGGCGCCTATCCTCTTGCAGGAGTTGAAAAGACTGGGCAGACAACAAGGTATGCAACCGGTGATGACGGTGGTTTGGAAAAAGGCGTTTCCCTTCCTACCCCCCGGTTTACGGATAACGGTGACGGGACGGTGACGGACAACCTGACCGATCTGGTCTGGCTGAAGGACTCATACTGTACGGACACCGTAGGTGGAATTAATAATGGTTCCGCCGCATTGACTTGGGCGGATGCAATCACATGGAGCAACGGCATGGCGGATGGCTCTTGTGGATTGACGGATGGCTCAACGGCGGGCGACTGGCGACTGCCCAATATAAAGGAATTTCAAAGTCTCATTCATTTCGGCTATAGCGCGCCCCCCGTCTCCAATACTGCTGGGACCGGAAAATGGTCGGCGGGCGATCCGTTTAGCACCATTCCGACGGATTTTAATTGGTACTGGTCGAGCACAACGGTTGCGGGCAGTACGTCCAACGCGTGGTACATCAATATGACCAGAGGCGAAACAGATACATATTCCAAAACAAGTTATCTCAGCGTTTGGCCGGTTCGAGACGGAAATAATCTGTAATTCAGAGGGCTGAATGGACTGCGGATGCACCGATAGGAAAGGACAATCTCTCGGATGTTTCGAGGCCCAAAAAAGGGAGACCGCTCCGTCAACATGAGCGAAAAGGATGATCCAATGCAAAACGTGCCCGAACTGTCCATCGGCGATTCGTCATTTGAAAGCATTCGCCGGTCGAAATTGTTGTACGTGGACAAAACCCGCCATATCTACGAAATGGTGAAAAAAGGCAAATATTATTTCCTGTCCCGTCCCCGACGGTTCGGCAAGTCTTTGATGGTTTCCACCCTCAAATGTTTGTTTCAGGGCAAAAAAGAGTTGTTTGACGGGCTTTGGATCGCAAAGCACGGCGATTGGGGGTGGAAGGAACACCCGGTGGTGGCCATTGATTTCAACGGCGTTCCCCATCAGCATCCGGACACCCTGACAGATGCGCTGTCACTGGTTCTGAAACAGACGGCGAAGCGTTTTGAGGTTTCCATCGAAACTCAATTTGTCGAAACTCAATTTCAAGAGCTGATCCTGGCGCTTGAAAGCAAGTTTGGCCAGGGCGTGGTCGTCTTGGTGGATGAATACGACAAGCCGATCATCTCCCATTTGGGCAAAGGCCGGGAGGCCCTGGAGATTGCTAAGAACAACCGGGAAATCATGAAGTATTTTTTCGGGGTCCTCAAGGGCGTCAACGTCGTTCCCTGCCTGCGGTTCGTTTTTTTCACCGGCGTGTCCAAATTCAGCCGGGTGTCGATTTTTTCCGAACTCAACAATCTAAACGACATCACCATGCATCGTCGCTACGCCGACATGCTCGGCTACACGCAGCCGGAGGTGGAAACCTGTTTCGCGGACTATGTCCGTGAATTCGCCGAAGCCCGCGGATGGACGCCGGAATCGGTGATCGAAGGTTTGAAGGATTATTACAACGGCTATCGTTTTTCGGAAAAAGACGTCAAGATGTACAATCCGTTTTCCGTTCTCAACGCTTTGGAAGAACAGGACTTCAAAGCCTACTGGTTCGAAACGGGGACGCCAGCGTTCTTGGTGGACCTGATCCGCGAGAACCATTGGCATCCGCCCAAAATCGAAGACATGATTGCCACCCCGGCCATGTTCAGCACCTACGATCTGGACGATCTCAAGCCCGAGGCGCTTTTGTTTCAAACCGGCTACGTCACCATCAAGTCGGTCCATCAGGGGTATTTCACCTTTGATTACCCCAACCGGGAGGTCAAAATCGCGTTTCTGGAGACGTTGTTTCATTCCTACGCCAAACAATTGTCGGAGCGGTCCCGGTTCGTCAAGCTGGCCGAAGAGCTATTGAAGGAAGACCTGGCCGCCTTCATCGAAACCGTCAGCGCCATCTTTTCCTCCATTCCTTACGAACTGGAGACCAAGCGGGATGAGGCCTATTTCCACACGGTGTTCTATCTGATGGTCTGCGCCTCCGGCGTCACCGCCCGCAGTCAGGTCATGTCCAGCAAGGGCCGGATCGATCTTGTCATGGAATTTCCCGAATTGGTTTACATTATTGAATTCAAATGCAATCAGAGCGCCACGGCCGCCATGAAGCAAATCCGCGAAAAGGGCTATGCGGACATGTTCCGGCAAACCGGCAAAAAGATCGTTTTGATGGGGATCAATTTTGATTCGGAGAATCGGAACGTGGCGGAGTGGCTGGCCGAAACGGTATGAAGGAGAACGAAAACGTTTGGCATCAGGAGGTTGTTTATGCGGTTTAGGTTTTTCTTTTTGGTGATGGCGTTGTCATGTGTTTTTCCACTGGCGTCAATGGCGGGCAACCTCGATTCCCCCGGAACCCAACCTTCCGCCGGCAGCGGCATGTACACCTTGCAGGGGCTGTACGATTATCTGGTGAATGGGGTGACGCCGGCGATTTCGGGAATCTTTCAGGAGCCCGCGGCGGGTCCGGGAAGCACGGGAAAGACGACCAAGGACATCTACGAGGGCGTCAAAGCATTATTCGACGCGGCCAACGCCACCGCCGACAAGGTGCTGGACAGCGCGACGTTTTTCAGCACCGACCCGGCCAATTGGGGGCCGAAGGTGGGGACGATGACAACGCGGACTTTGTCGGCCGTCAGCGCCTCGGTATTGGAGGGGTTTTACAACGCCACGACGCTTGACGCGGTGGACGCGGACCTGGCAGCCGTTAACATCAAAAGCGGCGTCAATCTTTTTGGCGTGGACGGCAATTATCCCATTGCGGCTGTCGAAAAGACGGGTCAAACCTCATGTTGGGATGAATCCGGAAATTCAATATCCTGTGCAGGAACCGGCCAAGATGGAGAATATCAGAAAGGCGCGACGCCGCCCAGTCCCCGTTTTACGGATAACGGCGACGGAACTGTCACGGATAACATGACCGGACTAATTTGGCTCAAAGATGCGGACTGTTTGGAGAACTCAGGTGGAATTGATAAAACAATGGGCTATTTAACATGGGCAAATGCGCTTACCTGGAGCAACAACCTCGCAAACGGTTCATGTGGGCTATCGGATGGCTCTGCTGCAGGGGACTGGCGTTTGCCGAATCGAAAAGAACTGCTAAGCCTTTTGGATCTGGAAACTTATGATCCGGCTTTGCCATCGGGTCATCCTTTTACCAATATTCAGTTATCGAAATATTGGTCAGGCAGCGCTCTTTCGAAATATCCAGATAGCGCCTGGTATGTGAGTTTTGACGAAGGAGCCTCTAACGGCTACTACAAGACATCCGCTTATTATGTATGGCCTGTTCATGGTGGACAATAACATAGAAAAATAATTTTTCATTCAAAGAGGGTGCGAGGGGAAAACTATCCTCTGTTTTCTGTGAAAAGACATTTCCTGCCGGATCCGCTTTCGACGGCGTTACGCGACCGGGCGGCCAAATCAAGGAGAAAAGTTATGAA
>CAYPCE010000125.1:0-10773 GCA_964409085.1 uncultured Desulfobacteraceae bacterium | reverse complement strand
GACTGGCTGGCCCGCTACGGGGGCGAGGAATTCCTCCTGGTCCTGCCGGAAACCGGCCCCGCCGCCGCTTATGCCATGGCGGAACGACTGCGCTGCCAGGTGGCCGCCACCCCGCTGAATTGGCGCGGCGCCCCGCTCTCCATCACCGCCAGTTTCGGAACCGCCACCTTTGAACCCCGGGTGCCGGCGCCGGCGATCACCAGCGATCGCTTGATCGGGATCGCCGATCAGAATCTATACCGGGCGAAATCGGAGGGAAGGAACCGGGTAGCGTGCGGTGGATGAAACAGAGGGGTGGGTCCATTCCGAAAATCTACGGGTTTTGCCGTATTTACTTTCAACGCCGCTTCCGGCTTACAATGGGGATGCAAACCGAACGGCGGTATCATTCCGCCATAAAGGAAAGGAGAGCACCATGAAGCTTACCAGCAGCGTTTTTGAAAACGAAGGGAGCATCCCCGCCAAGTACACCTGCGACGGCGCCAACGTCAATCCGCCCCTGCAGATCTCGGATGTGCCGTCCGAGACCAAGAGCCTGGTCCTGATCATGGACGACCCGGATGTGCCCAAACACATCCGGGAAGACGGCATGTGGGACCACTGGGTGGCCTTCAACATCCCGCCGGACACCCGGGAAATCCCCGAAGGCCGGGAGCCCGAGGGGACCAAGGGCCTGGGCACCAACGGGAGCACCGGCTATTTCGGCCCCTGCCCCCCGGACCGGGAACACCGCTATTTTTTCCGGGTCTATGCACTGGACACCACCCTGGATCTCCCCGAGGGGACGGACAAGGTGACCGTGGAACGGGAAATGACCACCCACGTCATCGACCGGGATTACCTTATGGGGCGCTACGCCAGAAGCTGACCGCAACCAAGCCATATAAGGAGAACACCCCATGACCATCAGCTTTTCCACTGCGGACCTGACGCACATTCTCGCGATCGTGGCCGGCATCCTGATTCTCGTCAAGCCCAAGCTGTTGAGCTATATCGTGGCCATTTATTTGATTGTGGCCGGGGCTGTCGGGATTTTCGGGGGGTAGCCGGAACCGCAGATTCACGCAGATTTTACTGATTCCACAGATGCGTGATCTCTTTCCGCGTTGAGCAGCCAAGGGTCACCCTAAAGCCCATCAACGCTAAGATTCAAGCCTCTCTGCGGAATCAGTAACATCAGTGCAAATCTGCGGCCCAAATTGGTCTGATAACCTGTTGACAGGCCATCCTATAAATGATAGGCGATAACCGAGGATAACCGGAATGGATTGCGGAGCCCATGAAAGTCGAATCGATACAGAAAACCTCCACGCCGGAACTGGTGGTTCGGGAAATCCTGAAAAACATCAAAGCCGGTGAATTAAAACCCGGGGACAAGCTGCCGCCGGAGCGGGAACTTTCCAAAGCCTTCGGGGTGGGCCGGTCCTCCATCCGGGAGGCAATCTCCGCCATGGTTTTGGTGGGGTATTTCGAAGTGACCCAGGGCAAGGGCGTCTTCCTGCGGGAGGACATCCCCTCCCCCCACGTCTTCAACAGCAAACTGAGCGATGTTCTCGCCGCCTACTGGATTCTCGATCTCATCGAAACCCGGGAGCACCTCGAATGCAGCGTGGTCCGGATGGCCGCGGCCAAGGCCGGCCCCAAAGAGGTCGAGAAACTCCGGGAGGCCGCGGCGGCCATTCGCCGCAACGGGTCCGACATCGACCGGTTTTATCAGTCCGATTTCGACTTCCACATGGCCCTGGCCGACGCCTCCGAAAACCCGGTCATGGCCGGGATTCTGCGGATGATCATCGAAAAGATCCATGCCGACTACATGACCTTCATGCCCGACACCCTCTGCCGGCCCGACCGGGCCATCGAAACGGCGTCGCGGCTCGTGGACCGGATCGAAGAGAAGGACGCCGACCGGGCCTGCGCCGTCATGCTCGACCATCTGGGCATCGTCAAGTCCGAACTCGTCCGGATCATTCCGGAGATCGAAATGTACCGAAACCGAAAGGACATGGTTCTGCTGGAATCATGACCCGGATGCGTTAACCCCTTTCCAGAACGCGGAGGTTGCCGAATGATTGGCAAAAAACTGGGGACCGAACCCATTCAGCCGACCCCCCGGCTGCACGATTTTCCCCACGTCACCGACGAAACCGTCAACATCAAGCCCAAACAGCGGTTTCTCAGCGACCGGCAGGTGGAGCGACTCCATGAGGCCGCCCTGCAACTGATGGAAACCACCGGGGTCAAAGTGACCCATCCCAAGGCCCGGGAAATCCTCCACGGCCACGGCTGCCATGTGGACGACAGCCGGATCCGGATTCCCGGCTGGCTCGCCGAACGGGCCATGCGGTTCGTCCCGCCCCAGGTGGTTTTCTACACGCGCAGAGGCAAAAGCGCGGTGGTGCTCAGAGAGGACGACACCTACTACGGCCCGACGCTGGACGCCTTCGACTATCTGGAACCCGTCACCCGGAACCGTCGGCGCTTCACCATCGACGACCTGCGGGTCACCGCCACCATCGCCAACGCCCTGCCCAATTTTCACTGGGCCATGACCATCGGCGTGGCCTCGGACGTGGACTCCGACGTGGCGGAGCGGACCACCGCCCGGACGGCGCTGACCTACTGCGAAAAGCCGCTCCTGTTCTGCACCTCCAGCCTCAAGGCCCTGAAGGACATCTACGCCATGGCCAGCATCATCGCCGGCGGCGAGGCGGCCCTGCTCATGCACCCCAACGTGGTGGTCTTCAATTCGCCCATCTCGCCCCTCACCTTCGACGACGCCCTTATCGACCGGCTCCTGTTCACGGCGGAAAAGGGGCTGCCCCAGGTCTGCTACTCCGGTCCCCAGGCCGGGGCCACGGCGCCGGCCACCCTGGCCGGCACGGTGGTCCAGGGCAGCGTCGAATCCATGTTCGGCTGCATCCTGGCCCAGCTCGTCCGGCCCGGCGCACCCTTCGTCTACGGGGCCTTCGCCACCATCATGGACATGCAGACGACCGTCTTTTCCTACGGCGCGCCCGAGATGAACCTGATGGCCTCGGCCATGGCCCAGATGGCCCATTTCTACAGCGTCCCCTTTATGGGCATGTCCGGCTGTTCCGACGCCAAATTTCCGGATCAGCAGGCCGCCGTGGAGGCCACCTTCTCCTGTCTGTGCTCCTCCATGAGCGGCGCCAACATGGTCCACGACAACGGATGGCTCGACCGCTCCAACCTCGTGTCGCCGGAATACATGGTGCTGGTCAACGAAATCGTGGAGATGGTCAACATGTACACGGCCGGCATGCGGGTGGACCCCGACCGGCTGGCCCTGGACGTCATCGACAAGGTGGGGCCGGGGGGCAATTTCCTCTCCCAGCCCCACACCCTCAAATACTTCCGGGAGGTCTGGTATTCCAAACTCTTCGACCGCTCCACCATGTCCAAATGGGAGGCGAAAGGATCCAAGGGCTTCGAACAGCGGCTCCAGGAGCACACCCAATGGTACATGAAACAGGAATCACCGGCCCTGCCCGACGGCATTGTGGAAGAGTTGGACCGGATGTCGGAAGACTGGCAATAAAACAAGGAGACCCCATTTTGCAACTCACCACCATCCCCGAAAACTGCTCCGGGTGCCGCACCTGCCTCATGGCCTGCGCCCTGGCCCAGTTCAAGGAAGTCAACCCGTCCAAGGCCGTGCTCAATATCCGGGGCCTGTTCCCGGCGCCCGGGGTCTATCAGATCGACCTGTGCGACCAGTGCGGGGCCTGCGCCGAGGCCTGCCCGGTGGAGGCCATTACGGAAACCGACGGCGTCTACCTCGTCGATCCGGACCTTTGCACCGAGTGTTTGCTCTGCGTCGATGCCTGTCCCCACGGGGTGATGTGCATCCATCCCACGGAATCCATTCCATTTAAATGCACTCTCTGCGGGGCCTGCGCCGAGGCCTGCCCCCGGGGAGCCATCCTGCTGACCGACGGGTCGGAGAAAGCGAGGGCCGTATGACGCTCTACGGATACGCCGGACAGATCCTCCGCGTCGATTTGAGCGATGGTTCCGTCCAAAAGGAAGCCCTGGACCCGAAGCTGGCGGAGAAATACATCGGCGGCCGGGGGTTCGTGGCCCGGCTGCTGTATGACGAGATCCCGCCGGGGACCGACCCCTTTTCGCCGGACAATATCGTGGTGATCGCCACGGGCCCCCTCACCGGCCATTACCTGCCCGGCAGCGGGAAAACCCATTTCGGGACCAAATCCCCGGCCTCCGGCGGATACGGCGACGGCAACATGGGCGGCCATTTCGGCCCGGCCCTCAAATACGCCGGCTACGACGCCATGATCATCAACGGCAAGGCCGAACGGCCCTGTTATCTGTTCATCGACGACGACCGGGTGGAGATCCGGGACGCCTCGACCCACTGGGGCAAGGGGTCCATCACCCTGGAGGTCGATCTCAAAAGGGAACTGGGAGAGGATTTCGAGATCTGCACCATCGGTCCGGCCGGGGAGGGGCTCGTCCGGTTCGCCTGCATCTCCCACGACTTCGGCCGCCAGTGCGGCCGGACCGGCATCGGCACGGTCTGGGGGGCCAAGCATCTCAAGGCGGTGGCCGTCCGGGGCCGGAAGTCCCTCCCGGTGTACGACCTGGACGGGGCCATTGCCGCCGGCAAACAAGCCTATCAGGACATCTACAAAAAGCCGGGATTTACCGGATGGACCCCGGAGGGCACCGCCGGGATCACCAATTTCGTCAACCAGGTGGGGGCTTTTCCCACCCGGAACTTCCAGACCTCCTGGGCCGCCCACCACGAGCGGATCAACGGCAAGATGATCCTGGAACGGTTGAAAATCACCGACAAGGGATGCTTCTGCTGCCCCATTCCCTGCGGGAAATACGGCAAGGCGGAAACGGCCCGGGGCACGGTCTACGTGGAAGGGCCGGAATTCGAGACGATCGCGCTGTTCGGCGGCAACTGCGTCCTCCAGACCATCGAAGACGTGGCGTGGTGCAACCAGGTCTGCGACGAGCTGGGGATCGACACGATTTCCGGCGGCGCGGTGGCGGGGTTCGCCATCGAATGCTTTGAAAAGGGGATCCTGACCGAAGCGGATTTCGGCCGACCGGTCCGGTTCGAAGATTTGGACTCGGTCCTCCACATCCTGGATCTCATCGCCCGCCGGGAAAAGATCGGTGCGGTACTGGCCGACGGGGTGGCCCGGGCCGCCCGGAAAATCGGCAAGGGGGCCGAGGCCCTGGCCGTCCACGTCAAAGGGCTGGAATGGACCGGCTACGAATGCCGCAACGCGCCCGGCATGATGCTGGCCTATCTTACCGCCGACGTGGGGGCCCACCACAACCGGGCCTGGGTCCTGGGCAAGGACGTCACCGGTACCGACGCCGACGTCCACGCCCTCATCGAGGCCGGCGGGTCCGGCGAACGGATGGCCAAATCCCAGGTCCGGGGCAAGGCCCAGGGGGTCATCGATTCCCAGCACCTCCGGCCCATGTTCGACGTGCTGGGCACCTGCCGGCTCCAGATGATGGAGCTGGGGTTCGAGGTGGGCCATTACGAGGAACTCAGCGCCCTGATCACCGGCCGGAAGCGGACCTGGGACGAGCTGATCCAGGTGTCGGAAATGGTCTGGCACCTCACCCGGGCCTTTTCGGCCCGGGAGATCGACGGCTTCGGCCGAAAAATGGACATGCCCCCGCCCCGGCTGTGCCGGGAAGCGGTCCTGGACGGCCCCAATCAGGGCCACTTCATCACCGAAGACGAAGTCAACATCATGCTGGATGAATATTACGCGGCCCGGGGATGGGACGAGAACGGCATCCCCACCAAAGAGACCCTGGAACGCGTGGGCCTGGCCGACGTGGCCGGCGATATGGCAACCCATCACCCTTCATAAGGAGGCCCCTCATGCGCAAGATTTACATCCCGGAGGATACGAACATGACCGCCGACGTGGTGGTCATCGGCGGCGGCGCGGTCGGCGTGGCCACGGCGTACTGGCTTTCCAAATCGGGCCTGGACACGGTCCTGGTGGAGGCCAAGGACGGCCTGGGCGAACTGACCACCGGCGCGTCCGCCGAATGCTTCCGGTGCCAGTTCACCGAACCGGCCATCGTGCCCCTTGCCCTGGAGAGCGTCGATTTCCTCGAACACTTTCCGGAGCGCGTCGGCCTGCCCGGCCATGAGATCCATCTTCGCCAGCAAGGGTACCTGTTCATCACCGACAAGGAAGAGATGCTCCCGGGCATGCAGGCCGCCATCCAAGAGCAGCACCGGCTCGGTGTCGTCGGATCGGAATTCCTCGATCAGAACGAAGTGCTGAAGCGCTTCCCTTTCCTGTCGCCGTCCGTGGTCGGGGCCACCTTCCGGAACGGAGACGGCTGGATGTCGGTCCACGAGCTGGTCCAGGGATTCGCCAAGGCGTCCACGGCCCGGTTCTTCGTCCGGACGAAAGTCCTCGACGTGCTCACCGACAACAACGGGGTTTCGGGCGTCAAAACCGACCGGGGGACCATCTCGACCCGGAACGTGGTCGACGCGGCCGGACCGTTTGCCGGGGTCATCGGGAAAATGGTGGGCGTCGATCTGCCCCTGGAGCCGGTCCTCCGGCAGAAGGCGTTCGTGGTGTCGGGCCAGATTCCCACCGGGGCCCCGTTCACGGTCAACCTGGTCAACGGCTCCTACTGGCGGCCCGAGGCCGGCGGGGCCCTGGTGGGATGGGTCAACCCCGACGAGCCCGTGTCCGAACCCATGGAAAACCCGGTGGGCGACTGGGATTTCCCGGCCATGGCCCTGGACAAGGTCCAGGAGTTGACCCCCTTCTGGGCAGAGATCATCGAGGGATTGAAAGCCACGGATATCTCGGTGTCCGCCGGCCAGTATGTCTACACGCCGGACCAGCAGCCCCTCATCGGCCCGGTGCCGACGGTCCCCGGATTCCATCTCAACTGCGGGTACTGGATGGGCATCATGGTCTCGCCGGCCGTCGGCCGTCGGTGCGCCGACCTTGTGACCGGCGCCATGGACAACAAAGACAACCCCCTCCGCCTGAGCCGCTACGAGGAAGGGACGGTGGACAAGGGGAGTAGTTTTTTGAGCGGACACTGATCCGCCTCTGGGACAGGAAGAACACCCAGTTACCTTCCATCGATAGAAGAACCTTGCCGAGCGCCCTTCAGGGCGGTTCCGCCATTTGCCGGGGGGTTCAGCCCCCGGCGGCGACGGATTTTACGGTTGACAGGGGCGGCTCCGCCGGGTAAGGTGTGGATGTTTCGATCAAAAAACACGAATCACAGACAATCGCCCTATTAATCAAATCAACCCAAACAAGGAGGAACCATGAAGAAGTTGCTTGTTGTACTCACCGTTTGCGCCGCGATGATCGCCGGCGTCATGCCGGCCCTTGCATCCAAAGGAGAGGTGAAACTCGTCTACACCGAGTGGGCCTGCGCGACCGCGAGTACGCACGTGCTCAAAGCCACCTTGGAACAGGCAGGTTATGATGTGGAGACCCTGCCAGTGGCCGCTGCGGCCATCTACCAGGCCCTGGCAACCGGCAACGCCGACGCCATGACCACCGCATGGCTGCCCATTACCCACGCTGATTACATGGAGAAGGTGGGCGACGACGTGGAAAACCTCGGCACCAACCTCAACGGCCCGGCCGTCCTGGGGTGGGTGGTGCCCGCCTACGTCGACATCGACTCCATCCCCGAGATGAAAGACCCCAAGATCGCTGAGAAATTCAACAACAAGATCATCGGCATCGACCCCGGCGCCGGTCTCATGCGCTACTCCGAAAAGGCCCTCAAGGCCTACGATCTGGAAGACGAGTATGAGCTGATGGAAGGCAGCGGCGCCACCATGACCGCCGCCCTCAGCAACGCCATCAAGGATAACGAATGGGTCGTGGTCACCGGCTGGGCGCCCCACTGGAAGTTCGGCCGCTGGGACCTCAAGATCCTCAAGGATCCCAAGAAAGAACTGGGCGAAGTCGAGCACGTCGACACCATCGTCCGCAAGGGTCTGAAGAAGGACATGCCCGAAGCCTACGCCATCATCGACCGGTTTGAATGGGACGAGAAGGACATCTCCCAGGTGATGGACTGGAACACCGCTGACAACGCCGATCCGGACGAGACGGCCAAAAAATGGGTGTCACAGAACCAGGACAAAGTAAAGAAATGGCTAGGCCAATAGGCTAGACGATACAGCACGGTAAAACGCCGCCCCCGTTTTTTTCTACGGGGGCGGCCCTTTCTTCAGCCCAACCCCCCCGGGTCTTCCCCTTCCCTTCCGCAAACCTCCGCTGCGGGCTTCACCGCTTGTTTTCGAAGACGTAAAACTTTTTTCGTCTTTTCGTTTCATTATTTGTTGACAACCGAATCCTCCTGTCATTAAGATCATTTTACGGGTTTTGATCAGTTTCCACCATTGTCACGGGGTTCAGGTCGACCTTTCCGTGATCAGGAAGTCGGGGCCATGGCCGCCATCAATCAAGAAGCCATTGACGATCTTTCCGTTTCCCTCCAGGTCCTCCTGCCCGATCCCCCCGGCGGCGTCACCCGAACCGTAACCGTTTCCCCCCGTCGAATCACCCCCACCGGGCTGGGCGGCTACATTGGATACGATGACGAGCGGACCGGCGACATCACCGGCCGTCGCATCCGGGCGGCGGTGGCCATTCACTCTGAAAGCAACAATCTCAACAACCTGCGGGCCGCTGTAAATGCCGTGACCCTGGCGGTGCTGGGGGCCGAACGCAGCCAGCTCGCGGAACTCGGTTTCCTCACCGTCGAGGGGGGGGATACCGTCTACGGACCCGGCCGGGGCAATACCCGAATCGCGGAAATGACCTTCGACATTCTCTACGAATATCTCAGACGGCCCGACGCCTCCGAAGAGGTCATCAGCGAGATCCCCCTCCACGTGGAACTCGGGTGATCCGTATCGATTTCATTGGCAATACCGCTTAACAGGAGGGCAAAAAGATGGCAGAAGACCAATTCGGGGAACAGATCATACCCGGTACGTATATCCGGGTGCAGGCGGAAGCCCTGATCACCGCCGGCGGGGTCTCTTCCGGGAACATCGGCATCGTGGGGACGGCGTCCCAGGGCACCGGCGCCACCCGGATCCTGTCGGATTACGCCACCGCCAAGGCGGAATTCGGCGATTACGACGCCTACAACGGGGGCAGCGGGACGTTGAACCTCGTGCGGGGGCTGGAAATCCTCTACCGGAACGGGGCCCGCAAGGTCTATGCGTACGGCCTGGCGGCCGGCGCGTCCAATCCGGACTATACCGACGCGTTCAACGAACTGCTCAAAGACGACGTCAACATCCTGGTGGCCCCGGAACTCGCCACGTCGGATGCGGTGAGCGTCCTGGGCCTCGTGGATTCCGCGGAAAGCGACAGGAAGGACGTCATCGCCGTCATGGGGTCCGATGCCACCGCCGTCGCCGACATCACGGCCCAGGTCACGTCCAACAAACGGTTCATCCTCACGACTCCCGGCATCCGGGCCTTCGATGCGGCGGCCGGGGGATGGGCCGATCTGGGCGGCACCTACAGCGCCGCCGCCGTGGCCGGCCTTATCAGCAGCCTGGCCGTCCAGACCAGTCCCACCAACAAGGTGTTGTCCGGCGTGACCCAACTCACCCAGCGCTTTTCCTACGGCGAAGCCACCGACCTGGTCTCCGGGGGCGTTCTGACCCTGGAGGACCGCCGGGGGATCCGCGTCATCCGGGGCATCACCACCCAGGCGTCGGAAAACGGCCCCTTCAGCCAGATCACCACCCGCCGGATCACCGACTACGCCAAGGCCGGGATCCGCCAGGTGGCCAGCCCCTTCATCGGCCGGCTCAACAATGAACGGGTCCGCAAGGCCATGC
Source organism: uncultured Desulfobacteraceae bacterium (assembly GCA_964409085.1). GTDB lineage: Bacteria > Desulfobacterota > Desulfobacteria > Desulfobacterales > JAABSP01 > JAABTD01. The sequence continues at coordinate 884 of CAYPCE010000125.1, read as the reverse complement.
AGGGGGCCATCGACGGCTTTTTGGCCACCATGCTCCAGGACGAAGCCCTGACCTACTATGAACTGGCGGTCACAGCCACCCGCCAGGACGAAATCGCCGGACGGGCCATCGTCAACGTGGTCTTGCAGCCCACGTTCAGCATCGACTACATCCGCGTAACGCTTTCCCTGCAGTAGGAGGACACCAAAATGGCAAACATGAGTGTTTTCACCGGAGCGGACGGGTCCATCACCCTCTCCACCCCCGAGGGACTGGAAGGGGAGAAGGCCCAGGAGGTGCTCACGGGCTACGACATGATTTCCGTAGGCCGCGTGCAGGACGTGGAGGTGCAGGTCACCTCGGACGTCAAGCCGTTTCACGAGATCGGCCAGCGTTACGCCACCGAACTGCGGCCCGGCAACGTCAACATCGCCGGCACCATCGGCCGGGCCTATGTAAACGGGGCCATGCTTAAACTCCTGCTGGGCGAGGCCGCCGGCGGACGCCCGGCCGCCAGTTGGGCCCAGCCGGCCTTCAACATCACCCTCCTGCTGGAGAACGCCGCCACGCCGGGGGTCCGCAACAGCGTCACCCTCCACGGCGTCAAGGTCGACGCATGGGAATACAACATGCCGGAAGACGATTTCGTCATGGAATCCGTCGGGTTCCAGGCCCTCTATATGACGGTGGCGGATGAATCATGATGCTGTCGGCCGATGAACTTCTCGCCGGCAGCCGCCTCACCTTCGACGTGGAGATCCCCGAAACGGTGCTGTCGCCGGGCAACGGCGGCGGGGAAGCGGCGCCCCGGCGGGTCCGGCTGCGCCCCCTGACGGTCCACGATCTGCAACTGGTCTCCCGGGCCGCCAAGGAGAACGACCAGTTGCTGGGGGCCCTGATGGTGC
>CAYPCE010000124.1:3575-10794 GCA_964409085.1 uncultured Desulfobacteraceae bacterium | reverse complement strand
CGGCCGTTGATGATGTTGTCGTTGAGGGTGAAGTAGTTGCCCCGGAAGGTGCCGCCCAAGTGGTACTGGATCGACTCCACGCCGAAACCGGCGATCTGGGTCGCCTTCTGGCGGGGGATCATCACCTCGGCGCCCCGGTTCTTGAAGTTGTCGATGGCCATTTTGACGATCCGCTTTGCGTCGTCCATGGCGTGGTGTTCGTCGAACTCGATGTGCTCGACGTTGTTCTGCTCCATCCGGGCGATGGGGTGGGTGGTGATCAGCTTGGTGTGAAAGCATTTGGCCACGTTGGCCAGGTTCTGGAAGACGCACTGAATGTCCACCACCATGGCGTCGCAGGCGCCGGTGATGATGGCCAGTTCCTGCTGGAGGAAGGTGCCCGCCGGCGGCACGCCGTGGCGCTGGAGGATCTCGTTGGCCGTGCAGCAGATGCCGCCCAACTGGATGCCCTTGGCGCCGTTGGTCTTGGCGTAGTCGACCATCTCCTTGGAGGCGGCGGCCGCCACGATCATCTCGGAGAGCACCGGCTCATGACCGTGGACGATGATGTTGACGTGATCTTCCTTCATGATGCCGAGGTTGGCCTCGGACTGGAGGGGGTACGGCGTGCCGAACAGCACGTCCTGGAGGTCGGTGGCCAGCATGGAGCCGCCCCAACCGTCGGCGATGGAGGCCCGGGTCCCCTGCTTGATGAGGTTTTTGTAATCCTGGTCGACCCCCATGTGAGTCCGGTGCATGATCTCGACGATCTCCCGGTCGATGTTCCGGGGCCGAACGCCGTTTTTCTTCCATTTTTCGTAAAGGGGCTCCGGGGCGCGCTTGAGATAATGCAGCTCGCCGCCGGCCTTGCCCCACTCGCCCATGGCCGTTTCGGCCACTTCCAGAACGATTTCATCGAAGTCCCGGTCTTTGGTTTCGCCGTCCACCTCCACGGTGGTTTCCACGCCCAGATGGGGGGCGATGGCCAAGAGCTTCTGGGGGTCTTTGATCTGGTAATCTTCGGTCTCTTTCCGGGCCACGGACAGGAACACCTCCGCCACGCTTCTGCCGTGGTCGGAGTGAGCCGCGGCGCCGCCGGCGATCATCCGGATGAAGTTACGAGCCGCGATGGTGTTGGGGGTGGCGCCGCACAGGCCCTTGCGGGTGTCCTCGCCCTCGATGCCGCCCTTGGGCAGCGGCAGGCGGCAGGGTCCCATGGCGCAGTTCTTGCAACAGATACCCTGAAGCCCGATGTTGCACTGTTTCATGGTGACGGCCCGGTCCCAGACGGTATCGATGCCGAGTTCCTGGGCTCTTCTGAGCATCTGCTGGGTCGCCGGATCGATGGAGGCGGCGACGGGATCGGCTACCTTGGCTTCTTTTTTTTCGGCTTTGGCCTTTTTGACTTCTGCCATTAGAGGTTCCTCCTCATGGTTGTATCGGTAAAATGGTGGCGCTTATACACCCATGGTGTTTTCACGCAAACAGGTTATTGCCCGCTTATCGTCTGTGGATCCGGTCCAACTGGTCCAGGATCTTGTCCAGGTGCGATTTCTGCTCGGCGGCGACCGTCTTGGGCACTTCCGCACCGGCGGCTTTTTGCCGTTCCCCGGCCCGCTTTTCGCGCTCGGCGGCCCGTTTCTGACGGATCTTCTCTTCGTCGGCCTCGCGTTTGGCGGCTTCGGCCTCCTCTTTTTCCTTGGCCTCCCGGGCCGCCTTTTCCTCGGCGTCTTTTTTGGCCTTCTCTTCGGCCTCCTTCTTCGCTTTGGCTTCGGCCTCCGCCTTGGCCTTGGCATCCGCTTCGGCTTTGGCCTTGGCCTCGGCGTCCGCTTTCGCCTTGGCTTCGTCCGCCGCCTTCTGGGCCGCGGTATCTACCTCCGGCTTGGGCTCGGGTTTGGCCTCCGCTTTGGGCGCCGGCTTCTCTTCCTTCTTGGGCGCTTCCGCCTTGGGCGACGCCGCGGGCTTCGCCGCTTCCTTGGCCGGGGCGGCTTTCTTCGCCGGGGCCGGCTTGCCCTTTTCCTCGGCGATGGTCAGATCGGGCTCGGGCGCCGCAGAAGCCAGGTCGAGGTCCACATCGTCGAGCTTCTTTTCAATGGCCCCGATGCCTTTGGCGTCGCCGCCGTCCATCATCAAAGCGACAAACGCCTTGACCAGCCGCACCGATTCGGGGTGCCGCAGGATCAGGATGTCGGAACCGGCCAGGAGATAGGTCACCGCGCCGACCGCTTCCATCAGGATGCCCCGTCGTTCCGGGTCGCCGATGGTGGGGTCTTCCGTGCCCATCTTGGCTTCCTTGCATTTCCAGACCTCGTTGCCCAGGTTGTTGATGAGAGGCATCTGGAGTTTTTCGTCGCCCTGGGACATGGCGGCCATGCGGATCCGCTCCATGACCGAGAAAGAGTATTCCATGCCGTACCCCAGACCGCCGGTGGTGGGGTCGATGACGACCTTGTCCATGGGCACGCCCAGGTTTTCCAGCAAGATATTGACCTGCTTGGCCAGGTTCACGTCGATGGGGGAGGAAGAGATGACGGTGTGGCCGTACCCCATGGCGGCCGCGCCGATGCCTTTGTGGTTCTTGTCCTCCACCGGCCCCAGGGTCAGGTTCTCGCCCTGGCAGTCTTCGGCGATTTTCTTGAGGACTTCTTCGTCTTTCTGAACATTGGCCGTGCCCCAGACAATCAGCGGCACGTTGATGGCCTCCAGCACCTTTTTGACCGTCGCGGCGGCCTCATCAGGCCCGGCGTTCTTGCCGTTGGGGTCGGTGCTCTTGAGCTGGAGCACGATCAGATTGGCCCCGTACTCGTCCACGCATTTTTTCGCCCAGGCGGCCGGGTCGGAAATCACGTCCTTGAAGGGGGCCACCGCGGCTTCCGGCCAGTCCTCCGGTTCCATGTCCCAGACCTCCATGGCGATTCTGGGCTTTTTGGGCATCTCGCCTTCGAACCCATAGAAAGGATAGCTCGTCTCGCCGCCGACGGTAACGGCCTTATCGCCTTTTCCCAAGGTGATTTCCCTGATACCGCCGGCATAGGATTCTTTATAAATGTCTAAGCCCAATTTGCATCCTCCTTCAATAAAGGTTTACGGTTGAGATGTGTTCCGAATCGACGCCCATCACATGCACATAACGGATGGTCGACAAGTTCCCCTATCCCTCCTTTCTATTCCAGCCATTCTATTTTCTTGTGGTTTTCTCCATTATTTCGATCAACCAGAAGGGTTGACAGGATCATAGAAAGGGCTATCCATCCACTTTTACAAAGATTTCTCAATTATTATGCGCGGAAGTTTTTGTCAATAGATGAATCGAATAAAATTTTTTAATCCGGTTCAGATCCCCCTTTCCGGGCGTCCATCCGCGACTTGAGACGCGGAAAGAGGCTGATGTCGGTGTGGGGCAGGAACAGGGCCGCCACGTAATGGTCCATGTAGGAGCCGGTCTCCGACAACTCGAAGGAGGTCATTTTCCGGGTCACGTCCACCACGTCCCGTCGAATGTGGTTGGACAGGGAACTCATCTTGCATCCCATGAGCGACCCATTGCCGATATAGGTCACCTTGTCCGGGTCCGTCTCGGGCAGGAGACCGATGGTCATGGCCTTTTCCAGGTCCACATAGGAGCCGAAACCGCCGGCCAGGATGATGTGCTCCACATCTCCGACCGTGAGCCCGACTTCCTCCAGCAAGGTCTGGCATCCGGAATAGATCGCCCCCTTGGCCCGGAGGAGGTTGTCGAAATCGACCTCGGTGATCACGATGTCCCGGTCGATGCCGGTGTTCTCCTCCCAGGCCAGCACATATTCGCCGATCCCCTCGGACTCCCGGATGCGATCGGTGTTCAGATCCCGGTTGAATTTGCCCTGGCTGTCGATGACGCCCATCTCGAACATGACGGCGGCGATGGTGATCAGCCCGGACCCGGCGATCCCTTTGGGGCGGACGCCGCCGACGGTCACCAGCATCGGCTCCAGGGTGACCGGATCCAGGGAAAAATCCTGGATGGCCCCTTTGGCCGCCCGCATCCCGAACTGGATGCCCCCGCCCTCGAAGGCGGGCCCGGCCGAACATGCGGCACAGGCCAGCCAGTCCTGGTTGCCGATGACGACCTCGGCATTGGTCCCGATGTCGATGTAGAGGGTGAGCCTTTCGGTCCGGTACATGTTCGACCCCATGACTCCGGCCACGATATCGCCCCCCACGTAGCTGGAAATGGCGGGATAGACCAGGGCCGACACGTGGTCCCCCAGATCGATGCCCAGGGATACGGCATTGAAGGGGGGGTAGATGGTGGATGCCGGCACATAGGGGGACCGCCGCAGATACCGGGGGTTGACCTTGAGAAAGAGCTGGGTCATGGTGGTGTTCCCGGCCAGGGTAATGGTGGAGATCTCGTCGCAATCCACGGACGCCTTCTGGACGACCTTGCTCACCACATCGTTGATGGTTTTGATCACCACCTCGTGGAGTTTCTGGAGGCCGTTCCCCTTTTCGGCATAGACAATCCGGGAGATCACGTCCTCTCCGTAGCTGATCTGGCCGTTGAATTCCCCGTGCTCGGCCAGCACTTCGCCGGAGACGAGATCCAGGAGCTGTCCGTAGACCGTGGTGGTACCGATGTCCACAGCGATGGCGTAATTATGGGCCGTGGTATCGCCGGGTTCCACATTGATGATATGGGATTTGCGGCCCTCGTGGACCGGCCGGGCGATGGTGGCGGTGATGGCGAACCCTTCCTCCCGCAGCACCTCGGGCAATTTGCGGATCACCGGCAACCGGACCACCAGCCGGTGCTCATCGTGGTTGAGCTTCAGAAAACTGACCAGCCGGGTGGCGTCGGCCAGGTTGTCCTGGGCCGTGGGCTCGGGCAGTTCGATGTATTGTTTTTCCACCGGCGGAATAAACAGCCCCTTTTCCTTGAGCCCCTCCAAATCCATCTGCTGGACCCGGGCGGTCTGCCGCGGCGGGATATGGGTGGTGAGGACGCTGGGGTCCACGTCCGATTCCACCGGGATCCGAACCGTCACGTCGCCGGTGACCCTGGAGCGGCAGGCCAGGCGGTAGCCTTTTTCCCGATCCGCCGTTTTCAGCTTTTCGGTGATGCCGTCGGCCACCTCCCCTTCTTCGATGATGACCCGGCACTTGCCGCACACCCCCTCCCCACCGCAGGAAGCGTTGATATGGACCCCCGACTCCAGGGCGGCCCGAAGCAACACCCCGCCCGATGGCACCGTAATTTCTTTGTTGTGGGGAAGAAAGGTTACCGTATATTCGCCCATGGATCGGCCTCCTCTGATGGATAGGGGTTCGGCACGCAAGCACTGAAAAATATATTGATATATATTTCATTAACACATGTCAAGAAAAAAGGGCGCACCCACCCCATGGCGGCGCCCCCTCCGACGAACACCTCATCACCGTCTACGACGATGCTGTCCGCGTCTGTTTTCGACGCGCTGCCCGCAACAGGGCCGGGGCGTTCCGGTCCTGCTCCTGCTTGACCTGGAGCAGGACCACGGACCCGATCACCAAGGCCCCGCCGAGCATCTGGGGAAACGCCATGGCCTCCCCCAGAAAAACAAAGGCGATGATCCCGGCGGAGATGGGCTCCAGGGTGGCGGTGATGCTGGCCCGGGTCGACCGGATGAGGCTGATCCCCTCGAAGTACAAGCCGAAGGGCGCCAGGGTGCCCAGGATCCCGATGTAGATGATCCATCCCCATTCCACAGTGGAATAGTCTCCGGAAAAGGCTGAAAACGGCGGCAGCAGGAGGTTCCAGGCCACAGCACCGAAACAGAAGGCCATGCAGAGCACGGTCCAGGGGTTGTACCGGCGCATCCCATACTCGCTCAACAGTGTATAGGCCGCGAAGGTCACCGCCGACAGGAGCCCGCTGAGAATGCCCGCCAGGTTCATCCGGACCACATCGAGATGGTACGCGCCCACCACCAGATAACACCCTACCGTGGCGCCGACGATGGCCGTCAGGATGATACGGCTCAACCGTTCTTTGGCGACCAGGACCATATAGATGGCGATAAGGCTGGGCCCCAGGTATTGCAGCAGAATCGCCGCCGCCACGTGGATCCGGCTGATGGCGAACAGATAGGTGAACTGGTTGAGGGCGATACCCACCCAGCCGAGAAGGGCGAAATACGCCAGATCGATCTTTCGAATGCGCAACAGATCCGGCCGCCGCAGCGCCAGCAGCAGCAACAGAACCCCGGCGCCGATGGTCAGGCGGAGTTGAACCACTTGAAACGGCGTCACCCCATGCAGAAACAGGTATTTGGCGGCCGACCCGCAGACGGCCCACAGGATAGCGGCGGTGAGAACGAACAGGTATCCCCAGGCGGGATGGAGCGGTGCTTTGGGCTCTTTCATCGAAAATGGGTTCCAAAACCTCTTGATTAATTGGATAGCGAGGGTTTATGATTCCTGCTGGTCGACGGGAATGTACCAAGAGACGCCCGGATTGTAAACGAGTTTCGACCTGAGCCGAAAGGCAGCCCATGCCGACGCCCCCGGTGCAGACAGGCCGTGTTCTTTTCCGAAACGCCCGGTACCATTCGGTGTCGCTGGCGCCGACCATTGGGGAGATGCTGTCGGTGGTCGGCGGGGACCGGATCACGCCGGGCATGCGGGTGCTGATCAAACCGAACCTGCTCATGCCGGCGGCACCGGAACGGGCCATCCTGACCCATCCGCTGGTAGTCCGGGCCGTGGCCCAATACGCCCTGGAAAAGGGCGCCGGGGTGTCGATCGCCGACAGCCCGGCCGTGGGCCCGTTCGGTCGGGTCCTGCGCAAAAGCGGTTACCGGGATGCCCTGGCGGACCTGGACGTAGCGTGTCATGAGTTTCGCGACACGGCTTCCGTGGACATCGGCCGCCCGTTCGGCCGCATCGATCTGGCCCGGGACGCCCTGGCGGCGGATATGGTCATCAACCTGGCCAAGCTCAAAACCCATGCCCAGATGCGGCTCACCCTGGGGGTCAAGAACCTCTTCGGCTGTGTGGTGGGCATGGAAAAGCCGCGGTGGCACCTGCGCAGCGGCGTGGACCGCGACCGGTTTGCCGAACTCCTCGTCCGGGTCTACCGGGCCGTGGCCCCGGCCATCACACTGATCGACGGCATCACCGCCCTGGAGGGCCAGGGGCCGGGCCGAAGCGGGACCCCGCGGGAAATCGGCGTGCTCATTGCCGGCACATCGGCCCCCGTTGTTGACGCCGCCATCTGCCG
>CAYPCE010000124.1:0-3475 GCA_964409085.1 uncultured Desulfobacteraceae bacterium | reverse complement strand
ACGGCCTCCTTTTCGACTATGACCGGTGCATCCGGTGCTACTGCTGCATCGAAATCTGCCCCCACGGCGCCCTCCAAGCGGTCGATCCCGTACTCGGAAGGGCCATGAGACGCGTGCAATCCATCCTTTCAAAAACCGCATAAAATCGACGCCCATCGGCGCACACCTGGAAAGCGCGGGTTTTTAACCGATGACCCGATACTTCAAAAATCTAATGGTCACCGGCGGCAGCGGCTTTATCGGCGCCAATTTTATCCGGTATTTGCTGACGGACGCCGGCTTTGCCGGCCGGATCGTCAATGTGGACAAACTGACCTACGCGGGCAATCCGGACAATCTGGCCGATATTGCGCAACAATACCCGGATCGGTACATTTTCACCCAGACCGACATCTGCGACAAAGCCGCCCTTGAAACCATTTTCGAGCAATACGCCATTGACGGGGTCTGCCATTTCGCTGCCGAATCCCATGTGGATCGATCCATCGTCGGTCCCGACGCATTTATCCAAACGAACATTATCGGCACGTTCACCCTCCTCGAGTTGGCCCGCCACTACCGGGACCGCCTCACACTGTTTCACCACGTCAGCACCGACGAGGTGTATGGTTCTTTAGGCGCAGACGGATTCTTCACCGAAACGACGCCCTACGATCCCAGCAGCCCCTATTCGGCATCCAAGGCGGCTTCCGACCACCTGGTGCGGGCCCATCACCGGACATATGGCCTCCCGATCACCATTTCCAATTGCTCCAACAATTACGGCCCTTATCAGTTCCCTGAAAAACTGATCCCCCTGATGATTCTCAATGCGCGATCCGGCAAACTGCTGCCCGTTTACGGCGAGGGGTTGAACGTCAGGGACTGGCTCTACGTCACCGACCACTGCGCCGCCGTGTGGGAGATCATGCAGCGCGGAAACATCGGAGACACCTACAACATCGGCGGGCGCTGTGAAAAAAAGAACATCGATGTGGTGCGGATGATCTGTCGTCTCCTGGATGAGATGGAACCCGGAACGGAACCGCGGGAAAAATTGATCTCCTTCGTAAAGGATCGCCCCGGTCACGATCTGCGATACGCCATCGACTGCTCGAAGCTGGAAGGGGCGTTACGCTGGACGCCCCGGGAGACCTTTGAGACCGGTTTGCGCCGGACGATCCGGTGGTATACGGACAACCCCTCCTGGATCGACCGCGTACTGAGCGGCGCCTATCGCCAATGGATAGCGGCCCACTATGGCGAATAATCCCCTTTCAAAAACCCCCAAAGACCACCTCATCTTCGCCCTGGACGTCCCCACCGAAACCGAGGCAAAGCGCTATATCGACATTCTCTCCGGCCGGGTCGGCATGTTCAAGGTGGGCCTGGAACTGTTCATTCAATCCGGTCCCGCCATCGTCCGATATATAAAAGAGGTCGGAAAGGCCGATGTGTTCCTCGATTTGAAACTCCACGACATCCCGGCCACCGTCCGTCGGGCCATGGCGCGGATCGCGGAGCTGGGAGCGGCCGTCGCCACGGTCCATTGCGGAGAGACCCCGGACATGATCGAAGCGGCAGTGGCCGGCGCCAACGGAAAGGTCGGCGTATTCGGAGTGACGGTGTTGACCAGCGTCTCGGGCCGTCATCTCCAAAACGCCGGGTTTTTGCCGGAATACGGCGACGATCCCGGCGCGCTCGTCCTGAAGCGGGCCCTCATGGCCAGGGAAGCGGGTTGCGACGGGGTGATCTGTTCCGGCCAGGAGGTGTGCCGCATCAAAGAACTGGCGGGCCGGTCTTTCCAGGCCATCACCCCCGGCATCCGCCCCGCCGATAACGCAACCAAGGACGACCAGCAACGCATCGTCACCCCCGCCATGGCCGTGGCGGCCGGTGCGGATTATCTGGTGGTCGGGCGGCCCATCCGGGACGCGGCCGATCCGGGCGAGGCGGCGGATCGCCTCGCCAAAGAGATTGGGACAAGTCTCAAGCAGAAAGGGGCGTGAGGATGGAAGAATTATCTGCGCTCAGGCAATGCCTGGAAAACCAGGACTATGAGTCGGCTCTGCGGATCGTCGAGGAGATGGAAGAAATGTCGCGAGAGGACAAAATCAACAAAATCGGAAGTTTTATCAAAGTCCTGCTCATCCATCTCATTAAACAGCACGCGGAAAACCGAACAACCCGGTCATGGGAGGCGTCGATCTTCAACGCCCTTTTTGAAATACGGAAAACGAATCAACGGCGCAAATCGGGGGGACGCTACATGTCGGACGCCGAGATGCTGGAATCCATCGAGGCGCATTATCCCGCGGCCCTCAGATACGCGGCGTTGGAGGCGTTCGGCGGGCGGTATGATGAAGCGGAGATCGAACAGCTCTTTTCCCCGGATGAATTGAAACAGGCCGCGTTGGACATGATCGCCGCCGATTCCTCATGAAAAAGATCTTGCCAAACGAAAATGTTTCAGACGCCCCTGTTTTCCATGATCTAAATGCCGGCTTGTTGGCATTCAGGGAGTTTATCGTGAAAGAGTCTTTGCCGCTTGCAACGATCCATGAAGGGGTGTTTGAATTCATTCGGGGGCGGGACGATGTAGCCGTGTTCGGCGCTCACGCCGTCAACGCGTACATCGGCGAACCTCGCATGACGCGGGATATCGATCTGATGTCGTTGTCCGCTTTAAAATTTTGTGGAGAATTGCGGGAACACCTGAGCAAACGATTCCATATTGCCGTTCGGGCCCGGCAAGTCTCGTCCGGCAAAGGGCATCGATTGTACCAGATTCAAAAATCGGGCAATCGTCACCTGGTTGACATAAGATCCGTGGAAACGATGCCGGCGACGCGCCGAATTGGCCAAATACAGGTCGTCGCGCCGCCCCACTTGATCGCTGAAAAAGTGCTCGCATATTCCAATCGTCGCGGCAGCCCGAAATCCGGCACCGACTGGCGCGACATCGCCATGCTGTTGCTGGGTTTTCCCGAACTGAAAAATGACCCGGAACCGGTCACCGAAGCATTGCGGACAATGGGCGCCGGTCCGGATGCGCTGAAAACCTGGCTGGAACTGAAATGTCAAGATATACGGGCGGAATCCGATGAAGAAGATGGTTGACGCGGCAACCGTAAACCCTTCCGGCGCCCGGCGAACAGGATAGATGCGGCCATGGAAGAATTACAGACACTGCGATCCCATATTGAAAAGGGAGACTATCATGAAGCGCTCCTGCTGATCGGTGAAATGGAAGAAATGAGAATACGCCTCCATGGAAGCGTTTGAAGGCGCTTATGACGAAAACGACTTGGGAAAAATGGTGGACCCTGAAATGATCCAAGGGAAAGCGATCAATCTCATAAAAGCATACCAGCGGGGCACAACTGAATGAAACGCGCCTTGATTACCGGCATTACCGGCCAGGACGGGGCCTATCTAGCCGAGCTTCTACTGACAAAAGGCTACGAGGTCCATGGAATCAAACGGCGGGCGTCCT
>CAYPCE010000123.1:0-10795 GCA_964409085.1 uncultured Desulfobacteraceae bacterium | reverse complement strand
TCCATGTCCACCCGGAAGACGAATCCTTCGGCGGTGTTTTCACCCAATGCCTTGATGAGCTTCCGGCCCAGCCGGAGGAAAAAATCGGTGTTGGGGATCGATTTTTCCCCATCCGTTTCGCCGGTTTCGGGAAAGGCGAAGATCAAATCGACATCCGACGAAAAATTGAGTTCCCGGGCCCCCAGCTTGCCCATGCCGATCACCACCAGCTCCTGGGGCGATCCGCCGGATCGGAGGGGCCGGCCGTATGTCTCCTCCAGCCATCCGTGGAGCCGCGACAGGGCCCCGTCGATGCAGGCGTCGGCAAAGGCGGACAATTCGGCCATCGTCTCGGCCAGGTCCGACCGCGCCGACAGGTCCCGCCAGGCGATGCGGACCATCTCCCGCTTCCGGAGGCGGCGCAACGCGATGGACAGGTCGCTTTCGCCGGTCGCGGCGGAGATGGCGGATTCGATCCGCTTTTTGTATTCCCCGGATTCGTATGGCCGCTCCAGGTCGCCGCTCTCCAAGAGATCGGCCAGCAGGGCGGGATTCCGGGTGCAGGTTTTGGCGATGAAATCGCTCAGGGCGAAGAGGGTTTGGATCTCGTTGACCTGAGCGTCATCGTCTGGGAGCGGAATGTCGGCGTCGGTCGCGGCGGCGACGGCGGCGTCCCATTTTTGACAGGCGTCCGATCTTAAAGCGTCGGGGAGGATGGGAGGGTGGAAAATGCTCAACTATCCGGCTCCTTTGGGATCTGTGCCCCATGCCAAACGGCGATGATCCAAACCGTTTCCGCCTCGATTTTGTAAAAAAACCGGTATGGCGATATGATCACCTCCCGGTAGGAAAGCTCTGGAAATTCAGGTATGATCCTTCCCGATTCAGGAAAATCTTCGAGCCGTCTCAAGATGCTTTCTGCCCGGTCCCGGAAATCGGCTGCCGCAAGGGGTCTATCCTTTCGAATATATGAAATGACGGAAAGGAATTGGGCGCGGGCGGAGGGGGTAAAGCGAACCTTCACTATCTCTCCATAGCCAATAGCGAATCCGCTTCGGCAAGGACTACATCCAAATCATATCCCCCGCCCGCCGCGATTTCCCTCTCGCCCTTCGCTAAAAGTCGAAGGAGTTCTTTTTCATGCTCGAATCTCTCATATGCCTCGACATCGACCATCACCGCGGCGGCTCGCCCTCTTTGGGTAATGATCAGAGGCTCTCTTTTTTCTCTTAGTTGTCTCAATACCCTGGCGGCGTCTTGGCGCAAATCACTCACTGGAATGATATTCGTTATCTTTCCCATGACGTACCTCCTAATGTATTTTTGAATGTACCATCAAATGTTCGTCAAAGCAAGCCGCCCTTCCGAACCCCGCCCCCGCGGACTATTTTCAAAAATTCTAAAACTATGCCACTGAATTCATCGGTTTTACTTCCTGTTCCAAGCGATGACCCAGATTCATTTTTGCCAGTTCCGTATCATAATGACTTTGTATACCGGTCCAAAATTCGACGGACATGCCGAAATATCGCGCCAACCTCAGCGCCGTATCGGCACTGATGCCCCGCTCGCCGCGAACGATTTTATTGATCCGCATCGCAGGCACGCCGATATCTTTCGACAGCCTGTATTGACTGATTTCGAGGGGTTTCAAAAACTCTTCAAGTAAAATCTCGCCAGGATGCACGGGTGGAAAATCTCTTTTCATCACAACTCCTTCTAATGGTAATCCACGATTTCAACGTCATAGATCCCATCATCCCGCCACTTGAAACAAATTCGCCATCGATCGTTTATCCGAACACTGTGTTGTCCTTTTCGATTGCCCGACAACGCTTCCAAACGATTGGCCGGCGGAACGCGAAGGTCGTTTATGACGGTTGCCCTGTGTATCATCACCAATTTTCTTTCAGCAATCCTTTGTATATCATTTGGTAATTTCCTGGAGAATTTCCCCTTGAAATTTCCTTCGGTTTCTTTGCACTTGAATGATTTTATCATGGCAACAATATATCCAAAACCGTAATATCGTCAAGGGTTATTGTTCCGGTTTAAGCTTGAAATCACTTGTGAATGTATTATATGTGATAGGTTGCGTGGGCGGCGGGCGTCCTGGGGCGCCCCGAAAAGAGCGCCCGCGGTTCAGGGAAAGAAGATGAAGAGGATACGTGATGACGCTGCACGCGCGCCAACGCACGGTTGCAAGATCCGTCAAATGCACCGGTCTGGGGGTCCATTCCGGTAAAAACGTCAACATGACCATACGGCCGGCGCCGGCCAACCACGGCATCAAGTTCGTCCGGACCGACCTGCCAGGGCGCCCGGAGGTCCCGGCCCATTTCAACCGGGTGGTGGACACCAGCCTGGCCACGGTGATCGGCTACAACGGCTGCATCGTCTCCACCATCGAGCACCTCATGGCCAGCTTCGCCGGCCTCGCCATCGACAATGCCGTCGTGGCGCTGGACGCCTACGAAGTCCCCATCATGGACGGCAGCGCCGGCCCGTTCACCGAGGCCATCCGGTCCGCCGGGATCAAGGAGCAAAACGGCCCCCGGTGTTTTTTCATGATCAACGAGCCCATCGAACTCGTCGACGGGGACCGGTCCGTGGCCATCTACCCTGATTCGGCCTTCCGGATCACCTGCACCATTGACTTCAACCATCCCCTGGTCCAGCGCCAAACCGTCACGTTCGAGATGGACGAAAACCGGTTCGCCATGGATGTAAGCCGGGCCCGGACCTTCGGATTTTTTCACGAGGTGGAGTATCTCAAGCGCTTCGGCTTCGCCCGGGGTGGCTCCCTGGAAAATGCCGTGGTGCTGGGGACCGACGGCGTAATGAACGGCGACGGACTCCGGTACGAGGATGAATTTGTCCGCCACAAGCTGCTGGATTGCATCGGCGACTTCTCGCTTTTGGGGATGCCGATGCTGGGCCATGTGGTGACCCACCGGTCGGGCCATGCCTTCAACCACGCCTTTCTGGAAAAGTTCTTCGCTTCCAAACGGGCATGGGAGACCCGGACCATCCATGACGCCGCTTTGTGGCAACCGCCGCGGGCCGCCCGCCCGAGCCGGAGGCCGTCCCGCCCCGGACTGAGCAGCGCCGCGGTCTGAGCGGGGAAGCAGAAACCGCTGAAACGAAAACCGCCGCCAGCCGACGGCATGCCGCAAGGGCCTGTACGCCATGACACGCGCCATCTTTCGAAGGGCAGCCATCCTGATCATCGCCGCGCTCCTGATCGTCCAGTCGGCCGGTCCGGCCCGGTCCGCCCGGTTCGAAGACCTGCGGATCAGCAACTTGGGCGAAGAGCTGGTGGTTTATCTAAAGGTGCGGGGGGCCTTCAAGGACGACATGACGGAAGCGATCATGAGCGGCGTGAAAACCACATTCTTCTTCCTGATCACCCTGAAAAAAGTCCGTGATTTTCTCCCGGACAAAACCATCGCCAATATCACCCTGACCCATTCGGTCAAGTACCACAGCCTGCGCAACGAATTCGTCGTCACCCGCTCCTGGGAGGACGACGAACCGGTGGTGGTCAAGACCCTCGATGAAGCGCGCCAGCGGATGTCGGTGATCGATAACATCGGCCTCATCCCCCTGAACATGCTCAAAAAAGGAGATCGGTACCAGCTCCGGGCCAAGGCCGAAATGGGCAAGGTGACCCTGCCGTTTTACCTCCATTACGTCCTTTTTTTCGTCTCTCTCTGGGATTTCGAGACCGACTGGTACACCATCGATTTTACCTATTAGGGAGACAACAGCACAGTACGGGAGCTGTCCGGCCCGTCAAGCGACCCATGAAGACCAACCGATTCACCGATCCATCCAAATATCGCGACCCGGCCGGCGAACGGCGCCGGCGCCGCCGGGAGATGATCCTCATCCCCATCGTGATCCTGGTGGTGGGCCTGCTGACGGTGGCCGAGAGCCGGATCATCCATTTCGGGGCCGATTTTCCCATCTCCAACACCATTTTGATGTTCATCCTCATCAACGTCAATCTGCTGTTGCTGATCCTGCTCATCTTCCTGGTCTTCCGGAATCTGGTCAAACTCCTCTACGACCGGCGGCGCAAGGTGCTGGGCACGCGCCTCCGGACCCGGCTGGTGCTCGCCTTTGTCTCCCTCTCCCTTCTGCCCACGGTGGTCCTGTTCATCTTCTCCATCAACTTCATCACCTCCAGCATCGAATTCTGGTTCAACGTGCCGGTGGAGCAATCCCTGGAGAATTCCCTCCAGGTGGGTCGCCGCCTCTACGGGTATTTCGAGGATCACAATCGGTTTTTTACAGAACGGATCGCCGATGAGATCGTCTCCAAAGATCTCATGGCGCCCGGAAACCGCTCAAAACTGCTCAACTATGCCGAAGTGGTCCAGCGGGCCTTCAATATCGAGGCAGTGGAAATCTACAAGGCAGGGACAGCCGAGGATGACCCTGAACATAAGGTCCCAGACCGGCAGGCCGTGGCCACAAGCCCGGAATTCGGTGACGACCTCCAGGAGATCGACCTGGATCAGCTCACGAAAGCGGTGAACGCGGACGGGGTCCGGACCGTATCGGAGCGGATCCCCCAGGGAGAGATCAGCCGGACCATCGGCCGGATTCCCTTTGACGCCGAAGCCGGAGATTCCCGGGGATTCGTGGTGCTCTCCTTTCTCATTCCCCCGTCTCTGTCCGACGACCTGGAAACGATCTCCCGGGGATTCGAGGAGTACAAGCAGATCAAACTCCTCAAGGAACCCATCCAACTCACCTACTACATCACCATCTCCATCGTGGCCCTTCTGGTGGTTTTTTGCGCCGTATGGTTCGGGTTCTACCTGGCCAAGTCCATCTCCATCCCCATCATGGACCTGGCCGAGGGGACCCGGCGGGTCGCCGGGGGGGATCTCGGGTTCACCCTCCACCGGGTGGGGGACGACGAGATCGGCGTGCTGGTGGATTCCTTCAATCAGATGACCCATGACCTCCGTCTCAGCCGGGAGCAGCTGGAACTGTCCGCTCAGATGCTGCGGCAACAAAACGTGGAGATCGAGGAACGCCGGCGATATATAGAGATTGTGCTCAAAAATGTCTCCGCCGGGGTCGTCACACTGGACCGGGACGGCCACGTGGCCACCATCAACCCGGCTGCGGAGGCGATGCTCGGCATCCCGGCCGACGAGATTCTGGGGCAGAGCTACCGGGCGCTCCTTCAAGGCCAGCACCTCGACCTGGCCAGCGAAGTCCGCGACTATCTGACGGTTTCCCGGGAAGATTCCGTGGCGTTTCCGCTTCGGATGACCATCGACGGAAGCCCCCGCTCCTTCCGGGTCAACATCAGCGTCCTCAAGGACGACGCCGGCCGGGACATGGGCATGGTCATGGTGGTCGACGACCTGACCGAGCTGGAAAAGGCCCAGCGGATGGCCGCCTGGCGGGAGGTGGCCCGCCGGATCGCCCACGAGGTGAAAAACCCCCTGACCCCCATCAAGCTCTCGGCCCAGCGGCTCCACCGGAAATACGCCCGGCGACTCGGAGAACCGGTCTTCGAAGAATGCACGCGGATGATCATCGACCATGTGGACCTGATCCGGAACCTGGTCAACGAATTCTCCGCTTTTGCCCGGTTTCCGGCAGCAGACCCCAGCCCCTGCGATCTGGCCGCCATCGTGGACGAGACCCTGGCCCTGTTCCGGGAGAGCCATCCGGAGATCACCTTCCAGACGGCGCTTCCCCCGGATCTCCCGCCCCTCCACCTCGATCGCCAGCAGATGAAGCAGGCCCTGATCAACCTGGTCTCCAACGCCATCGGCGCCATCCGGGATCGGGGTGAGGTGACCGTGACCGTCCATGGCGGCAACGGCAAGAAAGGGGTCCGCATCGAGGTGGCCGACAATGGCCCCGGCATCTCCGACGAGGACAAACGGCGCCTCTTCGAACCCTATTTTTCCACCAAAAAATCGGGCATGGGTTTGGGCCTGACCATCGTCAGCTCCATCGTGGCCGACCACAACGGCAAGATCAGCGTAGGCGACAACCACCCCCATGGGGCGAAATTCATTATCGACTTGCCGGGGGAAAATAACCCATAACCCATCACCTTTTTAGGATTTTTCATGTTTCCGACCATTCTCATTGTTGACGACGAGCCGTCCATTTTGCAGTCTTTGAGCGGGTTGCTGGAGGACGAGGGGTTCGAAGTGATGATGGCGTCCAACGGGTACGAGGCCCTCAAACTCATTGAATCCGAATCCCCGGACCTGGTGCTGCTGGACATCTGGATGCCCGGCATCGACGGGATCGAGACCCTCCAGGAGATCAAGAAGGACAACGCCTTTATCCAGGTGATCATCATCACCGGTCACGGCACCATCGAGACGGCCGTCAAGGCGACCAAAATGGGGGCCTTCGACCTCATCGAGAAACCGCTGTCCATCGACAAGGTGATCGTCACCATCAACAACGCCCTCAATTTCCGTCGGCTGGAGGAGGAAAACAAGTACCTCCGCAAAAAGACGATCGAAAAAAACGCCATCAACGGCGCCAGCCCGCCGGTGGGGGAGCTGAAAAAGGGCATCGCCTCGGCGGCCCCCACCGACTCCTGGATCCTGATCACGGGGGAAAACGGCGTGGGCAAGGAGCTGGTGGCCCGCACGATTCACCAGTTGAGTCCCCGGGCCGAAAACCCGCTTATCGATGTCAACTGCGCCGCCATTCCCGACGACCGGATCGAGAGCGAGTTGTTCGGCCATGAAAAGGGCGCCTTTCCGGGGGCCAACCGCCGGAAACGCGGCAAGCTGGAGATGGCCCACCGGGGGACGCTCTTCCTGGACGAGGTGAGCGAAATGAGCGCGGCGGCCCAGGCCCAGCTCCTCCGGGTTCTACAGGAGCAGCAGTTCCAGCGGGTGGGCGGCGACCGCATCGTCACCGTGGATGTCCGGGTCATCGCGGCCACGAACCGGGACCTGGAAAAGGAAATCGAAAAGGGCCGCTTCCGGGAGGACCTCTACTACCGGCTGAACGTGGTCCCCCTGCGGGTGCCGGCCCTCCGGGAGCGACGCCAGGACATCCCGACCCTGGTGGAGGTCTTTCTGGACGAGTTCGCCAAGCGGAGCCGCACCCCGGTCAAGCAGATCACCACCGAGGCCCAGGAGATGCTGAGCCGCTACTCCTGGCCGGGCAATGTCCGGGAGCTGAAAAACCTGGTGGGGCGGCTGGTGATCATGGTGGACAAACCCATCATCGAAGCAGGCGACATCCCCGCCCCCTACCATCCGGACGCCACGATGTCGGAAACGGTGGAGGACCGCCTTTTCGCCCTGGACCGCCTCGACGAGGCCCAAACCCTTTTCGAAGCGGAATTTCTCCGGCGAAAGCTTTCCCAGCACCACAACGATCCGGACCGGACCGCCGAGGCCCTGGGAATCGACCCGCCCGAATTCCGCCGGAAGATGGCGGACCTGGCCATCGTCCCATAGCCGAAGGGACAGGGAAGATGCGCATCATCGGCGGCCGCTTCCGGGGCCGGACCCTCCTGTCGGTGCGGGGCCGGGATACCCGACCCACCGCCGACCGGCTCCGGGAATCCCTGTTCAACATCCTGGGTCCCGCCATCCGGGAGACCGTTGTCCTGGACCTGTTTGCGGGAACCGGGGCCCTGGGCCTCGAAGCCCTCAGCCGGGGCGCCGCCTTCGCCGCCTTCGTGGAGATCGACCGGCCCGCCCTCGACGTCATCCGGAATAACATCGACCGGTGCGGCGTCGCCGGAGAAACCGCCGTGATCCGGTGCAATGCGGCGGCCCATCTGACCCCCGTCAAGGCGCAGGACCGCCGATTCGACCTGGTCTTCATGGACCCCCCCTACGGCCGCGACCTCGTCCGCCCGGCCCTGGTAAACCTCCTCCGGAACGACCTGCTGACAGCCGACGCCCGCGTGGTGGTGGAACACGCCTGCGGCGACCCCGTGATCGAACCAACGCGCAACCCCCAACTCCTCTCCCCAACTCAGCCCTTCACCTTGACGGACCGGCGAAAATACGGCAAAACCGAGATATCGTTTTTGGAGGTAGGGGCGACCCATTACCTGTAACCCATTACCCATTGCCTATAAGGAACCTTCCATCGGATGCAGCGAACCGCCATTTACCCCGGCTCCTTCGATCCCGTGACCATGGGCCACCTCGACATCATCGAACGGGGGCTGAAACTCTTCGACACGATCATCGTCACCATTCTCCAGAACCCGACCAAACAATATCTTTTCTCCGTGGAGGAGCGGGTCGAAATGCTGGAAGACAGCCTCGGCAACTTCGAGAATGTGGAGATCGCCCACTACGACGGCCTGCTGGTGGAATACGCCAACAAGCGCAATGCCCATGCCATTCTCCGGGGCATGCGGGCGGTGTCGGATTTCGAATACGAGTTCCAGATGGCCCTGATGAACCGGAAGCTCCATCGGGAGATCCAGACAGTCTTTCTCATGACCAGCCTCCGCTGGATCTACACCAGTTCCTCCATCATCAAGGAGGCGGTCCGGTTCGGCGGCGACATCCAGGACATGGTCCCCCCCATCGTCCACGACCGGCTGAGAGAGAAATTCGCCCTCCCCACCGGCGAAGCGAACTGACCGTGGACCTCTGGCAGCTCCACGTTTTCTGCAAGGTGGTGGAAGCGAAGAGCTTCTCCAAGGCGGGAAAGATCGTCCATCTCTCCCAGCCCACGGTGAGCAGCCATATCAAGGATCTGGAATCCCATTTCGGCTGCCAGCTCATCGACCGGCTCTCCAAAGAGGCCCTGCCCACCCGGTCCGGTGAACTGCTCTACGATTACGCCCGGAAATTGATGGCCCTGAAGGCGGAGACCGAAACGGCCCTGGCCGAATTCCAGGGGGTGATCCGGGGCCGGCTGGTCATCGGCGGCTCCACCATTCCGGGCGTCTACCTTCTTCCGGCCCTTATCGGCGATTTCACCCGGCATCATCCCGAGGTCTTCATCTCCCTGGATATCGGGGATACGGAGAAGATCGTGGAAAAGACGGTGGCCGGCGACCTGGATTTGGGCATCGTGGGCGCCCGGACCGGGGACAGTCGGATTCTTCAGGAAAAGCTGATCGAGGACCAGCTCTGTCTCGTGACCCCGGCCGATCATCCCTGGGCAAGGCGTAAAAAGGTACCGGTGGCGGATTTGTTCACCGAACCCTTCATCAGCCGGGAATCCGGCTCGGGTACCCTCAAATCGATCCAGGGGAGCCTGATCGCTGCCGGCTACAGCATCGACGACCTTCAGGTGACCGCCCAAATGGGCTCCACCCAGGCGGTGATCCAGGCGGTCAAAGGCGGGGTCGGGATCTCCATTCTCTCGTCCATCGCCGTGACCGACCCCCTCAAGGCGGGGAGCATCGCCGTGCTGACAGTGGAGGGCATCGACCTCAAACGCAGCTTCTACCTGACCCGCCACAAGCACCGAACCGTCTCCCCCCTGAGCCGGGCCTTCGTCGATTTTCTGGAGGAAAAGGTGGGGACGGAGGGATGGACCGCGCCATGACTGTTGAAGGAGACCATTTTCCCCTGTCGGAGAACGCCCGGACCGTTTTGGCCCGGCGCTACCTGAAACGGGATGCGGATGGCCTGCCCATCGAATCCCCGGCGGATTTGTTCCACCGGGTGGCCCGCAGCATCGCCGGGGGAGACCGGGCATTCGACCCCGAAGCCGATGTGGAGGAAACGGCGGAAGCGTTCCGGGAGATCATCTGCAACGGGTGGTTCATGCCCAATTCCCCCACCCTCATGAACGCCGGCCGCCGCCTGGGGCAGCTGGCGGCCTGTTTCGTGCTGCCCATCGACGACGCCATGGAGTCGATCTTCGACACCCTCAAGCACACCGCCATCATCCACAAAAGCGGCGGCGGCACGGGGTTTTCCTTTTCCCGGATCCGCCCCAAAAACGACGTGGTCCTCTCCACCGCCGGCATCTCCAGCGGGCCCCTCTCCTTTATGACCGTCTACGACACAGCCACGGAAACGGTGAAGCAGGGCGGGACCCGGCGGGGCGCCAACATGGCGGTGCTCCGGGTGGATCATCCGGACATCGAAGACTTCATCCGCATCAAGGATGACCCCACGAAGCTCAACAATTTCAATATCTCCGTCGCCCTGACCCAGCCCTTCATGGACGCCCTGAAGGCCGAGGGAAACTACGATCTCATCAACCCCCGGACCGGCGCCGCCGTGGGCAGGGCCCCGGCCAAAAAGATCTTCTCGGCCATCGCCGCTTCGGCGTGGCGGACCGGCGAACCGGGGATCCTCTTCCTGGACCGGATCAACGCCGTCAACCCCACGCCGCAACTGGGCGCCATGGAAGCCACCAACCCCTGCGGCGAGGTGCCGCTCCTGCCCCACGAGTCCTGCGTGCTGGGCTCCGTCAACCTCTCCCGCATGGTCCGGGACGGGGCATTGGACCGGGACCGGCTCCGCACCACGGTCCACCGGGCCGTTCATTTCCTGGACAACGTCATCGAAGTCAACCGGTACCCGTTGGACGCCATCGCTGAAATGACCCGACGGACCCGGAAAATCGGTGTCGGGGTCATGGGGTTCGCCGACCTGCTGATCCGGATGGGCATCCCTTACGATTCCGAAGCTGCCGAAGCCCAGGCCGGGGAGGTGATGGCCTTTGTAGCCGCCGAGGCCCGGGCCGCGTCGGCGGAACTGGGCCGGGTCCGGGGCAATTTCCCGGCTTACGGGGGGAGCCGGTTCGACGGGCCGGAGACGCCCCACATGCGCAACGCCACGGTCACCACCATCGCCCCCACCGGCACCATCAGCCT
>CAYPCE010000122.1:0-10804 GCA_964409085.1 uncultured Desulfobacteraceae bacterium | reverse complement strand
TTTCCGACCCGGGGATGCAGCGTTCGCCGTTCAGATTAAAGAAATCATAGGTTTTGTGTTTGTTTTCATTCATTTGAACATTTTCCCCGTCGGGAATGATCAGGGGCGTCAATGTTCTGATCGTGCAAACGATTTTGCCGGTGTGAAGGGTTTCGTCAATTTTCGCGTGGCGGGTCGGCCTCGGGTCCCGTTCCACTACTTCCTTGGCCAGGGCCAGGAAATAGTGGGGCCAATAGATTTTGTCCGGGTCCAATTTGAGGTCCAAGGGAACTGAAGCGAGTTTCATCGTTTCAGGAGCGGCGGAAGCGGGGGCCGCCTTTGGATCGTAACCGACCCACCCGAGGCCGACGTTTCCCAAACCCCCGAAAGGGTAGAGACCGCTTTGGATGTCTTTCAGCGCGTCTTCCAGCGCCTTTGTTTCAATTGTCGAAAGGTCTTTGCTCGCCCATATTGTCCCATTGAAGACCAAGGGCTTTGACGGCGTGGCCGGGATGGGCAGCATGTCGAATTTATGCCGGTCCATGGCGCCGCCGGTGAATCGGTCGATGGCGACCCGGTCGATATGTTTTTCCGGCGGCGTTTCCGAAAGCTCCAGGTCTTCGATCCGGACCCGGCCGGCTTCGTGTTCGTTGCCGAAAATGCGGCACAGAAGACAGTCGCAATCGTCGTGGTCCCGGGTCAACAGGTCGTGGCGCCGCCCCACGGCGGTTCGAAGCATCCCCCGGAAGGACTCGCCTTTGAGAAGGGCGATTTTCCGTTCGTTTCCGTTTTCAACCCGGACGCTCCGGTAGCAGACCGCGTCGTTTCCGCGCGGGTCGATCATGCTCTGGATGGGGTCTTTGGTGATAAATGGACTCTTGACCGAAAATTCGCGGTCTATCCGGGTCCAGGGAAAATCATCGACGGGCGTCGGCTGGAAGGCGTTTTGCGGTTGAACCGCTTGTTTTCGGCCGTCCATCGCCTGTTTGTAATGCGCAAACGCCGCCTGGTCCTCCCTAAAGGACCAGGCGGACCAGCCCTCAATTTTTAAAGCGAAGCGCCCCTTGCCCGTTCCAGCTCCTCCGGAAAAGAAAGCTTTTCCGTCCGCCCACCAGGAAAGAACGGTATTCAGCTTTTCCGGGATGGCGTCATGCCGGGAGCGCAACCGCAGTTCAAAGGGAAAAACGACGCCGCCGGGCCCGACTTCAATGTCGAACAAGGCGCCCTGGGCCACGGTTCCGCTGGCCGGATGGATGCGAATCCGATGGCGGACCTGGGGCGGGCGCTTGTAGCCTTCCGAGCGGCCTTCCCGGACGGTAATCTGGCGCATGAGATTGCAGACCGGGCAGGCGCAGGGGGCCTGATGGCCCAGTTCTGCCCGGCAGCCGGTCTCGAACGCGATTTTCAGGTCGCGGCGCAAAACGCCCCGGATGACCGAGCGCGGCAGGCGAAGGCCGCCATCTGCGGCGGCCAGCAGTCTCATGCTGACTTGATCGTCGGTTTCTTCCTTCTGGCTCCAGCCAAAGAAAAATGGCGTCAGGGCGGTCATTTTCCCCTGGATCAATATTTCCCACAAAGACTTGTCGGCGGTTTTAGGCAGTTCAGGGGCGGTTTCATCCGAAATATGGACCCCTTCGGCCGACCCCAGGGGCCTGCCGACGGTGAATTGTTCCGGGGTCAGTTTTTTGGACATTTCATAAAGGGCCTGGCCGAGGACCCGGCAAAATTCCTGCCAGTTCATCCCGCTTTGGCTGTGAACATCCGGAATCCACCGGCGAAGCGGGACATCGTCCACCTGGATTTTGTCCCAGAGAAAATGCGGGGTCGGGTCGCCGAGACGGTCATGATGGCCGGCGGCTGTTTTCAGCGCCCGTTTTTCCGGGTCGATGATGTCGTCCGGGTCATGTCGCTGCAATTCCCGGACCGTGTCGGCAAAAAGGCGTAAATGAACGACCTTTCCTGCTTTTTCAAAAGCCCCGGCGGCGGCCTCGGCCCATTCGCGGATTTGATCGGGGTCGCCATTTTTTTTCAAAGGCGCTTTGGCCGTTCCGGGCGCCGGCGGCGCTTCCATGAATTGGACGCGACACAGCGCGCCCGCCACTTTGTCCACCAGGGCGGCGGCGTCCGAAAGAAGGGACAGAAGGTTTTGGATATCGGTTTCTTGGATCTTATCCGACAACAGGATCTTGCCATTGAACACGCCGCATCGATCGTGATCGATTTCTCGGACGCTGAAGAAATCTTCGGCTTTTCCGGAATCCTGATCCACCCGATTCAGAACGCGTGCGTCGGACAAGCTGTCGATAGAGACCTCCCCTTCAAACGGCGCGTCGAAATTGGTGAATTTTACATGGAATTTGTGGTCCGCCTTGTCGCCGGCTTCGGCGGTGTCGAAACGGCCCAGAAGCAGGCAATAGAGGCAGGGAGAGCCGCCGCCGGCTTTGCACTGGATGTCGTTCCACCGCAGGGTTTGCCTGCGCCGTCGCCGTTTTGTCGGCAAATCGTCGTGGTGATAAATTTTAGCGCCGCTTCCCTGGAATTCACCTGAACAGCATTCTTTTCCATGATACGCGCCGTTATTGGCCCATAAAAGCTGTTCAACGGCTTTCAGAAAGGCGGATCGAACCAATGTGCCGGTGATGTAGGGCCGGCCGGCGTCGTTGCTTTTGTGCCACCGGGCGTAAGCGTATCCCCGCATGAATCGCGCGTCGTTCCGCGTCTTTTTTTCCTGCCATTCGATGACCCGGAACGGTTCCAGAAATGTCAGCGTCACATTTTTTTCGATCATGCGTTTTCCTCCGGATGGTAAACGACCCAGACGACGCGGGCGGCTTCATCTGGCGAAATCGGTTGGTTGTCAATGATTTTTTTCAGGATTTTCTTGTGCGCGGAAACGGCGAACGCCAGTGCGTCGAAATCGGTCTCATCCGCGTTGAAATCAAAGGCGGGCGTGCCTTTACGGCACGATTTGACATTTTCCAGAATGGGGCGCTTTTCTCCGTCGGAAAAGATGCGCCATCCGAAAAGGTAATAGCGCGGCAGACTATCAAGCCGCTTAATCAGTTTTTCGAGGCGCTTGTTGCCTTCAATGGGTCCCAGGACTGGCAGAGTTTTGCATTTGTCAAAATCAAAGGTTATGGCCACGGTGTTGCCGTCGTCGAAAAGCAGGCGATCTTCTCTGGTTGTTTCCGATTCGCCGTCGCCGGACAACGCCAGTTCGGGCCTTCCCATCCTGGCTGTCATCACCATGAAATCTTTGAAATTGTCTATCACAGAGCCGGCGAAAGCCCCCATCGCTTGTCGCAGCAATAGAAAGGCGTTCGATTCGGCGTAATCAGCGCCCTTGTCCGCGACTTTTTCAGCGGCGGCTGAAACCATGGCGTCTTCCGCCATACGGTCCCAAGCGGCCATCATCACATCGGCGAAATCGCTGTCCGTCAGCTCGTTTTTCATCCAGAGGTCCACTTGGGTAAAGACGCCTTCCAAACCGCCCATCCTTGCATCCTTTTCCAGTTTCTCCGCCGCCCATTTGAACGCCGCGAGCCGCTGGGCGTCGGAAAGATAGGGCCCGCAAAGGGCGGTCGCCAGCACCCGTTCGACGGGGGCGTATCGCGCCATTGCCGTCTCCAGCGTGATTTCCACATTTTCATGGGCCGCCTTGTCATGGCGTTGGCCCGTCAGGGCGGCGCAGGCCGCGTTGGCCAGCCCGTGCCGGAGGACGTGTTCCGGCACGTCCGCCGCCTGCACATGCTGCGCGTGGATCCGCAGCAGTTGAAGCGGAAGGCTCTGATCCACCGCGTCGGCAATGGCGATGGTCAGCCGCCGGCGGTTTTCCATCTCCCGCTGAAGGCCGATGTCGCGTTTCAAATAATCCCAAAAAATGAGGCGGTCCGGTTCGGCGATAAACGTAAGGGCGGCGCCGCCTTTTTCCCGAACGGCGTTCCAATGGGCTTCGAGGTTTTCCAGCGCGTCGGCCGGCGCCCAGGCCATGTCGGAAAGCCAGGGAAACAGAAACCGGGAAGACGCTTCAATGCGTTCCATCCGGTTTTTCCGCCATTCGTTCACGGGAACCAGGCGAAGACAGGTGAAGGATTCGGCGTTGTCGAGCCATTCGGAAATGTCATAATAACGGGCTTCCAGTTCGTCGATGATCTCCGGCGCGACCTCGCTGAACAGGTCTTCCGCCGCCACCCACGAATGGACGATCTGGTCGAACGCCCGCAGGGCGTCAATGGCCTCGTTCCAGACCGGATCGGTGAAATCATTGGGAATGACGGGTCGGGATTCAAGAAACGCTTGCGCCTTGTGGGCGTCTTCCAGCATGGCCGGCCAGGCGTTTTGGAAATCCGCCAGTAATTCGTTCCGGTCCCATTCGCCGATCGCGCCCGTGAGCATGTCCCGTTCGATGGACAGATCGGGCCGCTCGATAGAATGGGCGCCCCAGGAAAGGAGCAGGTCCGCGCCCGGGCTGTATAAAATTTCCTGTTCGGTCCATGTTTTCATTTCCCCACCTCTTGTATTTCGCTGAATTGGGCCATTGCCAGGATATCGGTGTCGCCGGGACTTTGAAGCGCCGTCCCGCTTAACGGGGGCGGGAAACGTTCGTCGCCTTCCTGGGCGGGGCCGGCAAAAAATGTCACAATGTAAAGATGTATGGTTGGCGTTTCGTTTTCCCTTAAATGCCAGTCGAAACAATACCCTCTCAAAATCAGTTTGATCACCGTGGGCGTGGCCGATTCCTTGTGGGCAACCACTTTCCGGAACTCGAAATCCGAAAATTTGACGATTTGAAAGTTGTTGGCAACAGGCTTGATTTTAACGATGTTTGACGGGCATGTTGAGAAGAAAGTGACAGCCTGTTTAAGATATTTTTCATTGTGATGTTCCATTTTCCGGCAAACGTCCTTGAACCGTTTGGGCGGGCAGTCGCCTCTGCAACCATGCGGCGTATCTCCCTTGGGCGGCTGGCAGTCCTTGAAAATGATTTTGGACAGGGTTTCCGGAACATTCTCGCCAAAGTGTTGGTTCCAGCGTTCGACCGACCCCGGAAATGACGATACGCGTTTGTCGTCCGTCAAATGCTTCCAAAGTTTGTAATGCCATTGCAACGCTTCCAGAAAGCCATGCAAAAAAAACCGGACGCGTCGGTCGCTTTCCTGGTTATGGGTAAAATGGATTTTAAGCCGGCCTGTAAACGCCCTTGGCCAGGGGAATTTCGTTTGGGGTCGATACAACGCATACTGATTGTGCTGCTTTTTTTTTGTTTGAAAATAAATTGTCGGGAAAAAGGTAGGTGTCGCCGTCGATGTAGTTCATGTGAGAACCGCCGCGAACCGGAAGAATGGCCCATGGCATACCCAGCGACCAGCGATTCGAAGCCGCGTTTTCACGGATTTCCAATGTGCCGCCGTCGAATTCGTCATCAAAAATCGACCGCCAATGATCGAGCCAAGGCGTTTTACAGACAACCGTGTTCCAACCGTCTGGATAGATTTCCTGAAACA
The DNA here is from genome assembly GCA_964409085.1 of uncultured Desulfobacteraceae bacterium. Classification (GTDB taxonomy): domain Bacteria; phylum Desulfobacterota; class Desulfobacteria; order Desulfobacterales; family JAABSP01; genus JAABTD01. Next base: position 5,321 of record CAYPCE010000122.1, on the reverse strand, counting down.
GTTCGTCTTCATAGTTCCGAAGCGAGACCCTGTAGTTCTTTGCCGCCATTTCGTTCAACACAACAACAGGTCCTTTGACGGCAACGCCAGGGGCCAGCTTTGTTTCTGGATCACAGTGTTTTGGGGCCAAAAAAAATGTAAAATCGGATGCGGTTTTTTCAGCGACCAATTTGTAATCGCCGCTTCTTTCAACGCCGGAAACCATCAGATTTCTGATCAACCGTCCAGGATAGATGTCAAATTTATTCATTTTATCTCAAAAATCGTTGTCTGTAATAAAATCAGGCGAACCTGGCTGCAATGAGTTCCTTGCAGCGCCTCAGCCGCTGGTTGAAAGTGTTTTCTTTTTCCCCCATCCTGTCCGCCATTTCCTTCTGAGACAATCCGTCCCTGTCGAACGAGAGCCAGTTCAGGAGCAACCTGGCGCATCTGCTGATGGGGCGATCCGCCCCCATCACCATGTTCTCCAGGGCGGCGAGGACTTCCCGCGCCAGCGCGGCCCGATCCGCGGGCCAGAGGGATTCGCCGGATTGAAGCTGGTTGTGGTCCAGAATGCTCCAGTCGCCATTGTCCCCGTCATCGCCCGGCGACATGAACTGGCCCTCGAAGCGGAGGTTTTCCCGTTCGAGCATTTTGGATTGGACCCGGAAAACCTCCGCTTTGTTGTTCTTAAAGATCGTTTTGCAATAGGCCCAGAAATACCGCTTGTTTTCCAAGGCGTGGACATTCTGAAATACCGCGTCAAAGGTTTTGTGGGCGATTTCTTTTTCAATTTCATTTCCGGTGTAGCGAACCAGGTATTTTTTGACAAACATTCGGAACTTGGAACACAGTCCGGCTTCATCGATCTTGCAGCCCCGGCACAGGGTTTCATGCCTGCCTTCCGCGCATATAAATTCAATTGAGGGCTTCATCCGTTCACCCGCCTTACACCCAGATACGAAAGCACATGGCTTTCATATAATCGTAGACATCGGTGTCTTTATTCACCAATTTTCGCTGTTGGTCGTGGAAATCTGTGAACGCTTCCACGGGTTCGCCGAGAATGTCTTGCACTTTTTGGTCGCCGGCTTCCCACATTGTTCCGATGACGGCCGACGCCCCTTTGTTCAAAAAAATGCTGGCAATGGACAGATGCTCGTCGATGGCCGCGTTGAGCCTCGGCATCATGTCGGTTTCACAGGCCCCGAGAAACACCTGGTTTATGCGAAGGTTTTGTTTCACGGCAATGTCCAGAAGCCTTATGGGCTCTTTCAGTAAAAGCTTAGACAGAAAGGGGTTGGTTGCATCCGCCTGGCCGTGGCAGCATAAAATGAGCGTGGGGACGGGCACGTCGGCAAGATTCAGAACATGGGATTTGGACGCTTGCAGATGGCTTTTGTCAGTGTCGATCTTGCCTTCTTCCTCTAAGTCTTCGTACAATTCGGTGAAGCCTCCCATTCCATCTGCTGTTTCGGGATATTGAAGCCATGTCAGCAAATTATCCGACGCGCTTTCCATGGCGTTCTCGGTCTTGCCCAGTTCATGGGACGTCAATGAAGTCGCATACCGGCAGTCAAAGCGGTTCAATAGCGGATTTCCTTTGGACAAAACCCCGTGAATGGGGACCCTGTGCAGGAAATCGTGGGGGGCGATGAGCAACTCCTTGACGGTTTCAGAAGGGTTGAGATCAAAAAGAAATGCGAGTTTTTCACCCAGGGCTTCGCACAATGTCCGGAGTTGGGGCGCGGAATCCCATCGCTTGCGGGCGGGCAGGTCGAAATAGGCGGCCTGCCATATCTGATAGGCTTCCCATACGGGCTTGAAATCAAATTCATGGCAGCCGGTCCAGCCGGTTTCGTCGCAAATCAGGACATGGCCTTTTTGGAAATTCGGCAAGTGGACCAGATAAAATTGGGCGACCAGGGCGTTTTTCGGCGCCATGTCCGGCAGGGCGACGCCGGTCCCGGTGGAGGGCCGGTCCTGGAAATTGGCGATATAGCCGCCCGCCAACGCCCGCGCATAGTTTTCAATGGCGGTCCTGATATCCCCGGAAACGGCGTTGTCCTCGCCTTCGGCCGAGGCCCCGACCCGCTCCATGGCGCGCCAGGTCAGGGCCGGGCGGTTCTTGGCCGAATCCGCGATTTCGGCGGCTTTGCGCCAGTCTTTTTGTTCAATCGCCGAAAGAAACGCGATGTCGTAAAGGTCCCGCTGCCGGGACCAGTACCAGCGCAGATGCAACGCCGACGTGATTTGAGATATGGATTCGGCCTTTTCCCACAGTTTGAGGGCGAATTGGATTCGAAAATCGGTCAATCGTTCCGTGCTTTGATCGGGCGGCGTGGCGTGAAGGCGGCGAAGAAAACGCGTCGTGTCGTCCCATAGCGGATGGGAAAAGACAAGGCCGCCAAGACGGGTTAAAAGCGCATCGCGGTATGGTTCCGGGGCGGCTTCGGCGCCCAGCGCGACGACTTTGAGTTTCTCCAGTTCCAGACCGGCATCCGGCGCATTGAAAAGGCCGTCCATGGCCGCTGGATTGAAAGGACCGCCCTGAATCTCCGCTAGTCGAACCCGCATCCGGTAAAAATTCTTGCCCATTTCCGGGTCCGCAATTTTGTTTTCCGGATTTGCCGCCGTCGCGGCTTGCAGCAGAGCCGCAAGTTCGGGTTCGCCGATCAGGTCGCACCGCTCTTTTTCCAAACCGATCAAGCCCGCATAAAAATCGGCTGTCGGGTCTCCTGAGCGGCCGCAATAAACGGAGGCCGTCGTCAGGGCCTCCGTTTTCTTCGCCGGTAGAGAAAACTCCCGGGGCCGAATGATCCGGGACCGATATAGGTAGCCTTTGGCGATCTGAAGAGGATCGGTCTCCTCTCATCCTTTCGCCAGCAACCGGATGGCCTTTTCCAAAACCTTTCGCTGGACGGCGTGGGGCTTATCGCGGCCGTTCTTTTCGTACCAGTCCAAGAGGCCGCTGCCGAGTTCGGAGATCAGACGTCGGGGCGCGGCTTGGGAAAGGCGATTCGGCGTTTTTTCGTCAGGCGTAAAGCCGCTGTAGAAAGGGGCCGCATCCGCATCGAATTCGTTGAGCAGGATGTTGGCGAGGTGCGGGTTTTGCTGGTAATTCGGGTCTTTGAAAAGTTTTTCCAGCGAAACGGTAAGCCTTTCCACGTCGAGGGCTGATAAATTCAAAGGCATGTAAGACCCTCCTGCTTAACGGCTCTGAAAGTGTGTCGGTATCTCATTGCGATGTATCCGGTTTCGTCGGTCCCTTATATTTTGGAAATGAGGTCACTTTACATGAGCCGACTTTCGAGGTCAATCTTAAAATTACGGCTTGGTTTTAATCCAGGAACCGAATATGCACTCGGCCACGGCCGCCTTGAGGGGTTTGCCCTTGAGCATTTTGGCGGCCACGCAGACGACGATCATGAGCGCCTGCTGGCGGCTGATGATAGAACCCATTCCGGCGGCGGTCTTCATGATGAGTTGGGCTGAGGGCATTCGCGGTCTCCTTTATGGTTTTGGGGGTTGTTTTGTCGTTGCTTTATCTGCGCGGCAGCCGTTTGCAGGCGGCCGGTGTCATCACTGGCTGCTTAGACGATCTGTTCGGGGGAATGTGACAATCGGGTTTGATTTTTTTACTGTTCAACAGGTCATGCTTTCAATATTTGGGCCGTTTGGCCAGCCACATCCCGAAAAGGCATTCCACGGCGGCGATGTTCAGGGTCCGGCCCCGGAGCATTTTCGAGCCAATGCAGGCGGCGGTGTAGGCGATGTCGATAAACTGACCCCGGAGTATGACTTTTCCCATGGTCGCTAAGACGGCCTCAAAGTGGTGCGTCGCCGGCATTGGATTTCCTTTTTTCTGGTTGTAGATCGCCGGCGGATGGTTGGCACCGCCGGCGTTATTCGAGAGGTTAGACGGTGGCTTTAAGGAAATGTGACAACCGGAAGGATTTTTAAGATGAGCGGGATGACCTGCGGGCGACCAGGGCGGATCCCGGATTGGCAATAGATAAGGCTATCTAAGGAGGAAGATCTTCGTTTTTGGGATGGGCGGGATGGGGGGCGCCCATTTATTTCAAATCTTTTTCAGAGAAACGGCCCGTTACATACTTATGCAAAACACTCGACATGAGCGTTTGATATGGAATGCCCTCTTTGAGTGCTTTTTCCTGAAGCATTTCAAGATCTTTTCCCGTTATCCTAATATTCACCCGTTTGTCCTTTTTGAGCGTTGCCTGGGCGATGGATTGATATTTGGATATCGTCCTTTTATTTTTCACTGAAATCCATTCTTCATTTTCGTATGAATCGAGTATTTCTTTTTCTTCGTTATCCAATGTTTTTTTCGCCATGCTATTTCTCCAAATATTTTTTTGTCGCCTTCCGGCTTGGGATGATGGTTTTTAAAAACACTTCGTTTTCGTCTTCCACAAAGGGGACCAAGTAGCAGTAACCATCGATCTCGAGAATAAACATTGATTGATTCGGATATTTATTTTGATTGGGATGAGCGACAATATCCAATATGGCGCCGCGGTTGATCATAATAACCGCACGCTCGAAAGAGACGCCTCGTTCCTTTATCAATTTTTCATTTTTTTCCACACTCCAGTTGAAACGCTTCATGGTCGCAATATATCACATTGTGTGCCTTTTGCAATCGAAATGATTTTGGTGTGTGGCGGCTTTCCCGCCCGAAGCGGCAGCCAAAGCGAAGAACGAGCGGCAAGTTCCGTGACATCAAATCAGAGCGGCTTCCCCAACCGTGGATCGTCGGTGGTGGGATCGCCGCCTATGGCGTTCCGTGACATCAAATCAGAGCGGCTCCCCCAACTCGGTCAAGATTATGCTGAACACAATGCCCCAAAAAGTTCCGTGACATCAAATCAGAGCGGCTCCCCCAACGGGTAACAAGCAGTGGTCTATGATCGGTAGACACGTTCCGTGACATCAAATCAGAGCGGCTTCCCCAACCTGTCTCTCGAACAGAGAGACCAGGAACTCGCCGTTCCGTGACATCAAATCAGAGCGGCTTCCCCAACCGCAGTGACGCTCGTCGTTGGAGCCGCGCTAGGCGTTCCGTGACATCAAATCAGAGCGGCTTCCCCAACGAAAAGCCGGAACTGTTCCGACCGGATCGGGAGTTCCGTGACATCAAATCAGAGCGGCTTCCCCAACCTCGGGGTTCTTGCCGACCTCCAGTTGGTTCGACGTTCCGTGACATCAAATCAGAGCGGCTTCCCCAACGACTTCATCGCGTCGAGCTTCACCGACCGGGCCGGTTCCGTGACATCAAATCAGAGCGGCTTCCCCAACCACCGAGGCCCTGGCCGCCA
>CAYPCE010000121.1:0-10862 GCA_964409085.1 uncultured Desulfobacteraceae bacterium | reverse complement strand
TAAGCGATGTGTCGGAAATTTTCAAGCCTTGATTTTCGGAACCCGCCGCCCCGCCGGGTCTATTCGAAGGCAGGGGGCTCGGGCGGCTTTTCCCAGTAGATGATCCGCTGGCAGTGGGGGCAGTTGTGGAGGGTATCGAATCGCTGAAGTTCGTTGAACAGCTGGGGCGGGATGTTCATGTTGCACCCCTGGCAGACGGCCTGGGTGACAGGGGCCACCGCCAGAGCGGAGATCCGCTGTCGAACCCGCATGAACCGGTCGACCAGCCTTGGATCGGCATTCTGGGAAACCGCTTCCCGACTCGCTTCCAGTTCCGTCAGCTTCTGTTCACCTTCCGTGGCCTCCACCTCGACGGCGGCTTTTTCCGTCGTCATCTGCTCCCGGAAGGATGCATATTCCGCTTTGAGCTGGGCCAGTCCCTGTTCGGCCGTCTCGATGCGGTCCAGTCGGGCCAGCATCTCATCTTCAAGGTGGGAATTCTCCCCTTTCATCTCGTCGATGGCTTTCTGGAGCGCCTGGTATTCCCGATTCGTCTTGACGACACCGAGTCGGCCTTTGGCCTTTTTCATGCGGGACTGGAGGTCTTTGGCATCCAATTCCTGGCTCCGGTAGGCTTTTCTCAGGGCTTCCAGTTCGGCCTCCTGGGCCTGGATCCGGCTTTCGTAATCGCCGAGCCGGGCGTCCAGGGCCGCGATCCGGTCGGAAATCCCGGACAAAACCGACCGAATCCCGACGGATTCGGTCTCGATGCGCTGGAGTTCTTTGAGGGTTTCGATCTGTTCTTTGATGTTCATATGCATTCGCCCTTGTGCGGTAAGAGGGGTCATAAAGAGGTGAAGGGATCGGCCTGGGAGCGGCACGGGGCGATGGATACCGCCAGGCCGGCCGCCCGGCTCATCTCCGACAACCGCTGCACCAGCATGTCCACCACGATCACTTCGGAGGCGAAGTGTCCGACATCCAGCAGGCCGCGGCCGGCATCCTGGACATCCAAAGCGTCATGATACCGGAGATCGCCGGTCACGAAGACCTCCGCGTCCGAGTCCAGGAACGGGCGGACCAGACTCGATCCGCTGCCGGAACACACGGCGACGGTGGTCACCTGCAAATCCAGTTCCCCCGCGACCTTGAGCGCTCCCGTCACCCCCAGCGCCGTCCGGACCCTTTCGGAAAACGTCGCCAGATCGGCCGGGGTCGCCAGCCATCCGATGCGTCCCAGCCCGGCGGCACGGCCCGCGCCGTTATCCGAATTTGAGGGCACCAGGGGGCGTTGATCCGCCATCCCGATGGTCCGGGCCATCCGGTCGTTGAGCCCCTCCGGGGCGCTGTCCAGATTGGTGTGGGCGGCGAAAATGGCCATGCGGGAGCGCAGGGCCCGGGTGATGATGGAGCCGATGGGGGACCCCGTGTCGATGGCGCGCAGCGGCTTGAAAATGAGCGGGTGATGCGTGATCAGGAGATCGACGTCCGCCTCCGCGGCCCGGTCGACCACCTCCGGCCGCGGGTCCAGGGAGACCCAGACCGAACGAACCGGCCAGTCTCCGGCCCCCAGTTGCAGCCCGACATTGTCCCACTCCTCGGCCAGGCGGGTCGGCGCGATGACGTCCATCATATCGATGAAATCCGATACCGTGGCGTTCATTCCATCCCTCCGGCTAGATCCCGTGCGTTGCGTTCATAAAAAAGGGCGTGGTGTTTACACCACGCCCTTTTTTCCAATGGAGGCCCGGGATAGCGATGCCCATCCCTCGCCGTTGCCTGCTTTCCCATATGTAATGGCCGCCATGAAACCGTTACCCTCGTTGAAGATGGGCCCACCTGGGATCGAACCAGGGACCTACCGGTTATGAGCCGGTGGCTCTGCCAGCTGAGCTATGGGCCCAAAGGGTCCGCTACGTCGCCGTTTCGGCGATACCGCCCTAGTACCGCCGGAAACGGATTTTGTCAAGCCTTAGGTCTCGATGAAACTCTTGAGCTTTCGGCTCCGGGTCGGGTGGCGGAGCTTTCTCAGGGCCTTGGCCTCGATCTGCCGGATCCGTTCCCGGGTCACTTGAAAATCCTGGCCGACTTCCTCCAGGGTATGGTCCGCCTTTTCCCCGATGCCGAAGCGCATCCGGAGAACCTTTTCCTCGCGGGGGGTCAGCGTGGCCAGCACCTTCCGGGTCTGCTCGGCCAGGTTGAGGCTGACCGCGGCATCGGACGGAAGCATGAACTTCTTGTCCTCGATGAAATCCCCCAGATGGCTGTCTTCTTCTTCGCCGATGGGGGTTTCCAGGGAGATGGGTTCCCGGGCGATTTTGAGCACCTTCCGGACTTTTTCCAGGGGGATCTCCATTTTTTCCGCGATCTCCTCCGGGCTCGGCTCCCGGCCCATCTCCTGGACCAGGTACCGCGAGGTCCGGATCAGTTTGTTGATGGTTTCGATCATGTGGACCGGGATCCGGATGGTCCGGGCCTGATCCGCGATGGCCCGGGTGATGGCCTGCCGGATCCACCAGGTGGCATAGGTGGAGAATTTGTAACCGCGGCGGTATTCAAACTTGTCCACGGCCTTCATCAGGCCGATGTTGCCCTCCTGGATCAAATCCAGGAATTGCAGCCCGCGGTTGGTGTATTTCTTGGCGATGGAGACCACCAGTCGGAGGTTGGCCTTGATGAGGTCGCTTTTGGCCATTTTGGCCCGGAGACGCCCCTCTTCCACCCCGGCCATGACGCGCTTCAGGGCCCGGAGGTTCGTCTTGTACCCGTACTGCTTTTCCTCCAGTTGGTCGTGGAAGGTTTTCGCCTGAATAAAGACTTCCCGGAGCTGATCGTCTTCGAGGTTGCAGCTGTCCGCGAAACAGGTGAAAAAATCGGTTTCATCCTTGAGGTGTAAGCAGAGTTCGGTAAAAGAGGTGTTGACCTGATCCGCGCACATGGAGAGGCGTTTGTGGACGGCTTCGAACCATTGAATCTGGCTGCGGATGGTCTCTTCGATTTTGTCGATGACCCCGCCTTCGAGGCGCCAATCCTTGAGCAGGTCGAAGATTTTGTTGTTCCGCCGGTTGATATACCGACGGATTCGCCGCTGTTCGTCCGAATGGAGGCTTTCCGAAGAAAAGAGCTTTTCCCGGTATTCCCGGTTCTCCTCATAGAGTTTCCGAATGGCCCGGATGGTGCCCAGAAAGCTCTCGATTTGCAGGGTTTCATCCACACAGGTATCCCCCTCATCGATGTCCCGCAGCACATGTTTGGGCCGAAGATTCCCTTTTTCGATATGCTCTCCCAGCTCCAGAAGCGATTCCAGACCGGTGGTGGTATCCAGCAGGGCCTTGAGGACCAGTTGTTCCCCCTCTTCGATCTGTTTGGCGATGTCCACTTCCTCTTCCCGGCTTAGAAGGGTCACCAGCCCCATCTCCCTCAGATACATTTTGACCGGATCGGTGACGGCGCCAAAATCGGCCACGGAAACCTCGCCGCCCTCCGATTGTTTCTTTTTCTTGGGCTCGATCTTCTGCTTTTTCTCATCGACGATCTCGATATCGAGTTCGTCGAAGAGCATCAGGGTTTCATCGATCTGATCCGGGGATAGCGATTCCTCAGGCAGGACGCCGTTGATTTCCTCATAGGTCAGGTACCCCTGCTCCTTGCCTTTGGTGATCAGTTGCTTGAGCGCCGCCTTATCGATGCTCTCTTCGGTGTTCTCGGTTTCGTTGTTGTCTGCAGTGTTGGATATATCAGTAGATTTTTCCGACATAAAGTTTCGCCTCCCGCAGAGTTCCAGGTTGTGGAATTCCAGACCAACATATTCCGTCATGCACGATCGCCCTGTAGGGAATGGCATCCGGTGCATGATGTCGTTTTACGGGCGTCCGCCGGCGTCCCGGGCCCGCTGTTGTTTTTCCCGGAGCAGCTCCTGCAGCCGGGCCGTATCTTTCCGCCGTTCCGCTTCTTTGATTCGCTGGATCAGCGACCTCTCCTTGCGCTCCTGTCCGGCTTGAAACTGATTCAGCAGCCGCCGGCAACCCCCCGGATCCCATGGTTCATCCGTCACCGTCAGGGCAGCGGCGATACGGCGGTTTTCGCCATCATCCAACAGCATATCGAGATTCGATCCGACCCGGTCCGGTCGGCCCGACACCGCCCGGCCGATGGCGGCCAGGCGTTCGTCTTGAAAATGGGCCAGAACCCCGCGCTCCTGCACTTCGGGGATCCATTCCGGGTGTTGGAGCATCAGAGCGACGATTTTCCGTTCGATGCGCCGTCCCGTTTCCAGGGCCGCCGGTTTTTCGGGTCCAGGTTCGGGCTTCGGTTTCCGGGGATGGTCCGCTTCCCGGAGTTTGTCCACAATCCGTTCTTCGGCCACCTGGGTCCGATCGGCCAGGGCCTGGACGTACAGGGACCGTTTCACCGGGTCCGTGACAGCGGCCAGATGGGGCGCCATCTCCGAAATCACCCGCACTTTTCCTTCCAGGTTCAGCCCGTGGGCCTGGATGGCCGATTCCATCATGAACGGAATCATCCCCTGGGCGTTTTCCGACAGGGTCCGAAACGCTTCGGCCCCTTCCTGCCGGATGAATGTATCCGGATCATGGCCGGCTGGCAGGACCAGAATCCGCGCGTCCACCTTTTCGCCCTCGAAAATGGGAACGGCACGGCCCGCGGCATTCATGCCGGCCGTATCCGAGTCGTAGACCAGAACCACCTCCCCGGCGACCCCTTTGAGCATCCGGGCATGATCCGGTGTCAGCGACGTCCCCAGGGTGGCGGCGGCGTTTCCGATTCCATGCTGCCACAGGGCCAGAAGGTCGAAATACCCCTCCACCAGAAACACTCTCCCCTGCTCCCGGCACCGCGGCCGGGTCCGGTGGAGACCGTACAGGGACCGCGCCTTGTGGTAGACCGGCGATTCGGGCGAGTTGAGATACTTGGGGACCCCCTCGTCCAGGATCCGTCCGCCGAATCCAGCCACCTGGCCCCGGATGTCGGCAATGGGAAACATGATTCGGTTCCGGAACCGGTCGTAATATCCGTCCGATTCTTTTCTCGGCACGATCAGCCCGGCGGTCTTGAGCAGGTCCCTGGAGACCGATTGCCCCCCGAACCGGCGCAGCAACCGGTCCCAACCCTCCGGCGCGAACCCCAGGTCGAACGTCTCGATCGTTTCCATCGTGATGCCCCGGTCCGTCAGGTACGTTAGGGCCCGCTTTCCCATGGGACCACGGAGATTGGCTGCAAAATACTCCCGGGCCTGCCGATTGACGGAAAACAGCCGCTCCCGAAGGTGGATCCGCTCTTTTTCCCCGGGCGCCATATCCTCGGTGGGCAGGGAAATCCCGTATCGCGCCGCCAGCATCCTCGCGCATTCGGGGAAAGACAGCCCGTCGTGCTCCATGAGGAAGGTGAAGACATTACCGCCGGCACCACAGCCAAAGCAGTAGTACATTCCTTTATCCGGGCTGACGGTGAAAGAGGGGGTCTTTTCCGAATGGAACGGGCAAAGGCCGAGGAAATTTTTTCCCGACTTTTTCAGGATAACGGCTTCCGAAATGATATCGACAACGTCGGCCGCATGACGAATTTCGGACAGTTTATCGTCGGGGATGAAGTTGGACAACAGGCGCACCCTCCATGTTAGTGAGAAACCGGTCGGTTGGCATTCACGGAAGGATCACGCTTATGGAAGATGGTGGTCACCCCTTTGGGTTATCTGTAAACGATCGAATTTCATAAACCTGTAGATTAAGCCTTGACACTCTGTCTGTCAAGCGGTTTTTGGGAATTTTCATGGGGAGGCGGTATGGTGAAGAGACGCCAGCGCCGCTTTCAGGTCCAGGGACCCGTCGTACAGGGCCCGTCCGGTAATGACGCCGGCCACGCCGACGGCCTCCAGCGGCATCAATCGGCGGATGTCCTCCAGGGTGGACACGCCGCCCGAGGCGATGATCGGGATGGCGACCGACTCCGCCAACCGTCGGGTTTCGTCTATATTGGGGCCCGTCTGCATGCCGTCCCGGTGGATGTCGGTAAAGTTGATGGCGGCCACGCCGGCGTCTTCGAAAGACCGGGCCAGATCCGTCGCCGCTATCCCGGTGGTGCGGGTCCAGCCATCCACCGCCACCTTCCCGTTCCGGGCATCGATTCCCACTACGATCCGTCCGGGGAACGCCCGGCAGGCGGCCCGGACCATGTCGGGGTTGTTGATGGCCTCGGTGCCGATCACCACCCGGGCCACGCCCATCTCCACCAGCCGCCCCACGGCGGCTTCGGTCCGGATGCCGCCGCCCACCTGGATATCGGCGTCCACGGTCTCGAGGATCCGCTGAATGGACGGCAGGTTTTTGGACCCCTTCTCCACCGCCCCGTCCAGATCCACCACATGGATCAGCCGTGCCCCGGCCTCGGCCCAACGGGCGGCCATGGCCGCCGGATCGTCGGAAAAGACCGTTTCGTCGTCCATCCGGCCCTGCCGGAGCCGGACGCACCTGCCGTTTTTAATATCCACCGCGGGAATGACGATCATTTGATCACCGGCTGCATCACGTATTTCAGGGCCTTGGTGGCCATCTCTTGGGCGGTGACCCACTGGCCTTCCCGCTCCAGGAACATGCCGATATTGAATAGGTTTTCGCTGAGGGACCGCTGGGTTTCGTCGAGATAGCCGGTCCAGAGCAGGCGGCCGTCGGCCACCCGGACCATATGCACGTCGAAGGCCACCGAGGCCGGGGTTTCCGCGGCGAATTTCTTGCCCACCCGTTCCCGGAACCGGTACATGTGACCGATCATGACCACATCGGCGCCGGCCCGTCTGCCGGCGGCCGCCAGATCCTTCCGGCTGGCCAGGACGGAAGGGGAGCGGGCGTCGCCTATCGTTTCCAGTTCATCGGAAGCGATCAGGGGGTAGCCGGTATTTTCTTCCAGCAGTTCATACAGCCGGGTGGTCAGCACCTCGGACATGTCCGACGGCACCGGCCCGCCCATGAACAGCCGTCCGGTCAGGGGGCACCGGATGTTGGCATTCTCGCCGTAAATCGCCGCCAGGTCTTTGAACGGGAGGATCAGCACCGTCTCGTTCCCTTTGGTGGGCGGGGCGGGATCGGAGCCGACATGGCCGGTACGGCATCCAATGATTGACGCCAGGAAAGTCAGACAAAGAAACAGAGCGGGAACGGGTGCGGAAAAGCGGCATGGGCGCATAGGAGACCTTTCCAATGGAAACAGCTGAGGGGTTTTTACAAAACGCCCTTGGACGAGCGGACCCCCTGGATGCGGTCATCCAGGGTCACGGCGTCGTCCAGGGCGCGCGCAACGGCCTTGAACACCGACTCGATCATGTGGTGTTCGTTTTCCCCGTAGAAGGTGTTGATGTGGAGGGTCATCCCTCCCCGCACGGCCAGCGCCCGGAAAAACTCCCTGGCGAGATGGACGTCGAAGGGCCGGCCGCCGGCATCCCTGGGGTTTGGACTATTGTACACCAGAAACGGCCGCCTGGAAAGGTCGACGGTCGCCGCGGTCAGGGTTTCATCCATGGGGAGCACGGCATGGCCGTACCGCCGAATGCCGGCCCGGTCGCCTAAAGCCCGGTCGACGGCCTCCCCGAGCGCCAGCCCCACGTCTTCCACCGTGTGGTGGTAGTCCACCTCCAGGTCCCCTGTTGCCTGAAGATCGAGATCGAAAAATCCGTGAACCGACAGGAGGGTGAGCATGTGGTCGAAAAAGCCGATGCCCGTGGCGATCCTGTGCCCGCCTGAGCCGTCCAGGTTAAGATTGACGGAGATGTCGGTTTCACCGGTTTTCCGGTCAACGGCGGCGGATCGCGTCATGGATCACCATCGCCTTCCATTGGCGTTTGAGTGTGGAATCGAAACCAGCGGATGGGGGCAGGGCCAACGGTGCCGCGGCCGGCGGCACGGGGAACAATGGTCTGAGGGGAAACGTGGATCGGTGAAACTGTTCCAAGGTCTGGGGCAACCGGCATGAAGAAGCGGACATTAGGGTTTGGTGGAGATGAGGGGGATCGAACCCCTGACCTCAGCATTGCGAACGCTGCGCTCTCCCAACTGAGCTACATCCCCACAACGTAATTAGCCTTTTTAACAGATCCGTCTCGGGCCGTCAATCCAAAAAGCGACTTTTTTTTCCAGCCTATCCGCAATAAAACTCCCCTTCGGCCTTCGCTTCCTTACGCCGGGGGGGCGGACCGCCGCCCCGCCGAACACACCAGACGACCAAGTAAACCACTGGGGTGTCAAGGATGCTGATGGCGAACTTGATGACCCATTGGCCGAAAATGAGCGGCCAGAGGGGCATTACACCGTAAAAAGCGATAAAGATGAAGAGAACCGAGTCGATGAGCTGGGAAACCGCCGTCGACAGGTTGTTCCGCAGCCAGAGATGGCGGTCCGCCGTTACCCGCTTCCAGAAGTGGAAGGCCCACACGTCATGGAACTGGCTGGCCAGATAGGCGGCAAATGAGGCGGCGATGATCCGGGAAGTGGACCCGAGAATGGACTGGAAAGCGGCGTCTCCCTTCCAGAACGGAGCGGCCGGCCACGCCAGGCTGAGCCGGACCAGCACGAGGGCCGCAACAAGGGCGATGAATCCGCCCAGGACCGTCCGCCCGGCCCGGGCTTTGCCCCAGATCTCGCTGATCACGTCGGTACAGACAAACGTGACCGAATAGGCCAGGATCCCGGCCGGCACATAGAACCCGGCCACGTTGATGATCTTGTTGGCCAGCACCGAAGCGATGGTGATGCTGCCCACAAAGATGCTCAATAAAATGATGAAAGCGGTTTCGCTGATCTCGTGTCGTTTCAACAATTCCTCCACGGACGCCATTATATGGATTAAGGTTGCGAAAGGAAGGAGTCGCTTTCTTGTGAAAGCTTTTTTGGAGTTTCTATGTTTTTCGAGAAATTGGATAGAGGCGATAATGGTTAGAATGGCTTCAATCAGGTTGGCATAAATATCGCAAAGCAGGTTCCGTGCCAACCTTCTCCTTTTTTTGAATTTTTTCTGACATTTTTTTCTCCTTCCGTAAAAAGTTCGAGCTGAATTTAAAGAGATAATAGCATATATTCATTGTATATTCAACAGGTTTTTCCGAAAAAACCCTTAAGTTAATGACGTTGACGGCTTTGCCACTGAATTTGACGACTCGAAACGCTATTGAGATCATAGCCTATCATGTCAAGCGAAATGATATCGCCTACAAATCCCACAGGAAGAGGGCGGCAGATGAGGCCCGTGCGCTCGGGGTCAATGTGTCGCTGTAGTGGTAGAAGGAATGAAAAAAGTACCCAATGGCGGCCCGGTCGTAAAAAGGCATTTCGCCTGGCGACTTGTCGAGCTTGTCCGCCGAAAGGGAAAATTCCTTTTCCAGTCTCCGGATATGGTGCAGCTCTTCCAGAATATCGGCTTTCAGCAGTTCAATATGGTATTGCATGCCCCCTCACTGCGAAGTTTCTGTGCATAAAGTAAATGCGATATGCCAATCGGGCAAGAGAAAGCCGAAGGTATCCATGAGTTTGCCGTTGTCGAGAACCGAGTAGCGGGGTCTTGGCGCCGGTGTGGGATAGGCCGTGGTCGGAACCGGCGTGATGCGGCAGGCATCCGAATCGGAAAGGGTTCGCGCCCGAATGGCTGTCGCAAATCCATGCCATGAGGTTTTTCCGCCGCAGGTGACATGATAAACGCCCCGGATCGATCCGATATCGACCGGCCCGTTGGAATGGACCTCCCGGCATTGAACCAGGACCTGCGCGGTGGCCTCGGCGATCATCCGGCTCCAGGTCGGGGCCCCGAACTGATCGTCAACGACCGTCAGCTCGGAGCGCTCGGTCATCAGACGCTGCATGGCCAGAAGGAAGTTGCGGCCCCGGCGGCCATACACCCAGGCGGTCCGGAAGATGAGGTACGGAAAATCGAATGCCTGAACCGCTGTTTCACCGGCCAGTTTGGAAAGGCCGTACCGGCTGCGGGGGTTGGGAGGGTCCGCTTCGCTGTAGGGCCGGTCCGCGTCGCCGTCGAATACGTAATCCGTGGAATAATGAATGAGCGCCGCCCCGATGCGGGCGGCCTCTTCCGCCATGACGCCGGGGGCCGTGGCGTTGACGGCCATGGCCGTGTCCGGATCGGATTCAGCCAGGTCCACCGCCGTGTAGGCGGCGGTGTTGACGATGACATCCGGGGTGACAGCGCGGATCTGGCGGCGGATGCTGTCCGGGTTGGACAGGTCCAGGCTTTCCCTGCCGGGGGCCGCGATGGAGCCCAAAGGCGCCAGGGTCCGGCGGAGTTCCCAGCCGATTTGCCCGTTTTTGCCCTTGACCAGGATGGGTTTCATGGCTCAGTCGAAACGTTCCGCATGTTTCAACGGGGTGGCGTTTCGGTCTTTGTCCGACAGGATCGGGGCTGTCGCCAGCGGCCAGGGGATGCCCAGGTCCGGATCATTCCACAAAAGGGCGCGCTCGTGTTCCGGCGCGTAATAATCCGTCGTTTTATACAGCACTTCAGCGAAATCGGAAAGCACCAGGAACCCGTGGGCGAAACCGGGCGGGATCCAGAGCATCTGTTTGTTTTCTGCAGAGAGCCGCTGGACCGTGAACCGGCCGAAGGTCGGCGAGGATTGTCGGATATCCACCGCGACATCGAAAATCTCCCCGGCGATGGCCCGCATGAGTTTGCCCTGGGGCTGCCGGATCTGATAATGGAGGCCGCGCAGCACGTTCCGGGCGGACCGGGAGTGGTTGTCCTGCACGAAATCGGCGACAATGCCGGCCGCCTCCGCCAGCGTTTGTTTATTATAGCTTTCAAAAAAAATCCCCGGTCGTCGCCAAAGACCCGGGGGGTCAGGAGCAGGACGTCGGGGATGGGGGTGGGGG
>CAYPCE010000120.1:9081-11133 GCA_964409085.1 uncultured Desulfobacteraceae bacterium | reverse complement strand
ATAAAAAAGCATGAGAAATTAAAATATCAGTGGCTTTTTCTGTTATTTTTTAGTACGCTTTGGCAATGAACCGCCGCCAAGCCACCGAACTGCCTGTTGTAATGCGTCTCGTGCGGCCTGATGAATTAGACCGCTGGCCTTTCCCCCTTCACTTTCAATCTGTTTGGCCATTTTCAAGTTGAAATGTCTTAAGTCCGGGTCAAACTCAGGAAGAAACACAACAATCGTTTCATCCGAAAGTCGGTGAAGCGTTCCTCTTTGGCAACCGATTCACATATCATCTGATCACACCCACAACCCATCACCTCTCACCTCTTCCCTATCCTTTCCCAAATTGATCGCACCACGCGGTCGGCGGTCTGGCCGTCCCAAAGTTCGGGGGGATTGGGCGGTTGTCTGTCCTGAATGAGGAGGTCCTTGACCAGGGGTTCAATCGTTTCCGCCGTGCATAGGCGGTTGGTCCCCTGCTCGATGGTGATCGGCCGCTCGGTGTTGGGGCGGAGGGTGAAGCAGGGGATGCCCAGGTAGGTGGTCTCCTCTTGAATGCCGCCGGAATCGGTGATGACCAGTCCGCTGTCGAAGACCAGGTTCATGAAGGCGATGTAGCGGACCGGGGCGAGAAGAACCACGCCGGGGGCCGCTGCCAGGGAATCGTAGAGGCCCCATTCCTTCAAGTTTTTTTCGGTCCTCGGGTGAACCGGGAAAACAATGGCCGTCTTTTCGGAAATCCGGACCAGGGTCCGGCAGATGGTGTCGAGGGTATCGCGATGGTCGACATTGGACGGACGGTGGAGGGTCACGAGGGCGTAGCCTCCCGGCGAGAGGGAGAGGTCCTTTCGGGTCCGGTCCGATTCGATCCTGCTGCGGACCATCTCCAGGGAGTCGATCATGATGTTGCCCACCCGTTCGATCTTCTCCGGCGGGATGCCCTCCCGGGCGAGATGCCGGTCACCATCCGGGGACGGGGTCCAGAGGATATCGGCCAGGGCATCGGTGACGACCCGGTTGATCTCTTCGGGCATGGTCCGATCGAAGGAGCGGAGCCCCGCCTCCAGGTGGGCCGTCATCACCCCCAGTTTGGCGGCGGCCACGGTGGCGGCGGCGGTCGAGTTGACGTCGCCCACCACCACCATGAGGTCAGGGCGCCCATCCAAGAGGATTTTTTCGTACGCGATCATCACCCGCCCGGTCTGCTCCGCATGGGTGCCGCTCCCGACGCCCAGGTGGATGTCCGGCTCGGGCATGCCCAGATCTTCGAAGATCTCGTCGGACATGTTCACGTCGTAGTGTTGGCCAGTGTGAATGATCACCGGTGCCGCCCAGGGCTGTTTTCTCAGGGCATGATAAAGCGGGGCGATTTTCATGAAATTGGGTCGGGCCGCCGCAATCAGGTGGATTCGTTTTCTGGAGTTCATTTTCGTTCCAACGGGCCTCTTCGCGGAGGGGATTAAATGTGTTGGACATCCACCGAATCGGAGTAGGTTTCGATGCCCAGGTTGTCGGCGACTTTTTGTGCCTTGGGGTCGATCATTGGGGAAATAACGATCAGCCGGTCCGCTTTACGGTGATGGCGTTTTTCGTAGAAGCGGGCTTTGCGCTCAAAGATGTACATCCCCGCTTTATCGATGGAGGATTTCAATTCACAGATCAACAGCAGGCCGTTTTTGATGATGACATCGAGTTCGACCTGATCGGGCCTGCCGAACACCACCCCATCGTCGTCGTATTCATTGACGTTGAGCACTTCGACGCCGAAGTTTTCCTCCAGAATGCCGGCCAGGGCATTTCGGAACGCCCGCTCCGACTGAATGCCCCATCTGGCCCCCAAAGCGCCGATGCTGCGGTCGAACTTCTTCGCCTGGGCCATGATCTCTTCATGGACCCGAGTGAATCTGGCTTCGCTCAACGCCTGATTTTCCCGCCATTTTCGGTCCTGTTCCTCCCATCTTCCCGCCTGCTCTTTCCATTTTTCCTCCTGAGCCTTTACCCACTCCCGATGCTCTTTCCATTGCTCTTCCTGAGCCTTTACCCACTCCCGATGCTCTTTCCATT
>CAYPCE010000120.1:0-8981 GCA_964409085.1 uncultured Desulfobacteraceae bacterium | reverse complement strand
TGCTCTTTCCATTGCTCTTCCTGAGCCTTTACCCACTCCCGATGCTCTTTCCATTGCTCTTCCTGAGCCTTTACCCACTCCCACTGTTCTTTCCATTTTTCATCTTGGGACTTGACCCACTGTCCATGTTCTTCTCGGTGCAACTCCCACTTCTTCGACTGCTCGTTCCATTTCCTTGCCTGTTCCTCCCGGTCACGACGTAAGTCGGCCAAGATTTCATAGAACCGGTCCTGGGTTTCCTGTTTATCGGCAAACACGGATCGGGAAATATTTAGGATATACTCCCTAAAGGCCGGGTCTTCCTCCAGGATCGCCGGGAGTTCTTTTTTAATGGTCTCTTTAAGCGCGTCGTTCATCATGGTTTCGCTTCTTTTTCCAGCAGCCTCATTCGATAATAGTTTAACTTATCCGTGCAAAATGTCAAATCGTCACAAAAGAAGAACGGAAAAAGATGGCCAGGCGGCAATCCAGCATTAGTTCCAGTCATTTTTCCAGGAATTTTTAAGTTGAAAAATAGCTCCGCTTCCCCGATTACATCACAAATCGATTCACAACATTCTTCATTTATAACACAATTCCTGTGTAGCGCCTTTTTGTTAACTCAATGACGCAGCCAAACCCGTGAATCTCCGCCGGTTGATTCGGGCCTTGCTAAACGGATATTATGAATCGGTGTATTTCTAATTGGTTACATGCGCTGCAGAACAAGTCGGATCCAAAGCCCATTTACAGCCGGTATTTACTCTGTTGGACAAGGCTTCTTTTTTCATCAAATCAGGCCCGCTGTCAAGGTGAGGAGAATCCGCACCGACCATGTGGCGGATTCCTTCCCGGCGGGTCAATTGCCCTCATACCCGTGCGGATGGGCCTCATGCCACCGCCAGGCGGTCTCGATGATGGTTTCCAGGTCGCCAAACCGGGGACGCCAGCCCAGCTCACTCATGGCCCGATCGCTGGAACCGATGAGGGTGGCGGGATCGCCGGGGCGTCGCGCGGCCGACCGGTGGGGAATCGGGCGTCCGGTCACCCGGCCCGCCGTCTCGATGACCTCCCGAACCGAATAACCGGCACCGTTCCCGAGGTTGTAGCAGCCGCCGGGATCGCCGTCCAGGAGCCGCTCCAGGGCCAGGGCGTGGGCCTGAGCCAGGTCGTCGATGTGGATGTAATCGCGGATGCAGGTCCCGTCCCGGGTGGGATAGTCCCGGCCGAAAACGGCCACGCGGTCCCGCTGGCCCAGCGCGGTCTGGAGAACGAGGGGGATGAGGTGGGTTTCGGGCCGGTGGTCTTCGCCCAGTTCCCCCTCCGGGTCGGCGCCGGCGGCGTTGAAATACCGCAGGGCGGTGAAGCCGAGGCCGTGGGCTGTCTGGAAATCCCGCAGCATCCACTCCACCATCAGTTTGGTGCGGCCGTAGGGGTTGATGGGGTGTTGGGGATGATCTTCGGTTATGGGAATTTCAACAGGTTCTCCGTAGGTGGCGCAGGTCGAGGAAAAGATGAACCGGCGCACATTGTGCGCCACCATGGTCTCCAGCAGGGCGAGGGTATTGGCCACATTGTTCCGGTAGTACATGGGGGGTTTTTCCACCGATTCTCCAACGTAGCAGTAGGCCGCGAAGTGCATGACAGCGGCGATCTCATGCCGGCCAAAAATCTCGCCTAACAGTTCTGCGTCCGAAAGACAGCCCTCGTAGAGCGGCCCCCATCGCACCGACGCCCGGTGGCCCCGTTCGAGGCTGTCCAGGACGATGGGTTTGTAACCCTTCTGCGCCAGATATTTGCACATGAAGGAGCCGATATAGCCGGCGCCGCCGACCACCAGAATGCGGTTCATGCTGCCTCTCTTTCCCGGTAGGGTTCCCTGCCGGTCACGGTTCCCGGGCCGGTGCCGGGTTCTCTTTGGTAATCGTCAGGGGTTCGGCCTGCCAGATGTCGCGGTTGTATTCCCGAACCGTCCGGTCCGAGGAAAATCTGCCGACCCGGGCGACGTTCAGGATCGATTTCCGCACCCATTCGTCGCGATTTTGATAGAGGGTGTCCACCGCCATCTGGCACTCATGATAGGACGCAAAATCGGCCATGACCCGGTACCGGTCGGCCGTCAGCAGTCCCGTGACCAGGGGAGCGAAAAGGTCCTTTTCGTCGGAGCTGAAAAACCCGTCTCGGATGAGATCCACCGCCTCCTTCAGCACCGGGTCATTCCCGTAATGGCGGCGGGGGTCGTAATCGGTGCCCATGGAGGCCACTTCTTCGGAGGAGAGGCCGAAGATGAAAATGTTTTCTTCCCCCACCTCCTCCATGATTTCGATATTGGCCCCATCCAGGGTGCCCACCGTGAGGGCGCCGTTGAGGGCGAATTTCATGTTGGAGGTCCCGGACGCCTCATAGCCGGCCGTGGAAATCTGTTCGGAGATGTCGGCGGCCGGAAAAATCTTTTCCGCCAGGGAGACCCGGTAGTTGGGCAGGAACATCACCTGGAGGGCCTGTCGGGTCGTCCGGTCGCGGTTGATCGCCGCGGCCACGTGGCAAATAAGGCGAATGATGAGCTTGGCCATGGCGTACCCGGGCGCCGCCTTGCCGCCGAAGAAAACGGTCCGGGGATGGAGATCGAATCCGTCCTCTTCCTTGAGTTTGAGCCAGCAATAAATGACGTGCAGAATGTTGAGGAGCTGCCGTTTGTATTCATGGATCCGCTTCACGTGGATGTCGAACACGGAGGACGGGTTGACGGGGAGCCGGGTGATCTCCTGGGTGATCCGCGCCAGTGCCTCTTTGTTGCTGTATTTGACCCCGGTCCATGCCTGTCGGAACGCATCGTCTTCGGCCAGGGGTTCGAGGCGTCGGAGGGACTCCAGGTCGGTCTCCCATTCCTGACCGATATGACGGGTCAGCAGGCGGGCCAAGGCCGGATTGGCGGCCAGGAGCCATCGGCGGGGCGTGATGCCGTTGGTCTTGTTGGTGAAGCGGTCCGGGTACATCTCGAAGAAATCCTTCAAGGCCTGCTCCCGCAGCAGACGGGTGTGCAGTTCGGCCACACCGTTGACGGAATGGGACCCCACCAGGGCCAGGTGGGCCATCCGGACCTGTTTTTCGGACCCCTCTTCGATGAGGGACATCCGCCCGAGCCGGGCCTCGTCCCGGATAAAGACCACGGATACATCCCGCAGAAACCGCCGGTTGATCTCGTAGATGATCATCAGGTGGCGGGGCAGCAGCCGTTCCATGAGGGGAAGGGGCCATTTTTCAAGGGCTTCGGACAGCAGGGTGTGGTTGGTGTAGGCGCAGGTCCGGACCGTGATGTCCCAGGCGCCTTCCCAGCCCAGGTCGTGGTCGTCCATGAGGATCCGCATGAGTTCCGGCACGGCCAGAGACGGGTGGGTGTCGTTCATCTGGATGGCCACCTTGTCCGGAAAAGCCCCGAAATCCGTGTGGTTGGTGAGATACCGCCGGACGATATCCTGGATGGAACAAGAGACGAAAAAATACTGCTGTTTCAACCGCAGCTCCTTGCCCTCGTAAAACTGATCGTTGGGATAAAGGACCTTGGAGATGTTTTCCGAGACGGATTTCTCCTCCACCGCCTTGAGGTAGTCCCCGTCCTGGAAGAACTGGAGGTTGAATTCGTTGGAGGCCCGGGCCGACCAGAGCCGGAGCGTGTTGACGGTGTTGTTGCCGTAGCCTCCCACCGGCGTGTCGTAGGGGATCCCCACCACCTCTTCGGTATCGCGCCACTTGACTTTCAGGTCCCCTTCGGGGGTGAAGCTTTCCTCCAGTCGCCCATAATACCGCACCGTCTGTCGCCGTTCCGGCCGGGCCAGTTCCCAGGGGTTGCCGTACCGGAGCCATCGTTCCGGTTTTTCGACTTGTTTCAATCCCTGGATGTACTGATCGAAGATGCCGAACTCATACCGGACCCCATAGCCGTAGGCCGGGAGTTCCAGGGTCGCCATGGAATCGAGAAAACAGGCGGCCAGCCGGCCCAGCCCGCCATTTCCCAAGCCCATATCCGGCTCTTCGATGACGAGATCCTCGAGATCCACATTGACCTCTTCCATGGCCTCCCGGGTCGCCTCGTACAACCCCAGGTTGATCAGGTTGTTGGTGAGGGCCCGCCCCATGAGGTATTCGGCGGACAGATAGTAGATCCGCTTGACATCCGCCTCGTAGTAGCGCTCCTGGGTCCGGATCCACCGCTCGACGAGCCGGTCCCGGATGGCCAGGGCCAGGGAATGGTAGAGGTCCCGCATGGTCGCCGTGTACTGGTCCTTGGACAGGGAGTATTCCAGGTGGTTGGCGAACGACAGCTGGATGCTCTGGGGGTCCATCCCCTTGAGGAAAAGTCCCCAGTTTTTAAAGAGTCGGCTGTTCTTCATCGGTTTGCCTCCGTTCGGTTGCTCACACCCATTTTCATATCATGAAGGCTATCCGCTTGGCGACCCTTTTTCAACCTTCCGAGTTCGGATTCCCAGCGCCTCGAGGGGCCGCCGTTTCGCTTTCTTCGGAACCCCGCATCCGCCAACGGGCGAACAGGTAGAAGGCCAGCAGGATCAGCAGGAAATACCCGGGGAACGCGGCCATGGACTGGATGAAAATGTGGTTTTCCACCGACGCCCCTTCGGCCCCGGCCGGCGCACCGGACCGGAGATGGTTCAGGTACACGGAATAGAGGACACCGATGAGGCCATAGGCCAGGTTGAAGGAGAGCCCCTTGAAGCTCAGTACCGTGGCCCGCTGCCGGGAATCCGTGAGCCGGTTCAGGTAATGACTCACGAAAAAATTGGCCATGAGCATGACGCTGAAAAGCAGGAGCATGGGCACCAGTCCGATATAGGGCACGAAAAACGTGATGCCCACGAGCCCCAGCATGGCCATCACGGCCAAAAGGTTGAGGTTGAACAGTGGGGTTCGGTTCTCGGCCAGTCGCCAGGCCAGCCGGGGAATGAACAGTCCCATGACGGCCACGCCGGAGCCGATGAGCCCGAAGGAGGCCTCGGGCAACTGGATGAGCCGGTAATATTGGCTGCCCAGGGTGATGAGCATCCGGATGATATGATCGTACATCATCCCCGCGAGGATGATGGTCAGGGCCATGGGCGATTTCAGGATCCACAGCCCGGCCCGGAGCGTCAGCCGGAAGGCTTGCAGGATCGATGTCCCGCACCCCTGGACTTCGGCACAGGCCTCCTCCTCCTCCGATTCGTCAGCGGTCTGGGGGATTTCTTCCATCTGCAAGGTGATGAACAGGACGACCAGGGACATGAGCAGTGTCAGGATCGGCGGAAACCGGAGGGTCACGCCCTGGGTCAATCCCAAGTCGAGGCCGACCCAGCCCGCGGCCCGGTTCATCAGGGCCGGATCATAGACCGCGGCGCCGACGATCATGGCGCAGATAGCGGCGGCCGACCGCAGCCGCATCTGCCGCTCCAGGACCCGGCCCCAGTCCTCCGCATCGCCCTCCCGGTCCAGGGCATCGTAGGCCAGGGCCTCATCCGCCCCCGATGCCGCCGCCTCGGCGGCCCCGCTCAGCACCCGGTTGACCATGAAGATGGCAAACAGCAGGCTCGCGTGGCCCCGGGGGGCGAAACTAAGCAGGATCATCTCCACCACCATGAGAACGGCCGCCGTCACCAGCAGGTTCCGCCGGCCGATGGTGTCCGCCAGGGCCCCCGACGGCACCTCCAGCAGGACGATGGACGCGGCCCAGGCGGCGTTGAGCAGGGCGAACTGGTCGATGGTGAGGCCGTAATCCAGAAAAAGGATGGTAAAAATCGGATAGTAAAACCGCGCATTGAAAAACACCCGGAAGGCAATGAAGAGGCGGACGTTCCGGATGGCGAAGGGGGAAGCGGTCATGGCGCCGGTCAGGCGGGTTCGAAAACCATCTTTTTATCCGAATTGTTGAAGGCGACCATCCGTCCCTGGATGGTCGCCTCCTCGCCGAACAGGTTCTGCAACCGGAAGGCGCCGTCCATGGACGTCACCACGTCCACATTTTCCATCACCTTGACTTCTTCCCCGTTTTTGAGGATAAATGCATTGATGTCACACATAATCGCCTCCAAAGATTCCCGGGGCGTTGCCCCGGGCCCGTCTGTATCGCCCTTTCAGGGCGTACCGGTTTCTGTCCATCAAATCCAGGGCGTTGCCCTGGCCTGTTCTGTTCACCCCCTTCGGGGTTTCAGCGGATTCCATGCCGATTCATAAATCTTCCCGCCCGCTTCTCGGGGCGCATTTTTCCATCGCCGGGGGGCTCCATCAGGCTCTGTACCGGGCTCACGAATACGAATGCACCGCCCTCCAGATCTTCTCCAAAAACGCCCGGACCTGGAAAGAGCGGTCGCTGACGACCGAAGAGGTCGCCGCCTTCGATGCGGCCCGAAACGAAACCGGCATCCGGCATATCGCATCCCACGCCATCTACCTGATCAACATCGCCACGCCTGATCCGGAAAAATTCGACCGGTCCTACGAGGCCCTCAAAGCGGAGATGATCCGCGCCGCGGCCCTTGATCTGACCTGTGTCGTCCTCCATCCCGGCTCGCACAAAGGAACGGAAAGGGCCGACGGCATGGCCCGGGTCGCCGGGGCCATCCGGCGTCTCTTTTCTGAAATCCCGTCCTCCCGAACCCGGCTCCTGTTAGAGACCACCGCCGGTCATGGCGCCGGCATCGGCCACACCTTCGAACAGCTCGCCGATCTCCTGTCGGCCATCGATCGCCCGGACCGCATCGGCGTCTGCCTCGATACCAGCCATATTTTCGCCGCCGGTTACGACCTCCGGACGCCCGCCGCCTACGCCCGCACCATGGCCGATTTCAATGCCGCCGTGGGAATGGACCGGCTGTTTCTCCTTCATCTCAACGATTCAAAGAGCGGTTTCAACTCCCGGGTCGACCGGCACCACCACATCGGCCGGGGGGGAATCGGACTCGGCGGGTTCGCCTGCATCATGACCGATCCCCGCCTCGCCCGCATCCCCAAGATCATCGAAACGCCTAAACCCAATGGTAAGGACGACTGGGACCGGATCAATCTTCAGACCTTGTTTTCATTGACCAGCCGCGCGAAATGCTTGAAGGAGCGGTCGTAGGTCGCCTCTGCGGCATCCGGAAAACAGCAGCCCGGCAATTGCCGGCTTCTCAAATGGTACTGGATGCACTCGCAACAGACGCCCTTCCGCGAGCAGGGTTCGTAGGTGCAGTTGCAATTTTTCAGGTTCTTTTCTTTGTTGCACTCCATGGCATCTCCTTTTCATGTGACTCCAGGCGCCTCTTCGGGGCGCATTTTTTGTTCACATCCGCCCCGTCTCTAAATAGAGCGGCGTCTGCCCCCGTTCCACGCGCCGGATATTTTCCACCACCGCAGCCAGAATCCCCTCGGCGGAGATGTCCGTGGCGCCGCCCACGTGGGGCGTGGCCAACACGTTCTGTCCGAAAATCGGATCACTCGGGTCCGGGGGCTCCTCCCAGAACACATCCAGGCCCGCCCCGGCGATACGGCTCTCCTCCAGCGCCTCCTGCAACGCCGCCTTGACGATGATCCCGCCCCGGGACAAATTGATCAGAAATCCGCTCCGGTTCATGGCGGCGATGGCCCCGGCGTCGATCATCCCTTCGCTCTCCTCCGTCAGCGGCAGGCAGAGCACAACGAAATCGGATCGGCCCATCAGCTCCGGCAGGTCCCCTTCAGCCGGTCGCCGGTTTCCATCGAGGCGGCCGTCACCGGGCTCATGGTGGGGATCAGGATATCATATCCCGCCAGCGTATCGATGCGGAATCCGCCCGTGGACTCGACCCGATTCTCCGGCAATTTGGACCGCAGCATGGAGAGAAAACCGCCCCATGTCTTCTCACTCGCGGCAAACAGGATCTTCACGACGGTTCCCCCAGCTTGCGCCGGACGCTCTCCACCTTGTCGGACATGGTCTGGTCCCGATCCGTACGGGTGCCCAGCTTGATCGTCGTGGTGATCCGCGGCGCCCCCATCTCGTGGAGCACCTCGTGGCACCGCTTGACGGCCGTAAACACCGTATCCCACTCGCCCTCGATATTGGTGCCGTAAGCGTGAAGTTCGGTTTTCAGACCGCAATTTTCCAACACCCTGTGACAGGCGGTGACGTATTCCGATACCGACACACCCACACCGATGGGGACAATGCACAGGTCGACGATGACATTCATTGGACGGTCTCCTTTGTCAGTCAGGGGTTTTGAAAGGTGACCCCATCCCCGCCCCGGCCCCCTCCCGCCGAGGGGAAGGGAGGTCGGGGGTTTCATCACTGGTTCTGTCAGGTGCGTTTTATCACAGCGGCGGGGAAATGCCAAATTGGGTTTTGAGGGACGGTCTTGCGCGCCATTTACAGCGCTGCATTTCAATAAAGTTCCGTTACTGTGGAGAGGGATTCGCCGGTCATCCCTTCGACGTCATCGGATGGCGGCATGGCGTCGATGGTGACCATGCAGGGGACGTTAGGCGCGTCGGGGTCAGACACACCCGGCAGGGAACCGGTGCGTGAAGATGCCACCAGGAATTCAACATAATCATATCCCGGCGGTTTGATGATCTCCGGGCAGGAGCGCCAAGGAACCGGCGCTCCTGCCCGGAAACTCACTCCACATAAACCATCTTCCGCGTCATCCCCCCATCCACCACAAAATTCTGCCCCGTAACGAACCCGGCGTCATCCGAAATCAGATAGGCGACCATTCCGGCGATGTCTTCGGGACGGCCCACGCGGCCGGCGGGATGCTGGGCGTGGTCTTCCGGACGGAGGTCGGGCGTGGACCGCCTTTCCTTCTTTTGCCAATCCTCCACTACGACCCACCCGGGACTGATGCAGTTGACCCGGATCTGATGGCCCAGGCTGACGGCCAGGGCGTGGGTGAGGGCGACGACCCCGCCTTTGGAGGCCGCGTAGGCTTCGGTGTGCGGTTCGGACTGGAGGGCGCGGGTGGAGGCGATGTTGACGATGGCGCCGCCCGCGC
>CAYPCE010000119.1:0-11187 GCA_964409085.1 uncultured Desulfobacteraceae bacterium | reverse complement strand
CCGAACCCGATGGACTGGGCGCTCATCTCCCGGGCCCCGGCGTTGGAGGTCATGATGATGATGACGTTCCGGAAGTCGGCCTTCTTGCCGTTGTTGTCCGTGAGGGTGGCGTAGTCGAGCACCTGCAAAAGGATGTTGAACAGGTCCGGATGGGCCTTTTCGATCTCGTCCATCAGCAAGACGCTGTGGGGATGCTTCCGGACCCCGTCGGTGAGCAGCCCGCCCTGGTCGAATCCGATGTAGCCGGGAGGCGCGCCGATGAGCCGTGCAACGGCATGCTTTTCCATGTACTCGCTCATGTCGAACCGGAGAAATTCCACCCCCAGGTTGGCCGCCACTTGCCGGGCCACCTCGGTTTTGCCCACGCCGGTGGGACCGGTGAAGAGGAACGATCCCACGGGGCGTCCCGGCGTGCCGAGACCGGCCCGGGACCGCTTGATGGCCGTTGCCATGGAATGGATGGCCTCGTCCTGGCCGAACACCACGCCCTTCAGGGTGTCCGCCAGATGCTCCAGCTTGGATTTGTCGGAGGTGGAGACGCTCTGGGTCGGGATCTTGGCCATCTTGGCGACGATTTTTTCAATGTCGGCGGGATTGATGTTCTTCCGCCGGGATGATCCGCTCAGCCGAACATAGGCGCCGGTTTCGTCGATGACGTCGATGGCTTTGTCGGGGAGATACCGGTCGTTGATGTATTTGGCCGACAGATCGGCCGCCGCCTGGAGGGCCGGTTCGGTGTAAGTCAGCCCGTGGTGCTCCTCGTAATAGATCTTCAAGCCCTTGAGAATCTGGAAGGTCTCCTCCACCGAGGGTTCGGGCACCTCGATCTTTTCGAACCGGCGGGAAAGGGCCCGGTCCTTTTCCAGGTTGCTCTGGTACTCTTCATAAGTGGTGGAGCCGATGCACCGGACCTCGCCGGCGGTGAGGAACGGCTTCATGATGTTGGAAGCGTCCATGGACCCGCCGGAGGTGGCCCCGGCCCCGACGATGGTATGGATCTCGTCGATAAAGAGGATGGCATCCTTTTTCTTCTTCAGTGCCGACAACACCCCCTTCAGGCGCTGCTCGAAATCGCCGCGGAATTTGGTGCCGGCCAGGAGCGCCCCCATGTCCAGAGAGTAGATCCGCACCTTTTCCAGGGCATCGGGTACCTGGCCCGCGTTGACCCGAAGGGCCAACCCCTCGGCCAGGGCGGTTTTGCCGACCCCCGGTTCGCCCACAAAGACCGGGTTGTGTTTTCGCCGGCGGCACAGCACCTGGACGGTCCGCTCCAGTTCCAGCTCCCGGCCGATGACCGGGTCGAGTTTTCCCTGGGCCGCCCGTCCCACCAGATCCACCGTAAAGGCTTTCAGGGGATCGACCTTCTTTTTTTTCTGCTCCTGCCCCCCCAGCTTGGCCGGGTCTTCGGCCGGCTCCCGAAGGCCGTCCCGGGAGACATGATGGGAGATGAAGTTGAGGACATCCAGCCGGGTGATCCCTTCCATGCTCAGGAAATAGACGGCATGGGACTCTTTTTCCAGAAAGAGGGAGGCGAGGATGTCCCCCACGTCCACCTCGGTCTTTTCGGCGGACCGGGCGTGATTGACGGCCCGCTGGATCACTCGCTGAAAGCCGGTGGTCTGCTGAAATACATACTCCTGGCCATCGGGTACGGCTTCCATCCGGTCCCGGAAGAAAATATCCAGGGCGCTTTTCAGATTGTCCACATTGCCGCCGCAGCTCTCGATGATTTCGCTTCCCAGGTCATCGTGAAGGATGGCGAACAGCATATGCTCGAGGCAGACATGGTCATGCCGCCGTCGCTTGGCCTCTTTTACCGCAAAACTCAACGTCGCGGTCAATTCTTTGCTGATCATGACTTATTCTTCCTCCATGGTGCATTTGAGTGGATACCCGTTTTCCTGGGCCAGGGCCTCGACGGTGCTCACTTTGGTTTCCGCCACATCGTAGGTATACACCCCGCAGACGCCGATCCCTTTCTGGTGGACGTTGAGCATGATGCGGGTGGCCTCCTCAACCGACTTGTTGAAGACGTACATGAGGACCTCCACGACGAATTCCATGGTGGTGTAATCATCGTTGTGGAGCAGCACCCGGTACATGGGCGGCTCCTCCACCTCCTCTTCGATTTTGGTGAGAACCTCCTCTTCCACATCGGGTTTCTCGATACTCATACGGCGCTATTCCTCATCCCTCATTTGCCACAGCATTTCTTGTATTTCTTTCCGCTCCCGCAGGGGCAGGGAGCGTTTCGGCCGATTTTCTCACCGGAGCGCTTGACCGGTTTTTTCGCAGCAGGTGTCTCGCCGCCGGAAAAGAACATGGGTTGCTCCTGAGGCCGGCGCATCGACTCCACCTCGTCGGGACGGGCGAGCTGGATGCGGAAGAGAATCTCCACCGTCTCTTCTTTGATGCGCTCGATGGTGTTCTGGAACATCTCGAACCCCTCTTTTTTATAAACAATGAGGGGGTGTTGCTGGGCGTATCCCCGCAATCCGATCCCTTCTTTGAGATGGTCCATGTTCAGCAGGTGGTCTTTCCACAGGCTGTCCACGGTCTGAAGCATGACAATGCGCTCCAGATGGCGGAATTGTTCGGCGCCGATCTCGGCCTCCTTGGCCTTGTAGATGTCAGTGGCCGAATCGGCGATATACTGGCCGAGCCCCTCGGGCGTCATGTGTTCGAGGGCCGTTTCGTTCAGGTCGATTTTGAAATTGAACCGCTTGAAAACGGCGTCGGCCACCCCTTTGAGGTCCCATTCCGAAGTCGGCGCGCCGGGAATGGTGAATTCTTCGGCGATCTCATCGGACTTGTCGCCGATGATGGCCTCGATCTCCTCCTTGAGGTCGCTGCCCTTCAGAATTTCCCGCCGCTGGGCGTAGATGACCTCCCGCTGCTGGTTCATGACGTCGTCATATTCCAGCAGATGCTTCCGGATGTCGAAGTTGTGGGCTTCGACCTTGGCCTGTGCCCCTTCGATCTGTTTGCTGATGAGCCGGTTTTCAATGGGCTCGCCCTCTTCCATGCCCACCATGTCCATGAATCCGGCGATCCGCTCGCCGCCGAAGATCCGCAGCAGGTCGTCCTCCAGGGCCATGTAAAAGCGCGAGGAACCGGGGTCGCCCTGCCGGCCGGACCGGCCCCGGAGCTGGTTGTCGATGCGCCGGCTCTCGTGGCGTTCCGTGCCGAGGATGTGGAGGCCCCCCAGATCGGTGACCCCCTCCCCCAGCACGATGTCGGTCCCCCGCCCCGCCATGTTGGTGGAGATGGTCACCGACCCGCGCTGACCGGCCTGGGAGACAATCTCGGCCTCTTTTTCGTGGTTCTTGGCGTTGAGCACCTCGTGGGGAATGCCCCGCTTTTTGAGCCGCTTGGCCAGGTCCTCGGACACGTCGATGGAAATGGTGCCCACCAGCACCGGCTGGCCGCGCTTGTACAGCTCCTGGATCTCGTCGAGCACGGCTTCGTATTTTTCCCGCTTCGTCTTGAAGATCATGTCGGGATGATCGACGCGGATCATGGGCTTGTTGGTGGGAATCACCGCCACATCCAGGTCGTAGATTTTCTTGAACTCGGCCGCCTCCGTGTCCGCCGTACCGGTCATGCCGGCCAGCTTGTCGTACATGCGAAAATAGTTCTGGAAGGTAATGGTGGCAAGGGTCTGGTTCTCGTTTTCGATCTTGACCCCCTCCTTGGCCTCCAGGGCCTGGTGGAGCCCTTCGCTGTACCGCCGACCCGGCATCAGCCGTCCCGTGAACTCGTCGACGATGATCACCTCGCCGTTTTTGACGATGTAGTCCACATCCCGTTTGAAAAGGTTGTGGGCCTTCAACCCCTGATTGACGTGATGGAGCAGCTCGATGTTCTTGGGATCGTAGAGGTTTTCGACGTTGAGGAGGCTTTCGGCCTTGGCGATGCCGTCTTCGTTGATGAGAACCGACCGGGCCTTTTCGTCGATGGTGAAATCCACGTCCCGTTTGAGTCTGGGGATGATCTGGTTGACCCGGTAGTAGAGGTCGGTAGATTTCTCCGCCGGTCCGGAGATGATGAGCGGCGTCCGGGCCTCGTCGATGAGGATGGAGTCCACTTCGTCGACAATGGCGTAGTGAAGGTCCCGCTGGACCAGGGACGCGGCTTCGAATTTCATGTTGTCCCGCAGGTAGTCGAAGCCGAATTCGTTGTTGGTGCCGTAGGTGATATCCGCCCCGTAGCCCTCCAGTCGCTGCTCATCGGTCAACCCGTGGAGGATGGTCCCCACGGACAGCCCGAGGAACCGGTAGATCTGGCCCATCCACTCGGTGTCCCGCCTGGCCAGGTAATCGTTGACCGTGATGATGTGGACGCCCTTGCCGGTCAGGGCGTTTAGATAGGCCGGCAGGGTCGAGACGAGGGTCTTTCCTTCCCCTGTTTTCATTTCGGCGATCTTGCCCTGGTGCAAAACGATGCCGCCGATGAGCTGGACATCGAAATGGCGCATCTTCAGGGTCCGGACGGAGGCTTCGCGTACCGTGGCGAATGCCTCGGGGAGCAGGTCGTCGAGGCTTTCCCCGTCGTGGTACCGTTCCTTGAAACGGTCCGTCTGGGCCTGCAAATCGGCGTCGCTCAGGGCCTGCATGTCGGGCTCCAGGGCATTGATCCTGTCCACCATCGGCTGGAGCCGTTTGAGTTCCCGTTCGTTCTTGCTGCCAAAAACTTTGGTTAAAAAATTGAATACCATTTATTCAGTGTTTCCTCCGGTTTGTTGGCGCGTGATGGGCCACACTATACCACAGTTAATTTAAGATTGTCGAAAGGTTTGTAAAGTGTCGGAAGGCGGGATGTTCCGGAAACAGGGGGATGTCCCGGTGCGGCGGCCCCGAAACAGCGCAACGGGCCGCCGTCATCGGAATGACGCAACACCGGCCCTTAAAGGACCGGGGACGCCACCGGGAACTAGTTGAGGATGTGGTCTCTGGGATTGACCGGTACGCCGTTGATCCGGACCTCGTAGTGAACATGGGGGCCGGTGCTGCGGCCGGTATTGCCCATCTGGGCGACGACATCCCCCCGCTTCACTCGATCCCCTTGTTTCTTTAACGCCTTATCAATATGCGCATACCGGGTCACAATGCCGTGCCCGTGGTTGATGACGACCATTTTCCCCAGTGGGCCTTTATCCCCGACGAAGGTCACGGTGCCGTCGGCGGTGGCCAAAACGGGCGTCCCCTTGTGGTTGGCGATGTCCAGGCCGCCGTGAAATTCCGGCAGGCCGGTGAAGGGGTTTTCACGGCTCCCGAAGCCTGAACTGACGATGCCATCCGCCGGTCGGATGGAGGGCTTACAGGCCAAAAGGTTCCGCCGGGACGCTAACGCGCTCATCAGGTTCTCGAAGCCCGTGGCCTGATTCCGGGACGCCATTTCCAGCCCGTCCATCTGGTCATGCATCTCCCTGACCAGTCCGGTATGTTTACGGGACAACGCCATGCCGGGGGCCAAATCCTCCGGGATGGAGCCGCCGATCCCCAAGGGACCCTCCTGGCCGTCATCGACCTTGAGTCCGGCGACGATGCGGATTTGTCGCTCAAATTCGCTCAGGGCCAGGAGCCGGGTTTTGAGCCGGTTGATCTCCTGGGCGAAATTCCGGATCTGTTTTCGCTGGAGGCTCAGTTCATCGTCCCGCAGGGACAACTGGGTTTTGAGGTGGCGGTTCTGGAGGGAGGCGGTTTTGAGATGATAATAATCATAGATCCCCGCAGAGAGGGCTGCGAGGATCAGAAGAGAAAAAGCGACGAGAGAGGCGGCGAGCGTCTTCGTCAGCGTGATGCTTCTGGGCGTGGTGCCCCGTGCGCTCAGCATATAAAAGGTGATGCGATCCCCCATCATCAGACCCTCCTTTCCCTGACAAACACAGCGGTAACGCGGTTTCTCCCCCCGGCGGCGCGGGCCACCGGAGGGAGGGGAAAATCGTGCCCAAATTACGCGATACCGAGCTTGAATTTCAAGGATTTCAGGGTGTTTTTCATCAGCATGGTGATGGTCATGGGGCCCACGCCGCCCGGAACCGGGGTGATGGAGCCGGCGATCTCCTTGGCGGCGTCGAAGTCCACGTCGCCTTTGAGGATGGCCACGGTCTTGCCGGTCTTTTCGCTGACTTTTTCACCCACCCGGTTGACGCCGACGTCGATGACACAGGCCCCCGGTTTGATCCATTCGGGTTCCACCAGCCCCGGCACGCCGGCGGCCACGATGAGGATATCGGCCCGCTTGCAGTGGGCGGCCAGGTCCTTGGTGCGGGTGTGGACGATGGTAACGGTGGAATTGGCGCCCTCGCCTTTCTGGACCATCATGTTGGCGATGGGCTTGCCCACGATGTTGGAGCGGCCGACCACCACCACCTCGGCCCCGCTGGTCTCCACGCCGGCCCGGACGATCATCTCCTGGATTCCGGCCGGGGTGCAGGGCGGAAATTTCACCTCGTCGCCGCCGATCATCAGACGGCCCACGTTGACCGGATGGAACCCGTCCACGTCCTTGTCCGGGTCGATGGCATTCAGGACCTTCTTTTCATCCACGTGCTTGGGCAGGGGCAACTGCACGAGGATGCCGTGGATGGAATCGTCCTTGTTGTACTTGTCGATCAGCTTGAGGAGGTCCTCCTCGGAAAGGTCCGGCGGCTGGCTGTCCTGGATCTCGTTGAACCCCAACCGGTGGGCGGTCTTGATCTTCAGCGTCA
This sequence comes from uncultured Desulfobacteraceae bacterium, assembly GCA_964409085.1. Taxonomy (GTDB): domain Bacteria; phylum Desulfobacterota; class Desulfobacteria; order Desulfobacterales; family JAABSP01; genus JAABTD01. Next base: position 4,475 of record CAYPCE010000119.1, on the reverse strand, counting down.
CATAGGAAATCGATGCGGGATTCTCCCCCACCAGAATGGTCACCAAACCGGGAACAACCCCGTGTTTCTCTTTGATCTCGGTGACTTCTTTGGCAACCTCCTCGAGGATTTCTTCCCGGATCTCCGTTCCCTTGATGAGCTTTGCGGTCATGTTCTGTCTCCTTTCATGGTAATGATCTATTGGATGGCCGTGGATGCCGATCTGATGCACGTTCTTAAAATGATATTTCTTAATTGAATCACGGCCGATTGTCAAGCATCCACCCGCTCCCGTTTCCCATTATTTTTCAAACCGGTAATGCAAGTCGATCGAGCCCGGCGGTCTCCGCGCATCCCATCATCAGGTTCATGTTCTGCACGGCCTGGCCGGCGGCCCCTTTCACCAGATTGTCGATGGCGGAAATCAGCACCAGCCGCCCGGCTTCCGCGTCCACGCGAACCCCGATGTCGCAATGGTTGGTGCCCCGGACATGGCGGGTTTCCGGCAGCAGATCGCCGTCGCACAACCGGATGAACGGCGCGTCCGCATAGGCATCGGCCAGACACTCGCGGATCTTCCGGTCATCCGCCTCTCCGGAGAGCATGGCATAGGTGGTGGCGAGCATTCCCCGGCTCATGGGAACCAGATGGGGAACGAAGGTGAGGTGGACCGGCTCCCCCGCCGCCCGGCTCAACACCTCGTCGATCTCCGGGTTGTGACGATGGGCCGTCACTTTGTAGGCCTTGAAGGATTCGGTGACCTCGGCATAGAGGGTCCCCACGGCCGGGGACCGCCCGGCGCCGCTGACGCCCGACTTGGCGTCGGACACCATGGTACGGGGGTCCACCAGGCCGGCCTGGACCAGGGGGACCAAAGGCAGCAGGATGCAGGTGGGATAACAACCCGGATTGCCCACCAGGTCCGCCCTGCGGAGGTCGTACCGGTAGACCTCCGACAGGCCGTAGACCGCCCGGTCCAGCAGATCCCGGGCCGAATGGGGCTGGTAATGGCGTTCGTAGGCCGCCGCCGACCGGAACCGGAAATCCGCCGACAGGTCCACCACCTTCCGGCCGTTCGCCAACAGCCCCGGAACCAGTTCCATGGGCAGTTTGTGGGGCAGGGCCATGAAGACTACGTCGGCGGCATCGCACACCCGTTCGGGGTCATAGGCCTCGCAGATCCGGTCCACGTGGCCCGCCAGGGCCGGATAGACCGATTGGAACGCAAGGCCGGCGTGTTGCCGGGAGGTCAGTATCGACAGGGAAACCTCGGGATGACCCGCCAGAATGCGAACCGTTTCAGCCCCGGCGTAGCCGGTGGCGCCGATGACCGCCGCCCGGATCATGATCCCCCCTCCGCCATCCCCTGCATCAGGGCCAGCACGTTCTCCCCCAGCACATTGTGATTGTATCCCCCCTCCAGAATGGCGAAACACCCGCCGCCGTTGCGCCAGGCGGCGGAGCGCACCGTCCGGCCGATGTCCCGGTAGTCGTCGGTGGCCATCAGCCCGCCCCAGTCGGCGCGGTGGTTGTCGAACCCGGCCGAGATTCCGATGATGTCGGCCCCGCAGGTTTCCATCTCCCGAGCCACTTCGGCCCGATAGGCCGTCCGTTCGTAGGCGCGCGGATTGTAAACCGTTATCCCGTCCCGGCGGGCGAGGGTATCGACATTGCCGTCACCGTAATGGAGGTCGATGTCGAGCACATAGGCCGTCCGGATCCGGCCGGCCCGCTGGAGGGATGTCAGGGCCACGGCCATGTTGTTGAAATAGCAAAACCCCCAGGAAGATTTGGCCGACGCATGGTGGCCCGGGGGCCGGATCAGGCCGAAGGCGGGCTCTTCCAGTCCGATTTCTGCGGCCCCGACCGCCCCGCCGGCGGCCAGGGCCGAGATATCGTAGAGGCCCCGGCGGCGAACCGAATCGATATGGGATTCGGAGTGAACCTCCGCAATGGCCGTTTCCCCGGCCGGTCTGGCTTCGATGAACGTGGCATGGGGTTCGACGACCCCGACGACGGCCTCCATCCGGCCGGCCGCCGCCGCCGGATCCGACGTGTAGACGTCATAGAATGATTTGTGAAAAACGACCTTCATCCGCACCTCTCCATCCGTAATCGGTCTTTTCTTTCCGATTCTCAGATCTTGAATTTTTTGACGGTTTCCAGCAGGGCCGCCGACATGCGGGCCAGTTCTCCGGACGCCTCCCGCGTCTGGTTGGCCGATGCGGCGGTCTGCCGGGCTTCGGCCCGGATGTCCCGGATGGCGGCAAGGATCTCTTCGGACTGGCCTGCGGCCCCGCCCGACGCGCCGGCGATATCCTGGGCACTGTCGGCCATCCGGTCCACCTGACGGGAAACCTCCGTTGCGGTGCGCGCCATCTCCTCGGTGGCTGTGGCGATGTCCGCCACGAGATCGGAGGCCTCGGCCGCCAGATCCGACACCTCCCGGCTCATTGTGGCGTTGCTGGCCACCCGGCCGGCGATCTCATCGGCGGAATCGGTCTGCTCCCGCACCGTCAGCGCGATCCGGCCGTTGATATCGACAATCTGGCCGATGATGGACCCGATGGCCTCAATGCCCGCCACCCCGGCCGAGATGGACTCTTGAATCCCCTCCACCTGGGTCGCGATCACTTCGGTGGCGTCGGCGGACTGGCGGGCCAGTTCCTTGACCTCCCCGGCCACCACCGCAAAGCCTTTGCCGGCCTCCCCGGCCCCGGCCGCTTCAATGGCCGCGTTCAGTGCCAGGAGATTGGTCTGGTCGGCGATCTCCTTGATGAGGCCCACCACTCGGCCGATCTGCCGGGATGCATCCGACAGCGTCGCCATGCGGGCCCCGATCTCTTCGCTCCGCCGGCTCGCTTCCTGGGAGATGTCGCTGGCCTTGGCCGTGTGGTCCGCCACTTCCCCCAGAGAAACGGACATGCCCGCCACTTCGGCGGCGGCGCTTTCCACATTGGCCGACATCCGTTCCCCGGCCGCCGCCATGTGGCGGACCTTTTCGGCGGTCCGTGCGGCCAGGTCCGAAACGGACCGGCAACTGCCGGACATCTCTTCGGTCATGCCGGCGATGTCCATGACCGATCCGCTGGCCCCGTCCGTGGCCGACGCCACCCGGGACACGGCCTCCGATATCCGTTCACCGGCCGCCACCACGGTTTCGGCCTTTCCGTCCATACGCCGGGCTGAATCGTCCATGTCGCCGGAAATGGCGGAGAGTTCTTCAGATGCGCCCGACAGCGACAGGGTGGCGTCGGAGATCCGGTGCAAGGTTTCGCCCAGCTTGCCCACGGCCCCGCTCAGGTGACCGGCCATGACCCCGATTTCGTCCTGCCGCTCCAGGTCGAGACCGGTCCGAAGGTCTCCCTGACCGATCCGTTCGGCAAACCCCACGATGCGGTCGATGGGCCGCTGCACCATCGCCCGCATCAGCCAGAAGAAAAGGATGCCGGCGGCCAGAAAGAGCGCGACGGCCACAATGACGCTGTACCGTTTGGACCGGGCCAGCTCCTTGCGCATCCCGGAAAGGGGGCTGATGATCTCGAAAGCGCCGTGGATTTCTCCGGCTTTCCAGCCCTCTTTCCGGAACCCCAGGGGATCCCGGGCCCCTTCCGGAAATCCGTGGCAGGCCAGGCAGTCGGAGGTGAGCTGGATGGCCCGGAAAAACCGGACGGCGTCCATGTCCCGGCGGCGCCCCCCTTCCGTCTCATTTTCCGTTTCGGTTCCTGTATGGAGAATCCCGATCTCCCCCTGTTGCCGGGCCGCGCTTTTGTTCGGCGGGTAGACGATTTCGCCGCCGGCCGCTTCGATGGCATCAAGGGACCCGCGACCTTCCAGGTAATCGACCACGGCGCTTTCCAGCCCGGGTCGGGGGGCGTTTTTCGGGTTCCGGGGCTGGGTCCGGGGCGTGCGGAAAGCGTACCCCAGTTCCTCGGCCTTGGCCTGGGCCATGGTCCAGGCGGCCACCACCGGGATGGTCCGGTAGATTTTGGCTTCCCGGAAGGAGCCAGCGTCATCAGACCGGTGCCTGGCCCGCTGAATCAGGGCCTCCCAGTCGAACAGATCCCGGGCATGGAGGTCACTCATATACCGCCGCACCTCTTCGCAGAAAACGGTCAACGCCCTGGACCGTTGGACCGCCTTGGCAATATGCGTTTTTTTCAGGCTGGCCACCTGCTGGGGCACGACGAAGGCGAAAATCATCAGGATGATGACTGCCGCCGCCAGGATCACGCGGGTGCTCAATCGACGAATTCTCATGTGTTTCAAACCGGTTACAGGATCATGTTTGCATGAACACTCTCTTTTCCCTTACGCGAGAAAAGGGGGCGATGCAAGGCAATTTTTCTGAAAACAGGGGAAATGTCACGAATCGCTTGAGGTCCGGATGATTTTGTCATACAATCGGAGATGGATTTGAAAAGGCCGATATCGCACGCCATCGGTCCCACAACCGCTCCCGGAAAGGATGCCGCTGAATGCCATCGATGACGCTT
>CAYPCE010000118.1:0-11211 GCA_964409085.1 uncultured Desulfobacteraceae bacterium | reverse complement strand
TGGAGACGGCGCCGGATCCGCCGGGACAGGTGCCGGACCCGGCGGTTGCCGAAGTCGGCGGCCCGGCAGCTGAAGGTGACGGTGAAGAGGCCGGATCGCTTCAGGGCCGGTTCCAGCCGCGGATTGGTGATGCCGGCCACGGGCCGGAAGGCCAGGGACCGGATATCCAGGCGGCGGAGGGCATCCTGGGCCGCATCGATCTCCCGGGCCAGGGCGGCCGGGGACCGGAGCATGATCAGCGGATCATGGGTATGGGTGTGGTTGCCGACGGTGTGGCCCGCGGCCCGAATGGCGGCCACCAGATCGGGGTGGGCCGCCGCTTTTTCGCCGACCACGAAAAACGTGGCCGGAACCGCATGGGTCGCCAGGATTTGCAGGACAATGGGAGTGGTGGCCGGGTCGGGACCGTCGTCGAAGGTCAGGGCCACTTGGGGCTTCCGGGGGTCGCCGCGGCTGACCACCGGAAGAAAAAAGCCGAGTGCCGGGAGGAAGGGGGCGATGAAGCCGGCCAGGACAAACAGGGTCAGGGGAACGGCAGCCAGTTGGGGGCTGATCATCGCCAGCAGCCCGGCCGTCAGAAAGGCCCCGATGCCGGCCCGTTCCCCCATCCGTTAGAACCGCCGCCGCCGCTTCCGCGTCTTTTTCTTTTTCCCGCCCGAATCCGCCGGGTTGATCTTGATATTCCGTCCCTTGACCATGTTCCGGTTCAGGGCCTTGATGGCTTGGTCCGCCTGTGAATTGTCCGGCATCTCTACGAATCCGAACCCCTTGGAGAGCCCCGACCGCCCGTCGGTGATGACTTTGACGCTGGCGATTTCTCCGAATTCGGAGAACATTTCCCTCAAATCGTCTTCGGTAACACCATAGGCAAGATTTCCCACATAAATGTTCATCAAACTCCCTTTCTCGATTGTCGTGCCATTGAATCGAATCGCATCAGTCGCCCCATCAACAGCACGAAATCGAGGAACTGATGTTCGGGCGGCGTAGCGCCGCGGGGCCGTTATGCCGGCGGGACCGTTGCGATGATATATTCCGCGAGGATGATTCCCATATCCGAGGGAAGGCTCTGGTCGCTGGCCCCGCTGGTCCAGGCCGCGGCAAAGGCGTTGTTGGCGCTTTCCAGCCGTTTTTCCCGGACCACGTTGCCCGTGGCCCCGTCCACAAGCCGGACCTCCAAATTCATCCCGGAACTGCCGGCAAAGGCGCCGCCCCAGAACCGGGCCGCGGACCCGACGATCCGCATCTCGGGCACGGTCACTTTGACGTACAGTGTCGGCTCCCGGTAATCGACCCGGCGTCTCCGTTCCACGCGGTTGTAGGCGTTTTGGGTCATGAGAATGGAAATGGCGCTGACCTGCAGTTCCTCCATGGCGCCGGGGTAATCGGCCTTGATTTGCGGCGTGGTTTCGACATCGTAAAAGACGATGTTGGCATACCGTTTGTTCAGGGGCGGCGCCATCGCGGCCTGAACCGGTTCGCCGGGCGCCGTGGCCCGGTCGCCGGCGGCGCAGCCGAAAAAGAGGGCGGGAACCGCCATGGCGATCATTCCCCGTTTCACCCACCTGTTCATTCCTGTACTCCATTTTCCTCTGATATTTTTCTGGCGGCTCCCGGATGACGGGGGCCGTCGCCGCCGTAGACGGGCCGGGCCACGAACCATCGCGATTCCGGGTTGCCGCCGGACATCTCCGCATGCTCGGTGCTGAATCCCGCCGCCGTCACCCGCTCCCGGACCCGGCCATCCGGCCGATACCAGGCCGCGGCGCCGGTAAGCCGGCGTTTGACCGCTTCCAGTCGCCACAGCCGCGACCCGTTGTCGGAGGGGGGGATGACGGCCCTGATCACCAGGCGACCATCGGGCTCCAACTTATCGTAAAGCCGCCGTAAGGTCAAGTCGAAGGCCGGGTCCGGAAGATAATGGACCACATCCAGCAGCAGCGCCAGGTCGAACCGGTCCGGGAAGCCGGGACCATCCATCTCGGGCGCGCTTCCGACCGCGGCGTCGCCGTCGGGCCCCAGGGCGGCAGCCGCCACGCGGACCCGCTCCGGGTCCGGCTCCAGGCCGTACACCCGGATGCCGGGATGCCATTCCGCCAGGGCGCAGGCCGGAATGCCGTAACCGCATCCGATGTCCAGGGCCGTCCGGAGGGGGCCATCGTCCCCCAGGAGGTCCGGCAATTCCGAAAACATGGGGTCCAGGCGGAGTTTGAACCGGGCGAAGATCCGGGGAAACCCCTCCAGGTTCCGGTAACGGTGCCGGACCCGGTCGCGCCATTGGGCCGGTTTGGCCGCCGGCGCCGAGAACATCCATTCCAGCAGGGGAGGGAGAAGGACGAACGCCCCCACCGCCGAAAAGCCGATCCCCAGAAAGGAGGTGAGGCCGGCGCTCTGGAGCAGGGAGTGTTCTGCGAAGAGGAGGGCGCCGAACCCGATGAGGGTGGAGGCGGCGGCCATGAAGACCGTCATCCGGATGAGCCGGTGGTTGGGATGGGCCGGGTCGCGGTACCGCTGGTGGGACCGGACCGTAAAGAGCGAATAGTCGATGCCCATGCCGAAGACGATAATGCCCAGCATCAGGCCGGGAATGTCCAGGGACCGGCCCGCCAGGTGGAGGACCCCCAGCGTGCCGACAAAGGCGAAGACCACCGGCGTCAGGGCCGCGGCCACCAGCCGGAGATCGAAAAAGAAGAGGGTCAGCAGCAGGAGGACGCTGGCGGCGACGATCAGGAGCATTTTGACAAAGGTGGCGGCCAGCATTTCCCCCAGGGACCGGGAAAAGAAGGCCGGATCAAAGACCCGGATACCGGGTTCCCGGTAGCGGGCATGGAACCGGCCGGGGTCGTAGGCCGATCCCGGCGTCAGGGTGGAAAACTGGGCCCATCCCCCGCCGTCTGCGGTCTGCCGCAGCCCCAGCAGGTCGAAAAAAGCACCGGGGATCCGAGGATCGTCCGGGATCGGCGCGTTCGTCCCGACCGTCCGCAAAAAGGGCGCGAATGCGTCGGCCGTGAACCCCAGCCCGGCGCCGGCCTCGGCCAGGGACCGTTCCAGGCCGGCCACCCGTTCCGGTGACCAGAAAGCCCGCCAGGCCGCCCCGTTTTGCCGTCGCAGGGCCTCCCCGGGAAAGAGCATGGACGGGACGAACCCGGACCGGAGGATGCCGGCCGCCATGTCCCGCTCCGTCCGGACCCGCAACCGGTCCCAGGTCGCCTGGAGGCCGGAAAGGGTCGGCCCCTCGGTCATCAGGTGGATCTTTTCGAAGATGGCGTCCCCCCAGGTGGAGGTCACCCGTTTTTCGGCGGCCCGGGTGCTTTCCGTAACGGTGTTCATGGCGCTCATGTCCACATGGAAGTCCGGGACCGCGAAAAAAAGCAGGCAACCGCCCACGCCCGCGGCGACCCAGGCCCCCGGCCGGCCGGCCCCGTAGAGCCGGTCGGCCAGGCCGTGCAGGGGCAGCCGCCGCGGCCGGGCCGCCGGCATCTCCGGAAAGATCCAGGGAAACACCGAGTGGACAAAGAGAAACGCGAAGGCGATCCCCAGGGCCGTGAACTGCCCCAGCTGGGCGAAGATGGGAAAATCGGTGAAACTCAGGGCCCCGAAGGCCCCCATGGTGGTCAGGGCGGTGATGAGCCCCACGGCCCGGACCTCCCTTGAGGCCTCCGCCCCGGTGGTCGTCCGGGGCCGGTCCAGAAAGAGGAGATAGGCGATGCCGTGGTCCACCGTAATGGAGATAATGGCACCGCCGAACCCCAGGGCCATGAGGGAGACCGACCGGTGGAGGAGAGACAGGACGAAAAAGGCGGCGGCGGTCCCCGCGACCGCCGGCAGAAAGGCCAGCAGACCGATCCAGGGCCGGGGAAAGGCGACGAGCAACAGCAGGGCGATCCCGGCCATGGCCAGTCCGATGGCCCGTTTCACGTCCCGCCGGGCGATGACCTCGTTGTCCAGGGCCGACCGGTAGGCCCCCACCGGGGTCAGGGTCAACTCGTACCCCTCGGCGGCGGATGCCGGGACGAGATCCGCCGAAAGACTTCGGAAAAACCGGTCCAGCTTCCGGGCAAAGGCCGTGTCCGTACCGGCGACTTTGGGGTGGGCCGACACCAGCAAGTGGCGGCCGTCCCGGGAGAGGAGCTTTCCTTTGTGGAGGCGGACATCGCTGGCCGGGGCCAGGTGAATGAGCCGGGCCAGCACCAGGTCCTTCAATCCCAGGGGATCGGCCGCCACGAATCGGGCCTGGCCGATGCCCGTAAGCCCCATGAGCCCCCGCCGGAGGGTCCGGAGCCGTTCCGACACCGCCTCCGGCGAGAGGCGGGGGGCGACGAGGGTTTCCAGTTCGTGCCCGGTGAACAGCACCGGCAGGTGGTCCAGGATGTAGGGGATCAGGGCCGGGATCGTTTCCCGGAAGGCCGTCATCCCCACCGCCTCGAAGAGCCCGCTCTCCCGGAGCCGGGTTTCCACGCGCTCGCCGATGGCGACCAGGGCATCGGGATCCGCCCGGTCCAGCCCCACGTCGACCACCAGCTGGTCCTGGATGGGATGGTGTTTGAAAATATAGGCCGCGTCTGAAATGACGGGGGTGTGCCGGGGCAGATAGGCGGTGATGTCGGCATCGATGCGGGCGACCTTCACCGCGGCACCGAAAAGCAGGGCGATGGCCGCCAGCACCCCGATAAAGACGGGGAGATTGAAGGCGCGGGATGTCATGCCCGGAAGATCGCCAGGACGGCGGCCAGCGCCGCGGCGGCCGCCAGCACGTGGGCCGCGATGATGACCGTTTTATGCCGGTGATACCATTCGTTCAGCTTCTGGACCCGCCGGATCCCGCCGCAGAGCCGCCGGAACTGGTCGAGGCCCCGCAGGGCGTCGTTGTCCGTCCGGGAATCGCTCTGGAAGGCGATCGCCTTGGAGAGGGCGTAGGCCCGGCCGTCGCTCGTCTCCCGGAGAAGGTCGTCCCAAGCGGTGCCGGTCCAGGTCCGGGCGGCCAGTTCCGACGCAAACCGCCGCCGGACGACATAGGCATGGGCCGAACATCGATACCGGATCTTCACCACCGAGGGGTACGGCGTTGGTTGAATCCCCTTGACCATGCACCCCATGAACAGTATATCCCAGTCGGGGTCGGTGGTCATGAATCGGGCGGCGTTCAGGAGAATGGTGTCTGAAAACCGGTCGAAAAGGATGTCGTCCTCGAAAACGAGGATGGTCTCCGCGCCCGCATCGAGCCCGCGGCGCAGGCAGGCCTGGTGGGACGCGAAAATGCCTTGTTCGGGGTCGGTGGAATGCTTGGGGACGAGGACGAATTCGACCCGGTCCGAAAGCCCCACCCGGTCGAACTGTTCCAGGGCCTCACCCTGACGGTCGGTCCGATCCGCCAGGGAGATGCAGTAGATGCGGTCGAACGCGTCCCACGGGGAGGCGGCGGATGGTTTGGGGGGCGATAATGTCGTAATGGGCAGTACCTCTGACCGGTACCGGCACCCGGCCGGCAGTATGGATTCAGCCTCGGATTTCGGTCCCAGGCAGCGGATCAAAAAGGAACACTCTATCCACTCAGAAAAAGAATTTCAACCGCAAAAGCCGTGGCGGGTCCGACTCGGCCGACGGCTGGCCCGCATCGAATTCGTCCGGTCGGCCATGGAAGACCGGGCCGACCTGAGCGCCTTCAAGCAGCGCCCCACCCCCCGCATCCTGCTGGGCGTTTTCGCCATCGGCTTCAGCTACGTCATCGGATGGCCCGCCATCAGCGCCCTGGGGGCGCTGGCGGTCTACTGGAAAGAGCCCCTGATCGTGGGCATCGGCGGACCCGTCATGTACGGGCTGTCGCACCTGTGTTTTATCGCGGGCATGGCCCTGGCCGGGGCGGAGTTTTCGGTAGTGTTTCTGCGGTGGGCGGCCCGGGCGGGGGTGGAGAAGTTGTTGGATGGGGATGGAAATGTCTGAACCGCAGAATCGCGCAGATTTTTATGATTGCGCAGAAGGTCGGCTACGTTTAGCGTTGGCGGGGTAAGGGTTTCAATATGGGGGCTCAACACGACAGCCGGGGCCGCTCTGCGGCATCTGCTTAATCAGCGTCAATCTGCGGTTCAGACAATGTCTGTGATTTTTCATTCAACACCAACCCATACTTCCGCTCACTGTGCGAGATCTTCTGAAATGTCTCCTTCAGCACGCCCCGCAGCTCCTTCCGCGCATTGATTTTCTTGCTTTCGTCGCCGCTTTTCACGGCCCGGAAGAAGCGGGCGCAGGCGCCGCGTTCTTTTTCGCCCCAACCGGCGGTGAAGCCGGCTTTCTGGGAAGGGGCGGGCTGGCCGGTCGGGACGGCCGGCAGGGTCGAGGCGTCGGAAGCGTAGTCCCGGCGGCCGTGGGCCCAGTTGATGATGTGGGAGTAGAAGATCAGGGCCCGGTCCAGGAGGACGTACATGAACTGGATGTTCTCCATGGGGCCCACCTTCATCTGCTGGCCCCCCAGGTTCAGGCCCACCACCTTGGCCCTGGACAGTTTCCGGGCCCCGCCGAAGGCGGCCCAGCCGGCCCCCACGGCCCCGCCGATGGCGGAGAAGACGCCGAAGGTCAGACCGGCGGCGGCCACATCCAGGGCCGCGCCGATGGCCCCGCCCGCGATGCCGGCCGCGGCGATGAGCTGCTTCTGGGTCAACCCCAGGAACTGCCAGGTCTTTTCGCTGAAGAGATCCGCCTGGAGGATCGACTGGGCCGGCATGTCGTAATTGAAGATGTTGTGCTTGTAAAGCCGCCGGAGGGTCTCGTGGGCCTCCCGTTCGATCTTCTGGATGGATTGGGCGTACTCTTCCTGGAGCCGGGCCCGGAGGTCGTCTTCGTCGGTCTTTTCAGTGAAGTTCCGGGCGACGGTGCGGCCGATGGTGTCGGCGAGCATGGTGCAGATGATCTCGGCGGCCAGGGTGTTCCGGTGGTCCCAGTCCTTTTTGAAGGCGTCGATGACCGTCTCCAGGGCCGGCTGCCAGTCCTGGTCGATGCTTTTCAGGCTTTCCAGCAGGGCGATCCGCTCGGCGTAGGTGGCCTTGTGGGCGTTGAAGACCCGGATGGAGTTGAAATGCTTCCGGAACTCGTTCTTCCACGGGTCGAGGTAAAAGACGTCCTCGTCCTTGCAGTTGATGATGGCCATCCGGGGCCGGCCCGTGAGCCGGAGGATTTCCATCTCGGCCTTGTCGGGGTTGCGCACCGGCCGGGAGCCGTCCACCACGAAGATGATCCCCGCCCCTTCCTCCACCGGTTTGAACAGCTCCACGTCGTCCCGGAACTCGGGCAGGTGGGCGTGGGCCTTGCGGTAGTCGGCCACGATGTCTTCGTCGGGTCCGGTGTAGTCTCGCATCCACTGGAGGGTCTGTTTCGGGTTCTGGAAGCCGGGGGTGTCGACGAACCGGATGATCTCCCTCCCGTCGATGGTCACGGGAAAGGTCTGGCATTCGATGGTCTCCCCCGGCGTGGGGCTGATGCGGACGCTGTCGTCCTCGGCCAGGGTCGAGACCACCGAGGATTTGCCTTCGTTGGGATGGCCAATGATGGCGAATTCGGGGATGGGGTTGGGTTCCATAAGCCTTTTGTTTGTGGTTAGTGGCTTGTGATTGGTGGATAGTGCAATGCTTTTAAGAGACCCGCCACTATTCACTAACCACTATCCACTAGTTTTTCCAGTCGCAGATAGGGGTCCCCCAGGCCGCTGATTTTCTGTCGCCAGACGGTCCAGTCGGTGTCGCTCACCGGGGTGAAAATCGTGTCGGGCCGCGGCTTGCCCACCAGGCCGACGGCGATGCCGGTCCGCTCGCCCACGGTCTCCCGCAGGTCCCGGATAAAGCCGAGCACCTCGCGGATGGGCGGCTGCCATCCCTCCTGGACGACGAGTACATGGGGTCGGCCGTTCTCCCAGTTTTTGCGGGAGAGGGTCTCCAGGACAGCCCGGTCCGCCTCGTACCCCTCGCCGATGCGCAGCGTCTCCGTCACCTCATAGCCCAGGGCCGATTGGACCGCCGACCGGAGGGCCTCTCCGGTGCAGTCTTCAAAGATGTCGTCGGGGACGAGGGCGATAATCCGCCGGTCGCCGGAGGCCGCTTTCTGGGTCTCGGCCGGCGACGTGGCGGGTCGGACCGTCTCAGCGTCGGAGGGCAAATCTGGGCCGGCGGTGGGAGTCCCCTCGGTACTGACCCGGGGGGATTCCAGCCGGTGGATCAGCCGGTCGCATTCGCTGAATTCGAAACCGAGGCGCGCCAGGGCCCGGTTCCGGGCCAGCAGACCGCCCATGAGCAGGAGGGTCCGGGGCAGCAACCCGTAAAAGATGACGGCGAAGAGGAGAAACGGCCACCAGGCGATGAGATCTTCGGTGGCCAGAAAGTAGATCCCCTCCTTGAGCACCATCCGGCTTCCTTCGATCTCCGCCAGGGAGGGATACGCGATCCCCTCGGGCACAAAGGAAGACCAGGGCAGGGCGAGGGCCTGGACGAGGTCGTGGACCACTTCGGGGCCGAACTGGACGGTGGACTGCCAGCCGAAGGCGATGTCGGAAAACAGCACTTTGACGAGGGTGGCGGCGATGACGCCGATGTTGAAAAAAACGCCGAAGACCTGGGTCAGGATGAAGATGGGCCAGTAGAAGAGGGAACCGTAGACTTTCCGGCGCCCCCTGAGCAGGCCCATGGCGGCGTCGATGCCGGTCCGCTGGGCGCCGGACATCCGGGTGACGGTCTTTTTTTTTGCCCATCCGGCCAGGCGCACCAGCAGGCGGCTCACCAGGGAATAGAGAAGGGAGTTGTCGGTGAAAGAGCGGTTGACGGTTCGGACGGCCAGGGCCGCCAGCAGGATGGCCATCAGCAGGAACTGGCTCAGGATGAGTCCGCCGAAATAATAGGCGACGTTCAGGGGCGCCGTGCCGGTGTAGGTCATAAAGGAGGAGGCCAGGCCGGCGCCGACGAGAAAGCCGAAGAGGAGAAAGAGCCAGGTCAAAAGCCGGTAGATCTCGGTATAGGCATCGCCGGGCAGGGGGGCTTCCGGCGGGAGGGTCTTTTTCTCCGTGGCCCTGCGGTGGGTCAGCCAGGCGCGGATGACCCACCGCCGGGAGGGCGGCCGGTCCTCGGGGGTTTCCGGGGCGATCCCCTCGAGATATATCGCCCGGTCCCGCCGGGCCAGCGCTTCCGCCGACGGCGCGTCGGGGCTGTCGGGGTCGTCCCGGTGGAAAAAATATTCCAGGTCCAGGATGTCTTTGATTCGCCAGTCTTTTTTCATTACAGGGCGGTTTACCTCGGGTGCATGGGTTGCCTCTGGGTTCGTTATCGTTTTTGGAGATTAAATATCATGTTTTGGGGGGAAAATAAATCGGGGATGAGGTTCGACAGGGCTTTTGGGCATAGAGGGTATAATATGTAATCGCTTCGGACATCGCTTGCATTATGTAATCACACGGGTTACAGTATGGCATGATTAAAACATTCCGTGACAAATGGCTGCGGGACTTTTTCGTGGAAGACAATCCTTCCAAAAAAATTCCCGCTGACATTCGGTCACGATTGTTCAGGAAACTGCAACTGCTGGATGATGCGACGTGCGACGCTGATTTACGGAGCCCGCCCAGCAATCATTTTGAAAAGCTGTCCGGCAAACTAAAGGATAAATCATCCATCCGTGTAAACAAACGATGGCGAATTGTTTTTACTTGGAATGATGAGCACGGTGAAGCGGAGGGCGTTTACCTCGACAATCATACGTAAAAATGAGGTTTAAAATGATTTTAACAAGACGAAAACCCGTCAGCGTTGCTGAAATGATCACCGAGGAGTTCATGGAACCGCTGGGAATCACTCAAGGGCAACTGGCGGCGGCGATGGGGGTGAGTCGTCGAACCGTCAATGAACTGTGTACGGGCAAACGGGCCATCACCGTCGATACGGCGTTGATGCTGGCGAAAGTGTTCGGCAATACGGCGAATTTCTGGCTTAATTTGCAGCAGCGGAATGATTTGTGGGCGGCGTTGAATTCGACTGAACGGATGCAAAAGATTGACCGCGCCAAACCATTGCGGGAGGCGATGGCGTGACGACGATCTGGCGGGTTGCAATCGGCGGAAGGGTCAGAAATCCAGCGGGCTTCTGGCTTCTTTGACGGCCCGGCTTTTGACGACGTGGCTGTAGATCATGGTCGTTCGGATTATTGCAAAGTCTGAATCGCTATAGGTCGGCGGCTTGCTGAGGGGAAAAACAATGGGCGATCCAGCAAAAAAGGAAGCTGCATACACTGATTTATTCGACATACCAGAAAATATGATTGGAGAAATAATAAATGGTGAACTACATGCAATGCCAAGGCCCTCACCCAAACATTCAATGGTGGTTTCGTCTCTTGGAGGCGAAATCGTCAATCCCTTCTCAAAAGGGCGTGGTGGACCGGGCGGTTGGATCATTTTATTCGAACCTGAATTGTTAATCGATAAAAATATTCTTGTTCCCGATCTCGCAGGCTGGAAGAAAGAGAGATTAACGCATCTTCCAGAGACCAACTGGATTGAAATATCTCCGGATTGGATTTGTGAAGTTCTTTCCCCCAGTACGGTTCAGATAGATAAGACAAAAAAAATGCCTATTTATGCAAATCATAAAGTGCGGCATGTATGGTTGATCGATCCAATAGCGAAAACCTTAGATGTCTTTAAACTGTTAAATTCCGGTGGATGGGAATTAATGGGGTCATTTGCTGAAAATGATAAGGTTATGGCGGAGCCATTCCATGAAATAGAAATTAATCTGGCTGATCTTTGGGAATTTTAGGGACTTGATGCTTAAGCTTACGTGTTCCTATAAATCAGCCATCCCGGTAAAGCATTAACCTCAGCGGTCATTGGGTCGAGAAAAGCACAGGAGAACATTGTGTTATTCGTCAAAATGGGAACAATCTGTCCTTCTCGAATTATGGCGCCAGTGGTTCAGGTCAGATAAAGAGTGCGACATCCCTTTCGACGACCGGCTGGGGCGGCGGCTCGGGGACCATTATAAATAATGGCAATACAATCGTATGGAAGAATGGTTATATCTGTAACCGCAAGTAGACGAAGACCTCCGAGGTTTTGAAAACCTCGAAGGTCTGGGTTCGGGAAATTGGCCGAATCGATGATTAAGGCCATAATTCTCACCCGTTTTATTTCAAATTGGTTTAGGAGGCAGACATGGCTAAGCAAAATAACAAGAAGAAAAA
>CAYPCE010000117.1:0-11357 GCA_964409085.1 uncultured Desulfobacteraceae bacterium | reverse complement strand
GTCATTGTCGGCTCCTGCTTTTTCGCGAAGCGAGATCTCCGAGGTTTTTAACGCCCCGGAGGTCCGGTTTGCGTCAATGTCACCACAAAACGGGCGCCGCCGTCCGGCGGCGACTCCGCCCGGATCGTCCCCCCGTGGTTCTCAACAATCATCCTCGCAATGGACAACCCGAACCCGATACCGTGGGTTTTGGTGGAAAACAGCGGCTCGAAGACCTTTTCGATGTGCTCGGGGGCGATGCCCGGGCCGGTATCGGTCACCGACAGTTCGACCTCGCCGGCGTCCGACGGCCGGGCCGCGATGGTCAGCGCCCCCGATCCATTCATGGCCTGGACCGCGTTCTTGATGATGTTTTTCAGGGCCATGCGGATCTGCTCGGCATCGACGTCGCCCCATAACGGTCCATCCGGCGGGTCGGTGCGCGCTTCGACGGCCGCCGGTACGTTGGCGGACTTCAGTGTTTCGGAGACCAGGGCCATCAGGTCCGTTTCCACCGTCCGGGGCTTTTCCATCCGGGACAGGTTGAGCAGGCTTTCGATGATGGCCGTGCCCTTGCGGACGTTCGACGTGATCCGGTCGAGGTGATCGAGAACGCTCCCCTCGGCCCCTGCCATCTTCAGTTTCAGCAGGTAAACCGAGCTGTCGATGGCCGCCAGCGGATTGCGGATTTCATGGGAAATGCTGCCGGCGAAATGGCCGAGGACGGCCAGCCGTTCTTTGACGAGCAGTTCGGCCTGGGCGCTTTCCAGCGCTTTTGTCCGCGCCTCCACCATCTCTTCGAGGCGGTGGGAATAGGCCTGGAGTTTTTCCTCCGCCACTTTCGCATCGGTAATGTCCTGGATGGTGCCCCGCAGAAAATGGCCGGCCGGTCCGGGGGTTGGGTCGGGCTCGCAGATGGCGTGGACCCATTTGTTGTTTCCGCCGGGCAACATCAGGTTCAACTGGATGTCATAGGGCTTTCCTTCCCTGATCGCCCTTTGAATGGCGCCATGAAATATCGCGTATTGGTCGGGCGGGTAGATTTTTTTGTACTCTTCGACAGGAATCGGCCCCAGGGCGGGGTTCCGCTCGTAGAGCCGATAGACCTCGTCGGACCAGACCGGGACGCCCACGGCCGGGTCCAGGGTCCAGTTGCCGATGTGGGCGATCCGCTGGGCCAGTTCCAGATCGAGGAGGCTGGCCTGAAGCCGTTCTTCAGCCCGTTTACGGCCGGTGATGTCCAAAACGCCGGCGACAGCTCCGGCAAAACGACCATCCGCATCCAACAACGGCGCCGTCTCCAAAATTGCATACACCGGCGCGCCGCTTCGGTGGCGAAAAACAAACTCGTGTTGTTCCGAAATGCCCTGCTTCCGACGATCCAGATTTCGCTTCGCTGTCTCGACCCCTTGCGCATCCATAAAATCAAACAGTCTTTTCCCCTGCATCTCATGGGCGGCGTACCCCAACATCTCGGCCATCGGCGGATTGACAAACGTTGTGGTCCCCTGCGCGTCAATGACCCACACCCCCTCCTGCAACGCATCCATCAATTGACGCCGTTGCTTTTCGTTTTCCACCAGGGCTTGCGCCGCCTGTTTGCGCTCGGTGATATCCTGCAATATCCCGAACAGCCGGTGAATATTGCCGTCCGGGCCGCGCTCCGCTTCACCGCGGGCAATACAGTGGCGGATTTCCCCGTCGGAACGAATGGCCCGCAATTCCAGCTCGTAGGGCCCGCCGGTGTGCAGGCAGTCTTCGACCCCAGTCCGGAGCCGCTCAAAATCCTCCGGAACAAAAATGGTCGGTTGCTCGGTCCAATTTGGGGCGCCGCCTGCCGGGTCCCGCTTGAAGATGCGGTAGAGCCCGTCGGACCAGTGGACGACATCGTTGGCGATATCCCATTCCCAACTTCCCATGTCGGCGATCTTTTCAGCCTGCCGCAGGAGGTTTGTAGATCGTTGCATTTCCTGCTCGGCCCGTTTTCGTTCGGTGATGTCAACCAGCGCCATTCGCCACCGAGACACACTGCCTGTCATATCCCGGTTCGCCTTGATGTCCGCCAATACCCAGACCTGGGTTTCTTGTTGGCCTTTAAGCGGGAGTTCGACGCTAACTTTTTGACCCGTGTCTGCGGCCTTGCATCGGGCATTGTAAAATGCATCGTGCCCATTAGATGCAATAAACAGACTCAACGTAGACTTCAAAAGGATATCGCGTTTTTGGTTTAAAAGCGCCAAACCGGCGCGATTGATGCTTCTTATCATGCATTGATCGTCCAATGTGATATAGGCGCAAGGGGCAGAATCATAGAGATTTTCATACTCTTGGTACAGTTCGGAATACTCTTGTTGTTGTCTTTCCAGATTTTCATTCTGAATCTCCAACTCCGCCTGATACACGTTCAGTTCTTCTATCAACTCCAACGTATTGTACGACGGCGGAACTGTATGTTCTGGCTGTTTCTTAATCAGTTCCACAGCCTGCTGACGCAGCTTCTCGAACTTAACTGCTGAGTAGTCCTTGTCAGTCATAATTGCTCCCCTTCCGCAACTTCTTTGTTTATTTTTTAAAATCGAACTGTTATAATGCCCCTACATAGCCAGAGATGCGCATGTTCCAAGTTTCCGGTCAGCAATACGGCAGGCCCATGATAAATACGGCGCCGTATTTTGGGCTGGAATTGGCGACGGAGACCTGCGAGGTTTTCAAAACCTCGTAGGTCTGTTCCGGGGAAACGTCATCACAAAACGGGCGCCACCCTCCGACGGCGTTTCGGCCCGTATCGCACCTCCGTGATTCTCCACGATCATCTTCGTAATGGACAACCCGAACCCGATGCCGTGGACCTTGGTGGAGAACAACGGTTCGAACACTTTTTCCAGGTTCTCGGCCGTGATGCCCGGGCCGGCATCGGCCACCGAAATTTCGGCATCGCCGGACGCCAACACCCGCGCCGCGACCGTCAGGAACCCCGATCCATCCATGGCCTGGACGGCGTTCCGGACGATGTTTTTCAACGCCATTCGCATCTGTTCGGCGTCGATGTCCACGAAAACAGCGCCATCCGGCAGATCCAGCGCCACCGCCACCGAACCGGGAATGCCGGCGTCGGACAAAATTTCGGGGAGCCAGCCGGCCAGATCGATGCGTTCGGTTTTGGGCGGTTCCATCCGCGACAGGTTCAGCAGGCTCTCGATGATGGCGGTGGATTTCCGGATATTGTCGGAAATTCGGTCCAGGTGTTTGCGGACGCTCTCGTCACAGTTTTCGTGCTTCAGTCTCAGAATGTAGGCCGAGCTGTCCACGGCGGCCAGTGGGTTGCGGAGTTCGTGGGAGATGCTGCCCGCAAAATGCCCCAGCACCGCCAACCGTTGCTTCTGGAGCAGTTCTTCCTGGGTGCGCCGGAGTTCGGCGGTCCGCTCCTCAACGATCTCCTCCAGGTGATCGGCATATTCCTGAAGCTGCAATTCCGCCCCTTTTCGGGCGGTGATATCCCGGACGGCGCCGTAGACCCTGACGACGCGGCCTTCTTCCGGGTTCCAGACCGGGCGGTCGTAAGACCGTATCCAGCGGGTCCGCCCGCTTTTGGCGACGAACCGACACTCCACGGCATCCGGTTCTCCGGCCAGAACCTTGTCCAGATGCCGCCGGATGATGGGGATATCATCCGGGTGGTACATTTTCGCCCAGGCGTCCCCCCCGCGCATTTCCTCGGGGCGATAGCCGGTGACCCGCTCAAAGGCGTCCGTCACCCACTCGCCGACAATCGCGCCGTCCTTTTCCACCCGGAAGGCATAAGCGTAGTCCGACACCATTTCGGAAACGATCCGGTACCGCTCCTCGCTTTTCCGCAGCGTCTCCGTCCGCTCCCGGACCAGGGATTCCAGGCCCGCCTGATGATCCTCGATGGCGGTTTTGCTTTTGAGCAGGTTTCCGGACATCCGGTTGAACGCGCGGGTCATCTCCCGGAGTTCCCGTCCAAAAGGCAGCCGGATCTCTTTTCCCAGATGCGCGTCGCTGTCCGCGATCCGTGTGATCTCCTCCTGAATGCGGGAAAGGGGCCGAAAAAGGACATGCCGGAACAACAGGAGATGAACGCCGGTGAGGATCGCCAGGGCCAGCAGCAGCACCCCGGCCAGCCGGGCGGAAAAGCGGTTCGCCCCGGACAAGGCGCTTTCCATGGGGATGCGAAGCGAGATGGCCGACACCGTGTCGCCCTCCCGGCGGCCGAAGCTGCGGTCCGGCCCGTAAATCTTCACCAGATCGCCGGGCGCTCTGTCAGGCGTGTCGTGGCAACGCAGGCAGGAGGCTTCCATCTTTTCGCCCCGCCGGATCAGGGTGAAATAGGGGTCGCCGTCGAAGGTCCGGATGGCGAACCGCCGCTCCAGGAATTCATCGCTGTTCAATCTTTCCAGAAACCGCCGTTCGTAGGCGTCCGCCTCGTTTTCCGGATGCCGTGCGTTTAAGGCCGATTCTTTATAGTAATAGGGTTCGTCCGACAGCGATTTGAAATATTTGTAGATTTCCCGGACCGCATAGGTGGAGGACATCCAGACGGGTTCGAAATACGCCCCGGAGACGGCGGACGGGGGCGCGTCGACCAACGCGAACAGCTTCGGCTTTAACTGGTGGGAAAAATAGGTGTGGATCGCCAGGTTGTGGTCCAGGATGATGGCCGCCTTGGCTTCGGCCTCGGCCATGGCCTGGCGGCGGAGCTGCCGGTGCGAGAGGAAGATGAACGTCAGGCCGGCCAGAAAGTGGAGGATCACGATGGCCAGCGACAGAAACACGCTGATTTTGACTTTCCGGTGCATGCCGGGCCCCCATCATTCCGAATCTTCGGTTTTCCCGATGTGGCTGTAAATGGTCTCGCGGAGCCGTTCCGGCTTGACCGGCTTGATGAGATACCCGTCCATGCCGGCCGCCATCCAGATGTCCCGCTGTTCGGGCAGGGCGTGGGCCGTGAGGGCGACGATGGGGATGTTTTGGAATGACGAGGCGGATTCCCGAATCGCTCTCGTAGCGTCGATGCCGTCCATTTTCGGCATCTGGATGTCCATGAGAATCAGGTCGTACCGCTTTTCCCCGAGCATCCGGATCGCCTCGCGGCCGTTGCCCGCCACATCCGATTGGATGCCCAGGTTGTTGAGGATGATCTGCATGATCTTCTGGTTGAAGGGGTTGTCTTCCGCCAGGAGGACGCGCACTTCCCCGGTCTTCTCCACGGACGGCGCTTCCGCCGCTGCCGCCGCGTCCCGGCTTTCCGGGTCCCCGGCCTTTTCCAGCGTCACGGTGAACCAGAAGGTGGAACCGCCCCCCGGCTCGCTCCGGACCCGGATGTCGCCCCCCATCATCTCCACGATGTTTTTGGAAATGGTCAGCCCAAGGCCGGTGCCCCCGAACCGGCGCGAGATGGAGGCGTCCGTCTGGGAAAAGGGTTCGAACAGCGCGTCCAGCCGTTCCCCGGAAATGCCGATGCCGGTGTCCCGGACCGAAAACTGGAGGGTCGCACCGGTTTCGGTTTCATGGTGCGAGGAAAAGGAGACCAGGACTTCGCCGGTTTCCGTAAATTTGACCGCATTGGCCGTCAGGTTGAGAAGGACCTGCCGGAGGCGGCCCATGTCGCCGGAAAAGCGGCGGTGGGCCGTCCCGTCCACCTTCGGCCGGACGCGGATGCCCTTTTCCCGGGCCCGGATGGAGAGGATGCCGACCACCTCCCGGACGAGGGCGTCGGGCGTAAAATCCACCTTTTCCAGTTCGATTTTTCCGGCTTCGATCTTGGAAAAATCGAGGAGGTCGTTGATGACGGCGAGCAGGATGTCGGAACAGGACCGCATGGTGTCGAGGTGTTCCCGCTGTTCCGGGTCCAGCGGCGTCTCGTTCAGGATGCGCGCGGCCCCGACGATGGCGTTCATGGGGCTGCGGATCTCATGGGCGGCATGGGCCAGAAACTCGCTTTTCCGGCGGGTCGCCCCTTCGGCGGATGCCAGGGCGTTTTCCAGGGAGGTCAGCACCGATGCGTTGTGGAGCGCGAACGAGGCGATTTCGCTGAACCCGGCCGCCATGCGGGCGTCCTCGTCCGTAAAAGGCCCCGGTTTGTTGGCCAGCCCCATGACGCCCACCGTCCGTCCCCGCATTTTCAGGGGCGCGAACAGGACGTTGTCCAGCGTCGCGTGGCCTTCGGGCATGAAGGCCATCCAGGGGCTGTTGCTGAAATCATTGTCGTACACCACCCGGCCCAAGGTGTAGGCTTCGTTCCGGAGCCCCCGGAGGGGCATGGGCAGGTCCGGATCGACGGTGCATTCCCGCCCCCCGCTCTCCAGAAACAGCACGTCGTTGGCCTCCCCGCCTTCGGAGAGCAGGGCCACATACCCGGCGGTCGCGCCGAGGAGACCGGCGCAGATGTCGAAGACCCGGCGGGCGGCGTGTTCCAGATCATCGGTCTGGATGACGGATTTGGAGGCGTCCAGCAGGGCCTTGCACTCGCTGGCGTACCGCCGCGACTGGCCCAGGGCCCGCTCCAGATCGGCCTGGGCCCGGCGCCGGGAGATCACCTGGCGGACAAAGGCCATCAGCCGGGCCATGTCCAGCGGCTTGGTCTCGTATCCGACGATCCGCTTCCGCCGCACCGCCTCGGCGGCGTTTTCCAGCGTGCCGTAACCGGTGATGATGATCACGTCCGCGTCGCTCACCGCCGACAGCCGCTCCTGGAGGCGCAGGCCGTCCATGTCGGGCAGCCGGATGTCCACGAGAATCACGTCGAAGGACGCGCCCCGGCAAAGGGACAGGGCGGTCCCGCCGTCAAAAGCGACCGAGGCGCTGTACCCTTCCCCGTGGAGGAGTTCCTGAAGGTTGTTGGCCAGGGGTTCGTTGTCGTCCACAACGAGAAAATTCGGCGTCCTGTTCATCTTAGCGCCCTCCTTTGCCGGACCGGGGAAACATGTGGCGTGTATGGGGTTTACGAGGAAAACGGCGAATAAGAGATCGTTTTTATGAGAAACGGAGTAATATCCGACGCCGCCTGCGTCTCAAAATAGACCATAATGGTAGAAAAATGTCCAGATGGGTTATTTATCGACGGTGGAATTGACGCGACGTCGCCATTTACACGGGAGCGATCCGGTTGGTCGCTCCCGCTCCAGTGGGGGAGGCGGAGGTCGGACGGTTGGCCGGACAGCTCGGGTCAAAGAAGGGAGGATCGTGAGGATTGCAGGCTTGTTCGATTCATGGCCGGTGTCTTTTTTGAATCCATTTTATGGCATCGCATGGGCGATAAACGAAGCGGCGCGACGATCCGCTCAGCCGTGAGAGGTATGCACGCTGGTTGTATCGCCCCTCCGGGCGGCGATCTCGGCCCAGGGTCTGATCTTTTCCAGCGTCGGACCCAGCGTGCGTTCGGCGACCTCCGTGTCATGGGCGGCTTGCGCCCGCAGCCAGTACCCGTTGGACAAACCGAAAAACCGGCACAACCGCAAATCGGTATCCGCCGTTATCGACCGTTTGCCACCGACAATTTCGCTGATGCGCTGGGCCGGGACACCGATCTCCTTGGCCAACCGATATTGGCTCAGCCCCATCGGCTTCAGAAATTCTTCCAACAGGATTTCCCCGGGGGTTATGGGATCTAATTTTTCCATAAGAGACAATCCTCAATGATAATCTACGATTTCAACCTCTTCCGCCCCGCCATCCGTCCAGCGAAAGCAAACGCGCCATTGATCGTTAATTCGAATGCTGTGTTGACCGGATCGATTTCTCTTGAGCGCTTCGAGACGGTTGCCGGGCGGCGCCCGTAAATCATCCAGGCGATCAGCGATTTCAAGCTGTCTGAGCTTGCGCCTCGCAACTTTGGCAATGCTTGCGAACCGACTGACAGGGTGGCCTTTTGACAGCAATTCGGTCTTCTTGCATTTAAACGATCTAATCACGCTTCAGATAGTAACGCATCTCGTGATTATCGTCAAGCGTGATGGTCGCCGCCCAGCATCCTTGTTCGGCAAAATTCAATCGCTCTCACCACCGCCGCGCCCATGCCGGCGCGGGGACAGGATCCGGCTTGTAACACGTAAGGTCTTCCTCGAAAATCACCTGCTGGGCGTCGGCGTCGAGATCCATGATCCGGAGCTTACCGCTTCGCGTGGCGGCGAGAAGGCGGCCTCCCTGATCCCAATCCGCCCATTGAAGGTGGTCCAGAGGGTGGATATCGCCATCAGCTTCCAGGGAGTATCGAACGCGCAGGCCGTCCACCGCCTGATGGACGCCGAATTCGCCGCCGGCCCAGCCGACGCTCTCCACGCAGAGCAGCCGGTCGCCGCCGGGCTGGGGTTTTTGGAGGCGGGCGTTGCGGCGCTCGTCCCAGGCGTCGTTGGAATCGCGTTGGGGGGAAGCCTTGGCTTCCGTCCAGCCGCGGCGCCGCTCGTTTGCGAATTGAACGACGGGGATCGGGCGCAGTCCAAACGGGATCGGGAGATTTGCATCATCCGGGTTGGCGCGGTCTGTCTTTTCGGTGAAATGGTATCCGCGTGTCCATGTGCCGCAGGTGGGGAAGGCGTGCAATGCGGTAAGCCATGGCAGCTTCGACACGGCCACGTAGGCCTCGCCTTTATCCCAGGAGGCGGTGGGTTTGTGGGCGAAATAGCAGAGGAAACGGCCGTCGGGGGAGAGATCGGAGCGTCTGGGGAAGATCCGGCCCTTGAGCCACGCGCCGGGTTCGTATCGCATCTCTTTCAGGTCCCAGCGGCCGATATGGGACCAATCCGTGGGGCCGCGACGGAAGACGGCCGCTATTGGGGCGTTTGTGGCGGGGATGCAGTAGATGCGGGGTGGGGCGGTAGGGTGCATTGGCGTTGCCTCACGCTCGGATCGCATAGGAGTCGGCGTCCGACGGGCGCCTAAATTCAACTGTCGGAGACGGCCGACACGGCTTTTTCCGTCTTGTACTCCATGCTCATCAGTTTTGCCTGCGCACTTTCAAGTATGGAATCCCGTATGTATTTGCTCGCCTCTAAAATTTCAATGCCGACGATCTCTCTGTTCTCATCCAGTTCCAGAGTGATGTTGGGGTTGATTTCCACGCTGCCTCTTTCCGGCCCTTCAGAGATCACGATGTGAATTACATCTTCTTCTTTAAAATAATTGAAATCCATTTATTTCCCGATCATCTTTCCATAACGGCCGGCAGGGATGCGTCCTCGGGATTCCGCCATTTCCGGCAGCCGGATTTTTCAAAGATTGGTCAGTCGTTATCCAACGGCACCTAATTTGCTACAAAAGCTTTGCGCCATTCGGCACGTCGCCATCCGGGACCGCCAACACCACCGCGCCGTCCTCCCGATGAAATCCGGTTACCAGGCACTCAGACATGATAGGGCCAATCTGCTTCGGGGAAAAATTGACGACGGCCACAACCCGCTTGCCCATCAGATCCTCTTTGCCGTAAAGATCCGTTATCTGGGCGCTTGATTTTTTAACGCCGATGTCTTCTCCAAAGTCGACTTGCAGTATGTAAGCCGGCTTTCTCGCTTCAGGGAAATCCTGTACGTCTATGACTGAACCGACGCGCAGTTCCACTTTTTGGAAGTCGGGCCATTCAATCGGTTTCATTTTTTTCCTTTTTTCACAGAATAATAGAACTCACCCACGGCAATTGCGTGTCGGTGAATTGAGAGTCGTTGCATCAACTGGCTGGCCGATTTCTTCGAGTTTTTTCTTCGCAGGCGGAACTTGGTAAAGCATCCGTTCTTCCTTGACGCAGAGCTGCTTTTGGGTTTGAATCAATTTTTCGAATTTTAATTCAATATCATTAAACAAATCTTGGCTTTCAGCCTTGAGGTACCGCGCAGCCATGCGACAATAATCTGGGTCTATTTCAATACCAATACTATTGCGTCCAGATTTCAATGCAGCAACCATACTGGTTCCTGAACCGCAAAATGGATCAAGCACGATATCTCCTACGAAAGAAAACATTCTTATCAATCTATTGGCAAGTTCTAATGGAAAGGGGGCCGGGTGGTTTTTGAGCGATGTTCCGGGCAAATTCCAAATCTGCTGAAACCAGCGATTAAAATCCGACTTAGCAATCATACTCTCTTTGCGCTGTCTTTCCGTTGGCTTTCTGTAGCCCCCGGGCTTCCTCTGCATAAGGATAAACTCCATATCATTCTTCACGATTGCATTTGGTTCATATGGCTTTCCAAGAAACTTCGTTCCATTAGAAACCTCATATGATGCATTTGCAATTTTATGCCAGATTATCGGATTAAGGTTATCAAATCCGATTTTTCTACAAAGTACGCAGATATCTGCATGAAGTGGAAAAACGAGATGTCTTCCAAATTTACGTCTTGAAACACAAACATCTCCCACCACACAAACCAGCCTTCCGCCGGGAACCAATATCCGAAACACATGTTCCCATACGATTCTGAGTTCATTGAGGAAATCCTCATAATCTTCGATATGGCCTAATTGATCTTGATTTTCATTGTATCTTTTCAAATTCCAATAGGGGGGGGATGTGACCACGAGATGCACTGACTCATCAGGCAAGAAAGATAAATCTCTAGCATCCCCATTTATCAATCTGTGGATGGTATTTTGCGCTATCAAATAAAACCTCCCACATGCGCTGTAAGTGCATGTGCAAAATTTTCAACCGACAATTCGTCGGCAGGAGTGGAGAAGATCCCTTCTGGGCCTTCATCGCGATTTGATGTAATAAAAGCCGATGCCGTGTAGTGTCTTTCCAAAACTAGTTTTCTGCAGAAAATCTCGTAACGTTTCATGTACGATGCGCCTTTAAATTCTGGAAAGACATGAAAATGGGGTTCTTTTACACGAACGGGGCGTTTTGATGATTGACAGTCCTCTAACATGAAGAAATATCCCAAGAAAGGTTGAGGACTTGTATGAAATGCGCCCTCTCTATAAGCCGTCCACAAATCAAGTGCGCTGCCCATGGCCTCCTCTATTCGATTATTAAAATTGTTGCCAAAAGAGGGGCCAACTTGGGATTTGGCCTCAATGGCCGCAAGTAGTTTTCCGTCTTTTATAACAAGAAGGTCCCATTCTTTAGTAGGACGAAAATAACCTGGCAATTCGAGAGATTTTTTTCTTTGCACAAAATCTGCGCTTAAACCCGTGGAGGTGATAAGACGAACGAAAAGTTCTATAAAACCGTCCATCTGAGCACCTCCGGTAACGGCGCTACGGAGACCATAATCAACTTTCACACTTTTCTGTTGTTTTTGCTGTTGGGAGAGTCTCGTGTCCCAATAGTGAGAAACGGCAGCACCTATCATCTGTTCAAGGTTCTCTTGGAACTTAGCACCTCTCATCATTTTGTCCTATCGCTATCTCTCGCAGGGTTCGTA
>CAYPCE010000116.1:0-11410 GCA_964409085.1 uncultured Desulfobacteraceae bacterium | reverse complement strand
CCTGCACCGGCGCCTCGGGCGAGATCCGGTCCACGTCGCCCCAGACGTATTCGTCCAGCATCAGGTCGCCGATCACCAGGATGCGGGAGTCGGCAAATCGGGGGAGGGTTGGCGTCATTCCGCAATCGGCAAATACGCCGAGTCGGGCCGTTGAGGTATGGAGCAGGGCCATGGTTCGGGAAACGACGCCGCTGAAAAGCCGGGAAATTTTTTCAGCCGTCGGTGGAACCGTTTGCGTTGCTCGAACTCCGCTTCATACAATACGTTCACATCTTCCATATCCAAGCGCTCCACCCATTCTTCCTGCCTTTCTGCCCCAAGGCGCCATTCCATGTCTGGCCTTTGCCGCTGCTCCATGTCGCCGTCGCTGGTTCCGGCAACTTCCGAGAACAATATAGAAAATCCAGGGTCCGGCCGCAAGGACAAAGGTGTGGAGATCCGATGTTGACACCGGGGTGCCCGCCCCGTATCCTGCTCCGGCCAAAGGCCTGAACCTGATCATATCGTCCAACCAACCATCGGAGCCCCCCTTATGCCCCAACTCACCATCAAGCGCCTCTCTTCCGGCGGCGTCATCACCAACTACGACTGCCTGTCCCGGTGCGGCCACTGTCTGTACAATTGCAGCCCCCGCCGCTCCCGCGACCACCTCGATCCCGACCGGGCCGGGGAGATTTTTCAGCGGATCGCCCAACGGGGATGCCGCTCGGTCCACATCGGCGGGGGCGAACCGCTCCTCCGTCCGGACAGGCTCACGGCCGTTCTGGGCACCGCCCGGACCGCCGGCGTCGCCATCGATTACGTCGAAACCAATTCGGCCTGGTTCGTCGATGCCGACGGGGCGGCGGAAATGCTGAAGAAGCTGCGGGGGGCCGGGGTCCATACGCTCCTGGTCTCCATCAGCCCGTTCCACAACGCCCACATCCCGTTTTCACGGGTCCTGGGCGTCATCGACGCCTGCCGCCGGGTCGGCATGGGCGTCTTTCCCTGGGTCAATGCCTTTGTCCGGGACCTGGACCGCCTGGGGGACGGCGCCTGCCATTCCATGGCAGAGTTCGAATCCGCCTTCGGGCCGGGTTACCTGAAGCGGATCCCCGATCGGTACTGGATTCACCTCGGCGGCCGCGCCCTGTCGACGTTTCGGTCCGTCTACCCGCTCCATCCGGCGGAAACCATCATGGAAAAGAGCCCCCGGAGCTGCCATCGCGCCCTGACCGACACCACCCATTTTCATATCGACCTCTACGGGAATTACATCCCCGGCCTTTGCGCCGGTTTGGCCATCGACATGGCGGACCTGGGACGCCCCCTGCCCCGGGGACAATACCCGCTTCTGGACGTACTGGCGGCTGCGGGCATCCGCGGCCTTTACGACCTGGCCGTCCGGACCGGCGGATACCGACCGCAACGGGACGGCTACCTGAGCCATTGCGATTTGTGCACGGAGATCCGGCGGTTTCTCTTCGGGCGGAGGGCAGAGGCATTCCCGGAGCTGTCCCCGGCGGGATTTTACGACGAGCTGCCGGCCTCTACACCACCGTCAACAACATGAAACAGTGGGAAAACCGTCCGCTTTCCGGGATAAAGCAAAGGAGCCTTTCCCCTGTCCGGAGCCGGCCCGAATGGAACAGCTCCTCCAGGATGATGAAGATGGCGGCGCTGCCGGTATTGCCCTTGTCCGGCAGGTTGGTGAACCACTTTTCTTCGGGGACCTCGAACCCGACGCGGCCCATTTCCTCGTAGAACCGGGGCCGGAAATAGGCCGAGGAATAGTGGGGAAGAAACCAGTCGATGGCGTCGGGGGTCAACCTGTATTTCGCGACCACCCTGGCCAGGGCCCGGCCCATGGTCTCCACGATGTGCCGGTCCAGCAGCCGGATGTCCTGCCGGATGGAGAACCGGTAGGGGGACGATGCGGCATCGATCCGTTCCACCTCTCGCCAGCCGGTGACGGCCCCGTCGCCGTTCTTCACCCCGCCGGCGAACATGCAGGTCTCCAGGGCCCCGGAAAAGGCGATCTGCTCGATCCACTCGATTTTCAGGCAAGGGCGCCCACCGGCCGGTACCCGGGGAGCCAGAAGGACGGCGCCGGCGCCGTCCGAGAGCATCCACCGCAGGAAATCGGCGTCAAAGGCCCGGATGGGCCGGTTTTCCAGGTCCCCGTCTTCCTTCAGGTAGGGGACGAAAAACGGCGCCCGGGTAAAAGAGGACGCCAGTTCGGACCCCGTGGCCACGGCGGTGTCGGACAGGCCGGCGGCCACGCTCATAAAGGCGTACTTGAGGGCGTTCATGCCGGAGATGCAGATACCGGCCGCGGACATGGTCTCGCATTCCGGTCCCCCCAGCTCCCCAAGGACCATGAGTCCGTGGCCGGGAATCAGGACATCCGGGGTGGAGGTGCCGCAACAGAGGCAGTCGATCCGGCTCAGGTCGAAATCGCCCCCGTCCGTCAGCCGCCGGACGGCCTCGGCGGTCATGCCGGCGTTGGTGTGGGTGAGTCGGCCGGTTTCCGGGTCGAGGGCATAATACCGGGTATGGATCTGATTGTTTTTCAATACGATCCGCCGGGTCCGGGAGGGCAGGTCGCCGATCCGGCCCAGAATCGACTCGATGGCGTCGTTGTCGACGGGTTCATTGGGCAGGAAGGCCGATACATCGGTGATATACACATCCATGGAAAGGATTCCTTTGCCAGGCGCCAGGGCTCAGTCGTGCCTCAAGGCCATAAACCGCTTCCAGAGCGCTGCGTAAGTTTCATAGAAGGCTTCCTCCGGCATGCGGGTGGGCACCACCGCATTGAGGAAGGTGTAGTAATCGAGATCGTGGATCGTGATCCGATCTTTCATGGCGTCGTAGAGGGGGGTCCCCGGCAGGGGGGTCAGGATCGACGGCAGGGGCAGGTCGATGGCATGGGAGATGGCGAACCGCTCCAATGCTTCGAAATCGGCGGGCGTATAGTCGGGGGGGACGATGAAATCGCCGATGATGCGGATCCCCAGTTCCTTGAGGATCTCCATGGCCCGGATATTGGTGGCCGTGCCCGTCCCCTTCCGGTATCCCTTCAGCCGGTCGTCGGTGATCTCCTCGAACCCGATGACGGCGGTGGCCAGCCCGGCCGCCTTCCAGAGTTCAAACAATTCCGGCCGTTGGACAACGGTGTCGGACCGGACGTCGGCCACGAATTTTTTGGTCATTCCCGAACCGATGATCCGCCGGCCCAGGGATTCGGAGGCGGCCGCGTCGCCGAAAGTGTTGGCGTCCGTCAACCGGATCAGGGGGATGTCCCCCAGCAGGCCGATGTCCCGCATCACGGCGCCCACCGAGTGGGTCAGGTACCGGCCGCCGGTAATGTTGGGGACCGCGCAGAAGGCGCACCGGTGGGTGCACCCGAAGGCCGTGGCCACGAACCCGATCTTGCCGCCCACCCCGCTCATGACGTATTGGTCCCGGTGCCGGGCCACCAGATCGTACCGGGGCGGCCGGTCGTCCACCAGGTCGTCGGCGGTGAACCGGCGGGAGATCATCCGGAGGGCGCCGCCGGGATCGGTTTTGGCCACACCCGGCACGCCGGCGGCGACCGTCCCCGCCTGGATCGCGTCGATCAATTCCCGGAAGCTCTTTTTCCCGAGACCGGTCACCACATAATCGACCTCTTTTTGGTTGAAAAACCCCGGGTCGCAGGAGGCATGGTGCCCCCCCACCACCACCACAACCGGACCGAACCGCTCCTTGAGCTGCCGGGCGATGTCCAGGACCGCGTTGGCCTCGCAGGCCACGCCCGTGAGGCCGACCACATCGGGCCGCATCCGCTCCACGTCCGGCCACAGGGAATCCGGGGCCGCTTTGAGGTCCGTGATGGCGACCTCGTGGCCGTCCAGGTTCCCGGCCAGGGTTTCCAGGGCCAGGGGCTCTCCCCGGAAGATCATCTTGATGTCCTGGATATCGTATTGTTCTTCGGGTATCGACTTGCCGCTGTTGGGCGGATTGACGAGCAATATCTTCATGGAACTCCGGTCCGGCGGCCTCAAGCGGGGCCTCCTGTTGCATTTTCTATGCGCCTATCCGAAGATCGCAGCGTCCGGTTCCAGGCAGGGCCGCAGGGCTTTTTCAACCGCAGGAATAGCTTAGACGATTTCGAGGATTGAAAAAGAGCGAGAACGCCGCATGGGACCAAAAGATGCGGTTATCGGATCGGCTCTAAATCAAGCGGAACATCATACCCGAGACGGCTGAAAAGTCAATATGGTTGCCCAGTTCTTCTCAGTATTGACATTTCAGAAAAAAAAGATTTTGATGAACAACAAAATGGAGAGCGGGGTTTGCAAAAAAGGGAGGATCAAGAAATGGACACCTGCAAAGACACGTTGGCAATCAACCGCAAAAGAAAAGGCGTTCTGACCATTGCGCTCCAGGCGGCGACGGCCTTGCTTCTGTCCGCCTCCTGGGCCATGGCCGCCGACGCTTTTTATCCCATCACCCGCTATGCCGCCGATCCCTCAGACCTCTACCAGCAACCGTCCTTCGACGCCCGGATCGCCATCGAACTGGAGAAGGGGGCGAGCCTCACCCTGATCGCCCAGCAGGGGAAGTGGTTCGTGGCCCGGCTCCCCAACGACCGGGTGGGATGGATCCATGAGAAATTCCTGACCGGGACGCCGCCGACCCCCGAGCCGGAACCGGGGCCGGGGCTGGAAGAGGCTCCCGAAACGCCTCCGCCGCCGGAACCGGCGGCGGCGGACATCGAGGAAGCGGCGGCGGCGCCCGAACCCGAAGATTACGGATCGGCTGCGGAAGCCCCGGACACCCTGTTTCCGGTGCAGGTCAAAGTGGCGTCGGGTCGGATCCGCGCCGAACCGGACCTGGACGCCCCCATCGCTTTGGGGGTGAATCGCGGGGAAAAGGCCGACGTGGTGGAGACCGAGGGGAAATGGTACCGCATCCGCCTGGCGGACGGACGAACCGGATGGGGCCATCGAATGCTCTTTTCGAAAATCGACGCCGGCGTGGATGCCGATGACGGGACGGAAACCGGAGCAGTGCCCCCGGCGGAGGCCGAACCGGCCGAAGCGGAACCCGACGCCGACGAACCGGCCATGGCCTTGGCCCCGGAGCCGGAACCGGAAAAACCCACCGGCGAAAAGATCCTCTACGACATTCAGGTGACCACCGAACCCGTCGGCGAAGAGCGGGTCGTCTTCAAGCTCGGCGGCTTCTTTCCCCCCGAAACCTTTGTCCTGGAGGAAGGAGAGCCCAAAGTGGTCTGCGATTTCAAGGGCATCGAACCGGGAGAGGCCCTGCGGCGCCGCATATCCGTTGACGCGGCCATGATCCAGCGGATCCGCGTGGGGATCCACGGCGGCGCCGACGCCAAGATCCGGGCCGTGGTCGATCTGGCCCGGGACAAAGCCTATTCGGTGGAGCAGGTCTTCGTCAAGGGCAAGGGGGAGTACATCCTCACCGTCAAAACCACCGAGGCCGATTGAGACAGACCGTTGCTTATCCGCCGGCCCTCAACACCGCCGCGGTCTCCAATTCCTCAACATAGAACCAGCCCAGGGAGGGCATCCGGTAGTAGACCACGATCCGGGAACGGCCCTCCCGATCCACCTCCAGCAGCCCCGATTCCTCCTGCAAAATAGCCGTCACCACCGCCGGAACGGGGAAGGGCTTCAGCTCCAGGGCCGGGCCGGAATCCCCTTCTTTCATGTCCACGCCCTCCTGTCCCGACCGGACCACGATCTGGCCCTTGTTGTCCAGGAGGAAACTCTCGGCGACCCCCACCGCGCCGGGGCGGTTGAGGTGGTCCTGGATGATGTCGGTGAAGGTCACATCCATGCCCAGCACCCCGTAAAAGCGGTTCTCGCTGTCGATGAGGGACGTGGCGCAGGGGAGCACCAGCCCCAGCCCCTGGATGTCGAAATAGGGGTTGCCCCACCGGACGTCCTGGTGCCCCTTGCCCAGGGCGTACCAGGGCCGCTTCCGGGGATCGTAATCTTCGCTGTAGGTACCCTTGCCGGGATAGGAATACATCACCCCCGCCTTCAGGCCGATGTAGGCCCAGCGGATGGGCACGCCATGGACCGTCAGCAGCCGGTGGGCCTCGGTTTCGCCGAGTGGCGCCGATCCGGGGCGGCTGTCGATGAGGGTCCTCTTAAAATGGTGCCGGAGGGGCGCCAGCCGCTGCATGAGCGGGGCCACCGATTCCCGGTCCACGCCCGGGGCGGTATGGACCACCGGATACTCGATGCTCACCTGCTTTTCGTAAAGCGGGGCGTAGTCGTGGTCAGGCGGGTCCTGGCCCGGGGTGTTGAACTCCGAGATCCAGTAAAACCGTTCATCGTTTTCCGGTGCGTTCTGGATCAGGTAGATGGCGTCGTTGGCGAGGTTCTTGGCCAACCCTTTCAATTTAAGGAAGTTGTTGTCGATGATATGGGCGTGGTCGGATACCGCTGCCTGGAGATGGGTCAAACGGTTTTCCCGCAACCGGGCCGCCTTGAGGGCCGCCTGCTCCCGGTAGAGACCGCCGATGGCCAGGGCCGCGGACAGCAGGAGCACCGACAGGAGGAGGATCAGGGAAAGCTGGCGGTGCTTGTTCATCCATCGCCAGACCTTGCGGGGCAGGTTGTCGGGGAGTTCGGAGACCTCTTCCCCCTGGAGATAAGCCCGGACATCCGCCACCAGCGCGTTGACGCTCCGGTACCGGTCTTCAGGGTTGAACTCCGTGGCCCGGTGGATGATGGCCTTGAGTTCCGGGTCGATTTTCTGCTCGGGAACCAGGTGCTCCAGGGAATTGAGGTACCCGCCCTTGGCCCATTCCAGTTTTTTCTTGCTGTCCCCGGTGCGGGCGGGGCGGAGCGTCGCCAGCTCATAGAGCACCGCGCCCAGGGAAAAGATGTCGCTGGCCGGCCCCACGTCGGGTTGGGCCTTGGCCTGCTCCGGCGACATGTAGCTGAGGGTGCCCACCACTCCCTCGGGCTGGTTGGCGATCTCGGTGTCCGATTCGCTGGGGTCCCGGGTGAAGATCTTGGTGACCTGGGTCGCCTGGGTCGGTTCGAATTCGTCTTCGCCCTTGAGCATCTTGGCGATGCCCCAGTCCATGACATAGACCTCGCCGTAGTCGCCAACCATGATGTTGGCCGGCTTCAGGTCCCGGTGGACCACCTGCTTCCGGTGGGCGTAGGCGATGCCTTCGCAGGCCTTGAGAAAATAGTCGAGCCGGGCCTTGAGGCGCAGGTCCGGGTCCAGGTCCGCCTTGGGATCTTCCACATAGGTCTGGCGGGCCTTGGCGATGATATCGAAGAGGCTTTTCCCCTTGATGAGCTTCATGACGAAGGAGACGTTTTTGCGCCCCTCGTCGGGCTTCTTCACGGTGTAGAGCGGTACGATGTTGGGATGGTCGAGCTGGGCCGTGATCTGGGCCTCCCGGAGAAAATAGCTCAGGGCCGCGGCCGAACTCACATCATCCCGGAGCACCTTGATGGCGACCTTCCGCAGGAGCTGGTTGTCTTTGGCCAGGAGCACCTCTCCCATGCCGCCCTTGCCGATGCTGCCCAGCTCTTCATACCGCTCTTCGATGTCGCCGGTGATGTCGAACACGTCCTGGGAAAAATCGACCATGGTCAGGGTGGCTTCGCTGGTATAGCCCTCGCCGTCGCCCCCTGTCTCGGGCTTGACCACGGGGCGGGCCGGCTGTTCCGACGGCGTCGGGAGGACCGGCGACACCTCACGGGGCGCCGTTCCGCCCGTGTCCGCCGGCCGGGTCTCGGGCGGATAGGCCTTGAACACGTGTTTGCACTGGGAACAGCGCAGCTTGGCGCCTTCGGGTTTGATCAACTGGTCGGGAACGTTGAAAGTGACATTACAGTTACTGCACTGGATGATCATGACGGCTTCTTCCTTTTGGGAAAAGGGGAACGGGGGTTGCCGCGCGCTACGCGCCCTCTGATGTGCGCATCTTATAGAATCGGCGACCGGAATTCAACTCAAAAAATGAAGGGGATATCAGGCCAGGGCGAGATCCCAGTTCCACAATCCGGGCCGGTCTTTCAAGCGAATCCCCCCGGGGACGGGTTCCTGGAGGTGGACGAAGAGCCGATACCCTGCCGCCGCCAGTTCGGATTTTTGGGACCGCAGGTCCACGACCCAGTTGGGATACACCCAGATATTGGGGCCGTGGGTGGCGGCCCAGGCCTCTTCCCCCCGGGGACTGCTAAATCCCTTGTTCATTTTCAGCGCTTCGGGACGGATCCGCGACACGCACAGGGGCCAGTGGCCCCAGAGGACGATGCCCAGCGCCAGGGGGCTCCGGCCGGGCAGGGACAAGTAGTCGTCCCGCCCCAGTTCCGGGCTCAGGATCGCGCCGGTGACCCCCAGATCCTGCAACACCCGGAGGGCCAGGGGGTTGGCCGCATTGCAGAAGGGGCCGGCCCACAGGGTGACCGCGTCGGGATCGGCGAAAAGGGCGGCCTGCCAGGGCGCGTTGAGGACGAACCGCCGGGCCCCCGCCTCCCGGGCCGTCGCCACGGCCTGTCGCCACAGGGCTTCTTCTCCACCTGTCTCGCCCGGCCAGATCACCGGCGGCAGCCACCACCAGACGGCCCCTCCCGGGGATTCGGATCGAAACCCGGACGGGTCCGGCACCATCCAGCGGCCGGCATCACCCGACCGGGGAGACGGGCCGGCGCCCCGGGTCACGTGGAGGGTGCGGGGCCGGCCGGCCCGGGTGGCCGGTTTCGGCAGGGGCAGCTTGACATCGACCCATTCCGGCGGGGTTGGCGCGGAACGGACCCGGTCCGACAGGTCCGCGATCATCCGTTCCAGGGCCGGCTCCCGCCGGTCCACAAGAAAGACCGGTCGGCCGTTTTGGGGGCCTTTCCGGCCGGTCCCCTTCAGGTGGAGCCGGCCGCCCCTGGGCACGGAGCGGGTCACCCGCTGGATCCCGTGGCCGGGCTGGTCCTCATACCCCAGCCGCAGGGTGTCCCCCGGCAGCAGCGGAATCCGCGGGACGAGAAACCGCTTTCCGGACGGCCCCTTGACATGGCCCACGAGATGGCCGGAACCGGTCTGGCCGTCGGACGGAATCGGGTTGTAGGGCCGCTGGGGCAGGAAGGTGTAATGGGTGGCCGGCCGGCCCAGGGCCATCTCCAGGAGCTGGAGGGCCGACCGCTTGGCGCTGGGGTCGTCCCCTTCGTCCCGGAGCATCTTGTAGGCGGCGGTGGTGTAATGGACGTAGTGGGGTCCTTTTTTCCGGCCTTCGATCTTCCAGGCCCGGACCTGGGGGATGTCTTTCAGGACTTTGACCAGCACGTCGAGGCTCAGGTCCCGGCAGGAGAAGAACCGGCCGGCGGCCCCCTCCTGCCGATAGACCCGCCGGCAGGGCTGGACGCACCGGCCCCTCAGCCCGCTCTTGCCCCCCATGTAAGAGGACCAGTAGCACCGGCCGGAAATCCCGTAGCAGAGGGCCCCGTGGACAAAGACCTCCAGTCCCAGGCCCGGCGGGCAGGCGGCGGCCATGGCCCGGATTTCGTCGATGGTCAGCTCCCGGGGAATCACCACCCGGTCAGCCCCCAGGACCGTACGGGCCATTGCCAGACCGCCGGGCGTACTGACATTGGCCAAAGTGGAGAGGTGGCGTTCCCCGGAAAACCCCGCGGTGCGGGCCAGGGGGAACAGGGCGAGGTCCTGGCCGATCAGCGCGTCGGGGTTCACCTGCCGGGCCACCTCCGCCAGGAGCTGTCCCGCCCCCTGGAGATCGGAAGCGGTCAGCAGCGTGTTGACGGCCACGTAGACCCGGACCCCTTCGTCATGCGCCAGGCCGGTCAGTTCGGCCAGCTCCCCCAGGTCAAAGTTCCTGGCCGCCATCCGGGCCGAGAACCGCTTGAGGCCGCAGTAGATGGCGTCGGCCCCGGCCGCGACGGCTGCCAGAAACGAGGATCGGTCTCCGGCCGGGGCGAGGATTTCCGGCCGCGGCCCCGCCGTCATGATCCGCCGGCCCCGGCATATTTCCGTTTGACGGCCATCAGCTCTTTTTGGACCGCTTTGACCCGGACCCGGAGTTCCTTGATGGCCGCATGGGTGGTGGAGTCGATCTGCTCCCCGTATTCCGACTCGAACGCCCGGTAGAACCGGTCGAGATAGATATCGAGTTCCGCCTCGGTCAGATCGGGATGGCGCCGCTCGATGATGGGCATGATCTGATCTTCGAAATACTGCTTCATCTCATCCACCACCCATTCCCGCATCTGCTCCGGGGAGGGGATGACGAAGGTCTCGTCGCACAGTTCCCCGAAGCGGTCGCCGATCACCGTCCGCACGCATCGGGTGGCGATCCGTTTCAGGGAGTGCTCTTCGAAGTGTCCCGAATAGGTGACGATGCTGTCCACCAGGACGTCGTCGATGCGCCGTTCCGAATGTTTTTTGTCTCCCGACATATCCGTCATCGTCTTCCGGCCGCGGGCCATCGGTTAGGGTTGCGGGATGGGGCGGCGCGCTACCAGGCCGCCTTCAGCTCGCCGGGTTTGGGGGTCCGGGGCCGCTGGAGCAGGAAGAGGGACGCGTAGATGGCCAGACCGATGAGATAGGTCCAGTACCGCTGCTCCTGGGGGATGCCCAGCCAGGCCGCCACCGCATCGGGCCGCATGAGGCTCACGGTGACGCAGAGGAACAGGGGCAGTTCCCAGATGCGGTTTTTGGCCACGAACCATCCCTGGGTGGCCGATGCAAAGGCGAAATTGCCCACGCAGGCCATGGCGAAAATCAGAAGCGCCTGGGTCCAGGAATAGATCTCGTGCAGGATCAGGTCGGCGTTGAATATGAACATAAAGGGGAGGATCGCCGTCCGGATGTCGTACATGAACCCCTGGATCCCCGTGGGAATGGGGGGCGACTTGGCGATGGCCGCCGCCGCGTAGGCCGCCAGCCCCACCGGCGGCGTGTCATCGGCCAGGATGCCGAAATAGAAGCAGAACAGATGGGCCGACATCAGGGGGACGATGAAATCGTTATACCCGCCGATGGTGACGATGGCCGGGGCAGTCAGGGAGGCCATGACGATGTAGGTGGCGGTAGTGGGCAGCCCCATGCCGATGATCAGGCTCGCCACGGCGGTGATGATCAGCATGAGGTAGATGTTGCCGCCGGAGATGGTGTCGATGATCATGGTGATCAGCCCGCCCAGCCCCAGGGCCACCACGCCCACGATGATGCCGGCCGCGGCCGTGGCCAGGGCCACTGAGACCATGTTCCGGCCCCCGGCGGCCAGGGCCGAGAAGATGTCGACCACGCTGGATTTGAACGCCGGCAGGAGCGGCTCTTTGGCGATGTATGCCTTGATGGGATTTTGGAAAAACATGATCGCCGCCATGACCCAGATGGCGTTGAAGGCCGCCATCTCCGGCGAATGGCGCAGGAA
>CAYPCE010000115.1:0-11448 GCA_964409085.1 uncultured Desulfobacteraceae bacterium | reverse complement strand
CACAGCGGCGGGCCCGTTCCCGATTTTCACGGGATTCCCTTTTCAGCCCCGCTTTCGGCGGGGCGCCGGAGCAAATTTGTCATCTTTTATAGAGCGGTATCTCACAAAAGTCAAGCCCAAAATGGGGCTGGCGTATAAACCAAAACCGTTGCGAGTATAAAATTAAGGTGCGATAGCCCCCTTTTCCACGTAACTTCCAACATTCAGCCCACCAATCATTGGATCTGAGAATCCTTAATGGGTCCGGAATCCGCAGGATAGTTTTACCCCGTCATCAGCATGGATCGAAAAAGCCCCGTCTTGCCGTTCCGTCTCGTTGGTTCACCCGTCGGATGCTCCCCCGCGCCCCTGCGGAACGCCCGTTGTTATTTCTGGCCCTGTTCCATGTCATCCAGGGGAGGTGCGCCATGAAGATCACCGTTTCACCGATGGGTAGCCCCGTCGTCTGGGTTGTCGCCGTTTGCGCGGTCCTGTTTGCCGGCCCGGATGGTTTCGCCACAGACAAATCGACGGGCCGCGCCTGCCTGAACAGGGCCGTGGCGAAAATCGAATCGATCCGAAGCCTGCCGGAAAAAACCCATCTTCACACGCCCGACGGTCAGGATGTCCGGTTGGACCGGCTGTTCGAAACCTGTCGGATGCTGTTCCCGTGGTGCTGTCTGCCCCGCCGATTCTATTACTGGCACCGTGAAGAACGGACCGTCACCACCGTCACCCCGGATGGCGTCATCCCCCACACCATCAGGGTCTATCACAGCCCGTTGCCCGTCGCCTGCCATCCCGACGGCGACCCGTTGAAACCCCACGGCGACGTTGCCGAATTTTACGACCGTCTCGGGCGATTCATGGGGTTGGCCGTGTATATGGGGGATGGCACCTATTGCCCGATTCCCTTTGGTCATGACTGACACCAGATGCCCTGTCTGGTGTGATGCATGCTCTACATCCCCTCCCGCAGCACACGATTGCCCGCGTCAATGGATAATTGCCTTCTTCCCCGCCCTTTCCGGGCACCAAATCCGGTTCACTTATTAATATGGTAAAAATCTCTTAAATACTATTCAATTTTTTAGCTTGACTTATAGAGAAACCAGCGGTTACAATTTCAAAATGAAGGCATCCAACCGGATACATGCCCGCCTTGCCGCCATTCAATTACGCCATTTCCCCCGACCAGACAAATATGAACATATAAGCGCCTGAAAGGAGGAACGAAAATGGATTTGAAGAAGAAAAAGATCATCATACCGACGGTGCTCGTCGCCCTCGGCCTGATTCTGGGGTTTCCTCTTTTCAGCCTCAGTTATTACACCATGGTGCGCACCTCCACCCCGGAGTTTTGCGCCTCCTGCCACGAAATCGAATTCGCCTACGACACATGGAAGACGTCTTCTCACCACAACAACGCCCACGGCTTTGTGGCCGACTGCATGGACTGCCACCTGCCGGCCCCCCACGACACCTTCGATTTCTTCTACGCCAAAACCTTTCACGGCATCAAAGACATCATCGTCCACTTCACCATGGACGAATACGACAGGGAGGAAAACCGCGAAGCGGCTTACAAGAGCTTCAAAAACCAGCAGTGCCAGAAATGCCACCGCAACCTGCTCTACATGCCCGACAAACGCGGCGCCATGCTGGCCCATCGCTCCGTGGTCTACGCCCGCCCCGGCTACGAAAAAAAATGCGTGGACTGCCATCGGAATCTGGTCCACTTCCAGCGACCAGTCTACGATTATCTGCAAAACAACTCCACGTGATGGACAGACGCAAACACACTTTCAATCCAACAAAAATGAAAGGAGGCGTGTGATGAAACGGTTTTGGACGATGGGGTCCATCGGATTGGCGGCGATCTGTCTGATGGTCGCCGCAAACGCCCTGGGGCAGGAGGATACGGCCGACCCCCAGGCCCCCGGCAATATGCCCAAAGAGAAGGCCTTCCGCGTCGAACGGTCCATGTCCCGGGAAGCGGTGACCTGTCTGGAATGCCACAAAAAAGAGCATCCCGGCATCTTCGCCGACTGGGCGGCCAGCCGGCACGCCCATGCCAACATCACCTGCTACGATTGCCACCGGGCCGAAGAGCACGACCCGGACGTGAGCAAGGGACATTATCAATATTACGACGAGTACGTCCGGAAATTCGGGCCCAAGGACTTCTACAAAGTCCCGGTCTCCGGCGTGGTGACGCCCAAGGACTGCTCCCGGTGCCATCCTGACGAGGCCAAGCAGTACAGCGTGAGCAAACACGCCAACACCATCGAGATCATCTGGAAGATCGACCCCTGGCTCAACCACGGCATGAACAGCGATTTCGAGCGGGCCTCGGGATGCTTTCATTGCCACGGCACGGTGTTGAAGATGAAGGAGGGCGAACTGGATCCCGACACATGGCCCAATACCGGCGTCGGGCGGGTCAACCTGGACGGCAGCCTCGGCTCCTGCACCTCCTGCCATACCCGCCACCGGTTTTCCGTGATGGACGCCCGGAAGCCCGAAGCCTGCGGCCAGTGCCACCTGGGCCCCGACCATCCCCAGATCGAGATCTTCACGGAATCCAAGCACGGCGACATCTACGACGCCTTCGGGGACGAGTACAACTGGACGGCGGCCCCCGGCACATGGAGCCCCGGCGTCGATTATCGCGGGCCTACCTGCGCCTCCTGCCACATGTCCGGGTCCGGCACGGTGATGACCTCCCACGACGTGACCGAGCGGCTGGCCTGGGAGATCCAGGCGCCCCTCACGGTGCGGCCGTCCGAGTTCAAGCCGTTTCCGGCCAAGACCAACCACGACACCGAGCGGAAAAAGATGAAGGAGATCTGCCGCCAGTGCCACGGCGATACCTGGATCGATGCCCATTTCAACAAAATGGATAAGGTCGTCGAGGAATACAACGAGGTCTATTTCAAACCGGCCAAGAAGATGCTGGACGACCTCTACGACAAGGGGTTGATGGAACCCAAGCCCTTCTTCGACGAAGAACTGGAGGTCGAATACTATGAACTCTGGCACCACGAAGGCCGACGGGCACGGATGGGCGCGGCCATGATGGCCCCAGACTACGCCTGGTGGCACGGCTTCTATGAGTGCAAGAAGCGGTACAACACGTTCATGGAAGAAGCGCGGGAGCTGATCCATGAGAACAAGAAAGCATACAAGGCCGAGGACTTCCCCAACGCCACCGGCGACACTACCAAGCCGCCGGAGATTTTCGGGAAATCGGAATAACCGCTGATCGATATCGCAAGACCTGAATGAAAATCCCCCCGGCCCTTTTCCAAAGCGGTCGGGGGGATTTTGCTTTATTGAATTTGTTTCAAATGGTAAAATGGCATGTGAGTGATAATGATCAATGAAATCTGCTGAGGAGACCCCATGCCCATTCCCGGCAATCTCTTGACCACGGCCATGGCGGTGATGCCCCATC
Source organism: uncultured Desulfobacteraceae bacterium (assembly GCA_964409085.1). Classification (GTDB taxonomy): domain Bacteria; phylum Desulfobacterota; class Desulfobacteria; order Desulfobacterales; family JAABSP01; genus JAABTD01. The sequence continues at coordinate 8,012 of CAYPCE010000115.1, read as the reverse complement.
GGGACGTGGACCGGGCCCTGGAGACGGCCCTGTCCCTGGACATCCCCTTCTGGCCCCAGTTGCCGCTGCTCAACTACTACGAGGACATGTACGTCCAGGCGGCCGAGCATTTCCCCGGGATCGTCCTGGACCTGGAAAACCGGACGCTCTCCTTTTCCATGGACAAATTCGCCGAGGAACTGGATGACGCCATGACCCGGATGGCCGACCCCGAGTACCTCGACATCAGCAAGACCTATTCCCAGGTCTACCACCGGTTCCTGGAGATGGACCTCTCCGACCGGCCGGCCATCCGGGGGCAACTGGAAGGGCCGGTCAGCTTCGGCTTCAACGTCAAGGATGAAAACGACCGGCCGGTGATCTTCAACGAGACGGTCCGCCCCTTTCTGCTGGAGTTTATGGCGGGTCGGGTCAACGTGCAGCTCAAGAAACTGAAGGAACGCAACCCCAACGCCTTCATGTTCATCGACGAGCCCGGGCTGCAATACGTCTTCAGCGCCATGTCCGGCTACGGCGACGTGCCGGCCGGGAAAGATCTGGCGGCCTTTTTCGACATGATCGACCGGCCCCGGGGCATCCACCTGTGCGGCAACCCGGACTGGGGATTCCTGCTGGACCTCGACATGGACATCCTCTCCATGGACGTTCACACCAACGGGGAGGTGATCGCCTCCTACCACAAAGCGATCCGGTCCTTTCTGGACCGGGGCGGCGCGTTGGTGTGGGGGATCGTCCCCACCAACGTCGAACCTTTCGAGGCAGAAAGCCTCGATTCGCTTGAGGAGCGACTCGTTTCCCTCTGGGACCGACTGACGCAGAAGGGCGTCGACCGCGATGTCCTTCTCTCCCGGAGCCTGCTCTCGCCCGCCACCTGCTGCCTGGTCAACCCCGACGGCACGGCCACCGTGGAAAAGGCGTTCGACGCCGTCAACGCGCTTTCCCGGCGGCTGCGGGACCGATACGGCGTATCATGACCGCATCCCAATCCATCCGGAACCACATCGCCAGCACGGTGCTCTTCGGCGGGTTGCCGGAGGACGGGCTGGACGCCATCGAATCCATCGCCCGGGAACGCCGTTACGGCAGGGGCGAGTTGATCTTCTCCGAAGGGGAGGAGGCCGACGGCTTTTATGTCGTGGCCGAAGGGCAGGTGAAGGTCTTCAAACTCTCTCCGGAGGGGAAGGAGCACATCCTCCACATTTTCGGGCCGGGGGAGCCCTTTGGCGAAGTGCCCGTCTTCACTGGCCGGTCGTTTCCGGCGTCGGCCCAAGCCCTCGCGAAATCCCGCCTTATCTTCTTCCCCCGAAGCGCCTTCGTCGATCTGATCTCGAAAACCCCCTCCCTGGCCCTCAACCTGCTGGGGGTGCTGGCCATGCGGCTTCGCCAGTTCACGGTCCAGATCGAAAACCTATCCCTGAAAGAGGTCCCCGGCCGTCTGGCCGCCTACCTCATCTATCTGGCGGAAGAGGAGGCCGGGGACGCCGACCGGGTCCTTTTGCCCGTCTCCAAACGCCAACTGGCGGGCCTTCTGGGCACCATCCCCGAAACCCTCTCCCGGATCTTCGCCAAGATGACCGATAACGGCCTCATCGAAGTGGAGGGGGCGACCATCCAGATCCTGGACGGCGAGGGACTCACCGATCTCGCCGAGTACGGAAAATTGATGGCCGACTGACCTTTCCGGACCGTCTCCAACACCGGACCTCCCGGAATCATAAACGCCATCTACAGCTCCCTCCGTGCCGATCTACAAGGTCACGGGCCGGATCTACACCCTTTCCCCCATTTCACGGATACCACCGACATGCTTTAATGGGAGTCAAATACCGGAAGCCAAACTTTATCCGATGCAAAGGAGGTGTAACATCATGACCGAGACCAAAGACAGATCGCTGGAAAGCAAAAAGGATCGTCAGAAAACCATGGACAAGATGTCCGTCGATACCTCTGATGCGGAAACCCTGAAAAAGGGGGAAAACGAAGGCAGCGGCTGCCTCCACAATGTGCAGCCGGCCAAGGAGGAGCGTCAGAAAGAGATGGACAAGGAAAAGGTCTAATCTGACTTGCGATTCACTGTCGCCGACCGCGCGTCGGCGACTATCTTGAAACGGGACGTCCGGAAGGGCGTCCCGTTTGTCTTTCGGATTGGAGTTCAAACCTGCTTGTTGATTCTTCGGGGAAGGTCGGATATCATGCATTTGGTGCGGCACACCATCAAATGAAACCATAGCGCTGGCGGGCCGGCATCGCAGACCTTTTCGACAGGACCACAACCGAGGTCCGCTTCGATCGGAACGGCGTTTCCGTCAAACAGAACCTCATGAACAAGGAGCAGGTCTATCCGGAAACGGTCGACATGCTGCTGTCCGGCCTCAAGGCCGTCTCCCGCCCTGCAGACCGGATCACGCTTCGCGCGACCCGTGTTCCCATCTCCGGAACCGCTTTGCGGTTCTGGTTGGGCACGCCGCTGGTGGTTTTTTTTATTGCCGGCAGTCAATTGTTCAACATCGGCTCAATGCTGTACCCCCACCTTTATCCCGCCGGCTCGAAGCCGTACTGGCAGGCGCTGCCCTGGATGGCGGGCCTTTCGGCCGGTTATCTTTTGCCGGCCTGGCCTGTTGTCCCGCCGTCGAACCGACCGGCATTTGACGGTGGGGTTGGTCCTGCTCCTGACGCTACCGGCATTTTATATGCTTTCCTTGGGCGCTTTGTTTCTGGGCAACGGCTATCTGGACGACTCCCCACCTGTAAAAATGACCGGAATGGTTTTCCAAACATACAGCAACCGGGATCATGAAAAATGGATCCGGTTCATTTTAGATGGCCGGAAAACCGCAGGATTCGGTCGCCCCCGGGGCGACTTCCCCCGGGGGCTTCCCGTCCGGTTGACGGTCCGCGGCGGATATTTCGGTTATCGGTGGGTGGTGAAGTGGCGGGTCGCACCGGAGCGTCAATAGCCGACTTCTTGTCCGCCCTCCAGCCGCCCACCTGACCCCAAACGGGTTCCCGTTGTATCCGGGAATTCATTACCGAAGGCCGGCGGTGGACCCGAAGAGGACGAGAGAAATCATCCCTCCTTTTCAGGCAAGCAATGAAGGCAAGAAACGGGAAAGTTGACAATCAGCGTTGATCGCGATAAATATATCCCGAAACAACGACCCGCTCAACAGGACCTGCAAGTTGATCTGGGATACAAATTGCCATGGCCGTCGCATCTCCCCATAAACCGCCGAGGAGCCCAATTCATCTCTCCATTCGCCGGTGGTTCGACGCCGACGCGACCGGCGTCCCGCTCGAAGATGCAGACGGCCGCAAGGTCGACTGGATCCGCATTCTCCCCCTGCTCTTTCTGCACGTTGCCTGCGTCGGCGTCATCTGGACCGGATGGAGCCCGGCGGCCGTCCTCACGGCCCTGGGATTGCACCTGATCCGCATGTTCGCCATCACCGGCTTCTATCACCGGTATTTTTCCTACGAGGCATTTAAAACCAACCGGTTCTGGCAATTCGTTTTCGCGGTTGCCGGCAACGCCTCCGTCCAGCGGGGCCCGCTCTGGTGGGCCGCCCATCATCGTCGGCACCATCGCTACACCGACCGGGAAGGGGATGTCCACTCGCCGCTTCGGCACGGGTTCCTCTGGAGCCACATCGGCTGGCTGACCTCCCGGGCCCATTTCCCGACTGAATACGGGTACGTGCGGGAATGGCTTCGCTATCCGGAATTGCATTGGTTGAACCGGTTCGACAAGGTCGTGCCCATCCGCCAGGGATTTTTCTGGTGGGAGATCGACATCACCTATTACGGCCTGGTGCTGCTGTCCTGGATGGGAACCGTCCGTGATCTCCGCGGCGTGCCGGAGGACTGGCGGCAAAAAAACCTCATACGGGCCTGACGTCCGATTCACGAATCAGGAGGCATTCCATGCGCATCGCAATCGTCGGCGCCGGCATATCCGGCATGGTGACCGCTTATTTGCTGAGCCCGCAGCACGACATAACCGTGTTCGAGGCCAACGACGGGATCGGCGGTCATACCCATACGATGGACCTCGATGTGGCGGGACGGCGCTATGCGGTGGATACGGGATTCATCGTCTTCAACGACAAGACCTACCCCAATTTCGTTCGACTCATGGACAAACTGAGGGTGCCCAGCCAACCCTCCAACATGAGCTTCAGCCTCCAGTGCAAAAAAACCGGACTGGTCTTCAGCCCCAGCAATCTCAATTCGCTTTTCGCCCAGCGCCGCAACCTGCTGCGGCCGGCCTTTTTCCGGATGCTGCGGGATGCCCTCCGCTTCCGGCGGGAATCCCTGGTCCTGCTCGACACCCCGGACGACCAAACGACCCTGGCGGCCTATCTGGCGCAAAACCGCTACGGCCCGTTGTTCACGAACCAGTTCATCATCCCCATGGGGTCGGCCATCTGGTCGGCGGACCCGGAAAAATTCCAATCGTTTCCGGCCCGGTATTTCGTTGAATTTTTCAATAACCACGGTTTTCTCAACATCCGGAACCAGCCCCAGTGGCGCGTCATCCAGGGCGGATCCCGCCAGTATATCGCCCCCCTGGTCCGGGATTATAAGGATCGCATCCGGCCCCGGACCCCCGTGGCCTCGGTCCGGAGACATCCCGACCGGGTCGAGGTCACCCCGGTCAACGGCGAGCCCGAACCCTTCGATCAAGTCGTCATCGCCACCCACAGCGACCAGGCCCTGGCCATACTGGCGGACCCCTCCGACGCGGAGCGCCGCATCCTGGGCGCCATCCCCTACCAGGAAAACCGGACGGTGTTGCACTCCGACCCCTCGGTGCTGCCGCCCCAGCGGTGGGCCTGGGCGAGCTGGAATTATTACACGCCGCCGGAAAAACTCGGAAGGGTCGCCGTAAGCTACAACATGAACTTTCTCCAGAACATCCGGTCCGAGACAACCTTTTGCGTCACCCTCAACTGGCCCGGCCGGATCGATCCGACCCGGGTCTACCGCGAATTCGTCTACCACCACCCGGTCTATGACCCCGAAGGGCTGGCGGCCCGGAAACGGCGCACCAAGATCAGCGGCGTCAACCGCACCCACTATTGCGGGGCCTACTGGGGATACGGGTTCCACGAAGACGGCGTCAACAGCGGCCTGGCGGTCGCCGAGGCGTTCGGACGCCGACTGGCCGATATGTAACCGGATGCGCGGCGACGCCGTCCGTCGCCAGGGTAACGCCCCAGGAGGCCAATGCACAGCCGCATTTACGAAGGCACGATCCGACACCGGCGGCTTCTCCCCCGCCCCAACCACTTCCAGTACCGCATCTTTTTCCTGTATCTCGATCTGGCGGAACTGAACACGGTGTTTTCCTGTCATCCCCTCTGGTCGGCCGGCCGCGTCAATGCGGCCTATCTGCGGCGACGGGACCATTTCGGCGATCCCCGCAAATCCATCGAGCGGTCGGTGCGCGATCTTGTGACCCGACAGGTCGGCGAAGAACCGTCGGGCCCCATCCGGATGCTGACCCATCTGCGATACTGGGGGGTCTGCTTCAACCCGGCAACGTTCTATTATATCTATGATTCGGCAGGCGGTCGCGTTGAAACCATCGTGGTGGAAATCCACAATACCCCCTGGGGAGAACGCCACTGCTATGTCCTCGGATCATCCGACAACGTCCATACCCAGGCCCAATGGCGCCGGTACCGCTTCGACAAAGCGTTCCACGTATCGCCGTTCATCGATATGGATATCCGGTACGACTGGCGGTTCCGCGAACCGGGCGAGGGGCTTCACATCCACATGATCGACCATCAAGACGGGCAACGGATCTTCGACGCCACCCTGACGCTGCGCCGACGCTCCATCAGCCGGCCGGCGCTGACGCAGATGCTGATCAAATACCCGTTCATGACCGTTAAGGTGAGCGCCATGATCTATTTTCAGGCCCTGCGCCTGGTGCTGAAAAAGACGCCGTTTTTCGACCATCCCCGTAAACGCGCCGCTTCACAAGGGAGGATTTCGCCATGAAAGAGAACATCATACCACTTGAAGAGCCTCCTACCGACACACTCCGGGAACGGACGATAGATCGCGCGATACGGCGTTTCTTGCTGGACAAACTCCGCGAAATGCAACACGGCCGAATGACGGTCGTTGAAACCGGACAGATCGATGCGTCCGGCGGTCCCACGCCGATCTGTTCCCTGGAAGCGACCATCCGGGTGCATCATCCGCGTTTCTACAGCCACATCGCCCTGGGTGGGACCCTGGGCGCGGCGGAAGCGTATATGGAGGGACTGTGGACGTCAGACGATCTCACCACGGTGATCCGGATCCTGCTCCTGAACGAGCCGGTGTTCCGGAAAATGGAAACAGGCTGGGCGCGGTTCACCACGCCGCTGCACCGGGCGTATCATTTCCTGCGCCGGAACACGCCGGCGGGAAGCCGGGCCAACATCCTGGCCCATTACGACCTGGGCAACGAATTTTACCGGTTGTTTCTGGACGAAACCATGACCTATTCATGCGGCATCTTCGAAACGGAAGGAAGCAGCCTGACGGAAGCCTCCATCGCCAAATACCGGCGGATCTGCGAAAAACTCCAGCTCACCACCGACGATCATGTGCTTGAAATCGGGACCGGATGGGGGGCTTTGCCCTTTACGCGGCCCAACAGTACGGCTGCCGGGTCACCACCACGACCATCTCCCCGGCGCAATACAGGCTGGCCGCCCGGCGGATCCGGGAGGCGGGCCTCTCTGACCGGATCACGTTGCTGTCTGAGGATTACCGGAATTTGACCGGCCGATATGACAAACTCGTCTCCATTGAGATGATCGAAGCGGTGGGCCACCAATACTTCGATACATTTTTCGGGACCTGCGGCCGTCTGTTGCGCGACGACGGAATGATGGCGATCCAGGCCATCACCATGCGGGATCAGGCGTTCGAGCAGCACAAGCGGACGGTCGATTTCATCAAGCGGTATATCTTCCCGGGAAGCTGCATCCCCTCCATCACCGCCATGACCGCGTCGCTCACTAAGGCCACCGATCTGAGGCTCTTTCACCTGGAAGATATCACCCCCCACTACGCCCGCACCCTGCGGGAGTGGCGGGAACGGTTTTTCCGCAACATCGATGCGGTGCGCGCCATGGGGTTTCCGGAAACCTTCATCCGTATGTGGGATTACTACCTGAGCTACTGCGAGGCCGGATTCGCGGAGCGATACATCGGAGACGTTCAGATGGTGATGACCAAACCACTATGCCGGCGGAGCCCCCTTTTGCCGCCGCTGGGGGGCTGTAAACCCAAAGAGGATCGTTTGCTGAACTTGGTTCAGAACCGAGAAGACGACGTTGACGACTCGCCGCGCCTTTTCAGCCGGTAGTGGGACACTATCCACTCCTCCCCGCCACCGTATCCCCATAACTCGGCGCACGCCATGAAGAAAATACGCCACCGCTGCAACCAGCGCCGGGCAATCCGAACCCCATAAACATCCGCGAATATCGACAGAACCCGTTTCTCATTGGCATCCAGGTTCCGGAGCCAGGCTTCGGCGGTTTTCTGGTAATGGCGGCCATTCACGCGCCAGTGGGTATCCACCTCCAGATGATCCTGTACGTACTGAATCAGATCGTCGGAGGGCATTATGCCGCCCGAGAAGAAATGGCGGCCCATCCAGTCATCGTCTCCGCGGACCTCGAACGTGTAGGGCATCTCCCGATGGGAAAAATAATGAAGAAAGACCCGGCCGTCCGGCTGGAGCCATCCAGCGATCCGCTCCAGCAAGCGGGGCCAGTTGCGCATGTGCTCGAACATTTCCACGGAGACGATGCGATGGTAGCGTTCTTCCGTTGTGAAATCATTCATGTCGGCGGTGACGATCCGCAGATTGCTTAGACCTTCCGCCGCAATGCGCTGTTCGATGAAGGTTTTCTGGGGCCGAGAATTGGAAACGGAAACGATCCGCGCGTTGGGGTAATGGCGGGCCATCCAGAGCGACAGCGATCCCCAGCCGCACCCGA
>CAYPCE010000114.1:0-11485 GCA_964409085.1 uncultured Desulfobacteraceae bacterium | reverse complement strand
GGTCCGGGATCATCTCGATGGACTGAACGGCAAAGCCGGGGAGATCCCGGCCGCCTTGCGGGACGCGCTTGCAGCGGACCACGGGCCCTTCCGGCGGCGCTGCGAATCGGAAGCCGGGACCGCCGCGTTCCTCCGGGAGATCCGGGGATTCGGCCGGTTTCTCCGGGAATGCCGGGGGACGGACGCCGCCCCGCCCGACGCGGCCCTCCTGGCGCGGCTGGAACGTCGGTTGCAGACCCTGGCGGGCCGCTTCGGCCCGACGCCGGAAGGCCCATCCGATCCGGACGCCGGGGCCGCGGCGGACCCGGCGTCCTTCGGGGCCGAAGTGGCCGAGCTGGCGCTGAGCCTGAAAGCCGGGGAAGTCCCGGACCCGGTCCTTTCGGGAGACGCCTTCCTGGACGCCCTCTTCGATCTGGTGGCCGAACACACCGACGGGTTCAACAACGACGAGATCCGGGCCGTCTTCCAGGAGGCCCGGCAGGAATACCAGATGCGGGGGCGGGTGATCACCCCCCGGTTCATCGGCCAGCGGATCGGCATGATCCGCAAACGGCGGGAGGAACGGGACGCGGTCCACCTGAAATCCCGGGACGGGCGGTAACGAAATCGAAAGGGGGATACAATGGCGACGGAACTCGACCGGGACAGCCGGGACGCCATCGACAGTCTGGAGGAAGCGGCCAACTCCCTGAAGTCGGCCTTTGTGGCCAAGGAGGAACTGGTGGAGCTGATGGCCGTGTGCGCCATCGCCCGGGAGCACCTGCTCATCGTGGGGCCGCCGGGCACGGCCAAGTCGGAGCTGGTGGGGCGGTTCGCCGGGCTCTGCGGCAAGGACGCGGCCGACGGAAACGGCCGCTCCGCCTATTTTGAATACCTGTTCACCCGGTTCACGGAGCCCAACGAGATCTTCGGCCCGGTGGACATCAAGCGCTTCCAGGCCGGCGACGGCCATCGCCGGATCATCCGGGGGATGCTGCCGGACGCCAAAATCGCCTTTCTCGACGAGGTTTTCAAGGCCAACAGCGCCATCCTCAACGCCCTGCTCACCATCCTGAACGAACGGGTTTTTTACAACGGCGGGGTCCGGGAAGCGGTCCCCCTCCTGTTCGCCGTGGGCGCCGCCAATGAAGTTCCCGACGATTCCGCCCTGTCGGCCATTTATGACCGGTTCCTTGTCCGGACATGGACCGACAATGTCGAGGAGGCCCGGTTCGAAGACCTGTTCCACCGGGGCTGGCGCCTGGAAAAGGACCGGGTCCGCGAGGGGGAGGGGATCCGGCGCGACCCGCTGATCGGCGTCGGCCAGATCGAGGCCCTGCACCGACACATGATCCGGGTGGATGTGGACGCGGTGGGGCGCGACTACCGGGAGGTCATCCGCCGCATCCGGGGCGAGGGCTTGGCCCTGAGCGACCGGCGGGTCGTCAAGCTCCTCAAGCTGGTGGCCGCCTCGGCCCTGCGACGCAAGAGCCTTGCCGCCAACACCGGCGATTTCTGGGTCCTTCAGCATGTCTGGAACACGCCGGAACAAATCCCCCGCCTCCGGACCATCGTCGCCCCCTACCTGTCCGACTACGAAACGGGCCAGTGGCGGGCCGAACGCGGCCTGGAGAAAATCGGGGCCGCCCTCGACGTCCTGGCCGCGGACAAGGATCGCCTCCACACCGACGCCGACTACGCCGACTTCCTCCACCGGGCCGAACGCCTCCGGCGGGAGCTGATGGCCCACGGCGACCCCGAGGGCGCCGGGCCGTTGCGGGAACGGGTGGAGGGGATGGTGGATGAGGTGTTGGAGGGGATGAAATGACATTACAACGCTGCAAAGGGCAACGCTGTGACGCCCTGGCCCAGGGGCAGCCGGACATCGCCCATGTGGATGACTCGCCCCGGCAGGGCCTTGTCGCCAAGGTCCGCCTGGAGGGCTTTCAGTGTCGCGGCCATGGCGGGGCGCGGGGTGGCCGACGTTTTGACCTCCAGCGGCGCGAGCCGACCCTGGGTTTCCACCAGAAAATCCACCTCCGCGCCCGCCGACGTCCGCCAGAAATAGATTTGTGGATCGACGCCCTGGTGGGTGAGGGTCCGGACGATTTCCGCCAGAACGGCCGTTTCCAGGATCTGGCCCGCCATGGGGCCGGCGGCGGCGTGGCCGGGGTCTTTCAAGCCCGTCAGATGGCACAGCGTCCCCGTGTCGGTGAAATAGACCTTTGGCGTCTTGACCAGCCGCTTGCCCACGTTGGCGAAATAGGGCCGGAGCACGAAGACCTGGTAGGTGGCTTCCAAAACCGACAGCCACGCCTTGGCCGTGTTCAGGGCCACGCCCAGGTCCCGGGACAGGTCGCTCAGGTTGACCAGTTGGGCGCTGCGGGCCGCCAGGGCCCGGAGAAAATTCTGAAACAGCGTCAAGTCCCCCACCTGCCGGAGGGTGCGGACATCCCGCTCCAGATATGTTTGGACAAAGGCCGAATGCCACAAATGGAAGTCCCGGTCCGGATTGGCGGTCAGTTCGGGATATCCGCCCCGAAGGAATTCCCGCCAGATGCGACCGGGAGAAATCGGCGACGGGGCGTTTTCCCGAGGTTCCCCTTCCCACGGCAGGGGACGGCGCGGGTCCCCCGCCGTCTCGCGCCGCGACATGGGGAGCAGTCGGAGCATGGCCGCCCGGCCCGCCAAAGATTCGCTGATCTTTTCCGACAGCAGAAGATTCTGGGAGCCGGTGAGCAGGTATTGGCCGGGACGGCGCCGGTCCTCGTCGACCCGTTCCTTGACGTAGGGAAGGAGATCGGGGGCGTGCTGCACCTCGTCGAAGATGACCGGCGGCGGGTGCATCTCCATGAACCCCCGCGGGTCTTCCACGGCGGCCGTCCGGATGTCGGGCGGCTCCAAGGAGATGTATCGGCGGTCCTTTCCGAACACATGCTTCAGCAGCGTTGTCTTTCCGGACTGCCGGGGACCCGTCAGCACGACGGCCGGAAACTGGTCCGCGGCTTTTTGAATGATTGGTTCCAGGGATCGTTCGATATAGGGATGAGCCATGGCGCTTTCTCCTTATTTTTTGTAAATTTGCATTTCAAATGCATAATTACATAAAACCTCGCAACCCGCAACCCGCACCCCGGAGGCAACATGTGCAACCCCCGCAGAGTGATGATTCACCTCAGACGCCACGTCGAACAGGCCTGGCGCAGGACCATCGAAGAAACGGCTTCGGCGTCGGACGCGGTGACGGAAACCGGCCGCATGACCGCCCAGGTCGATTTGAGCGCCGAGATGGGCGACGCCGCCCTGATGATGCTGGAGCGCGTGCTCTCCGGCGAGGTCGAAGGATTCGACGCCTGGGTGCGGGACGACCGGGGCCGCTTTATCCGGGAACTGGATGAGGTCGTCCTGATCTTCGATGCCGACGCGTCCCGGCTGACGGTGGAAGCCCGGCTGACGGAAGGGATCTCGGCCGAGGCCCGGGCCTCGGCCGAGGCATGCGGCTTCACCGTCGGCGAGGTGATGGCGGAGGGACTGGGGCGCTATTACGAAGACGGCTGGGGCGGCCGAACCGAGGAAGGGGCGAGGGCCGACGCCCTGGCCGACGCCGAGCGCCGTCTGGACGCCGCCATCCAGGAACTGGGCGACCGGCAGAACGCCGAGGCGCTGGCCCGGGGGCAGGAAGCGGCCCGGCGGGACGCCGAGTCGGCCGCGGCGGCCGGACTGGAAGCCCGCCGACAAGAGGTCCGGGGCCTTCTCCGGGAACGGGTCCAAATCACCCTGGCCCGGGCCGAGGAACGCGCCTTCCACGTCATGAACCGGGCCGTGGGCGAAGCCTACCGCCAGACCCTGACCCGGATGGCCCTCCGATCCGGCGGCCGGATCATCCGCAACGAACGGACCGGCTCGGTCATCGACGTGGAAATCGAAATGTGACCCCGTACAGCCCGCCAGACGGGAGAAAGGACGACCATGGCCCGCCCCAAAATCCGCGTCCGGTTCAAGTACAACATCGACACCGGCGAAATCGAGGAATTCTTCGTGGACGACAACCAGCCCTCGGCCTCCGAGGCCGCGCACGATCAACGGGCCCGGGCCGTGGCCTCCCGTCTGGCCCGCGCCCCCGACATCCGGGACGCCGGCCCCGTTCGCATCGCCGAAACCGAAATCCACGCGCCACCGTCCCGATCCGAATCCCAAAAAGACGACGCAACCCAAACCAGCAAAGAATAACCCGCAACCCGCAACCCGCTACTCGCAAACCGCAACCCGGAACACGCAACCCGGAACACGCCATGGATTCCCAACAATGCCGAAAGACGATTAAAAACGGCTTCCGCTGCACAAACCGGGCCCTCCCCGGGACCGAATACTGCGCCCGGCACCAGCCCATCGAGTTCGACCCCGTCGATCCGCCGTCGGCCCCGGCGCCGGGTTCCGAAAAAGGCCGGACAGCGGATATCCCCTCGCCGTTTAAACCCGTTCCCCGCGCACGGCCCGTCCAGGGAAACGAAGCGCCCCGGATGCAGGGCCTCCGGGCCGACAACCGGTCCATTGTTGTGGGACCGGAGGGCGTGATCCCGCTGGACAACCCCGGAGAGGACGCCCCATCCCGTCGCCTGATCCGGCTCCTGGCGGGCCTCAGCCGCGCGGGACCTCTGCCCGGGGTGGTCCGGATCTTCCGGTCCGAAGAGATCGAACTGGTCCGCCTGTCGCCTCCCGATCCGGGAAGGGCCGATCTTTCCCGGTTCTACGACCTCGCCGCCGGCGCCGCGGCCCATGCCGACGCGACCCTCTATGTGGGGGCGGACCGGGTATTCGTCCGGTACCGGGACGCGGCCGCCCCCCGGGGGTGCGATGTCGGCCGGGTCCGCGTCCCCGCAAACCGGGTCCTTTTTCTCGTGGATGTGTCCGAAGTTCGGAAGGTGCCCGGCCGGTCCCTCCGGGAAATCCCGCTGGGCGACGTGGTCCGGTCCATCGCGGTGGCGCCGCGGGGCCGGCGCGACCCGCCCGAAACCGTTTTCGTCCACGCGCCGCCGTCTCTCTACCCCTTGATCGCCCGGTATTTTCGCGACCACGGGCTGGCGTTCCGCGCGGCCCGGTCAATGTCCGGCGCCGGGCGGCCGACAATGATGCTTCAGGCGTTCCCGCGTCGGGAGGGGGGGACCGGTTCCACCGTGCCCCGATTCGTGATGGCGTGGCTGGAGGGCCTGCCCCGTTGCCGGGTTTTGACGTCCGAGGCCGAAGCGGACGGCCGGCGGTTTCTGGCGGCTTGGGGGTGGCGCCATCCATGCCGGGCGGAACATGTTCTGGGCGCCTTTCCCGAAAGCAGCCTCGTGATCGGGACGCCGCGGGAGGACATGGGGAATGTCGTCTACACGCCCGCACCCCTGTTCCTGGAGGGCGACGACCTTCTGAACGTCCGGGCCGACTGGTCCCGGGGCGCCGATATTTCCCATGAGCCGGGGAAACACGACCTCGCCTTGTCGGCGCCCATCCGCCTGGTTCCGTCGCCCGGCCCCGCGCCGCCCACCGAGGCCCTGATCCTGGACCAGCGGGAGACCGAATGGCTGGGCCGAATCCTCCACCGGCTGCCGGCCGCCGCCTTTCACCGGCATCGCTGTTGCCGGGGCCGGGACCGGACGGTGATCATCGGCGACCACGCCCCCATCGACGCAATCCCCTTTGGCATTCCCCTTCGGCGGCATCAGGGGACGCCGCTTTTTTTGCCCATGGGGAGCCGCCTGACGCCGGAACTCCCCTGGAAACCGCTGGCCGCCTGCCTGGACATCCGCGAGGATGTCTATGCGTTCCTCACGCCCGATTTTCGGCTGGACGCGCCCATGGACGGGTTCGTTCCCCTGTCCAAAACCCTCGTGGCCGATCCGGCCATCCAAAAAGTGGATTTTCAGGTGTCGCCGGTCCCCGATTGGGCGCCGCTGGCGTGGGAGGAGGAGGAAAAAGAAGAGGGGCCGTCCGGGTCGGATGCGGAAAGTCCGGGGCAGGGACCCGAAACGTTTAGCCCCCCCTTATCGCACCCGGAACAAGCGCCGCCCCAAGACCTCCGCGCCCGGGCCGACGATCTGCGGGAATCCGGCGATTTTCTGGCCGCCGCCGTTTTCTTCGCCATATTGAACGATCATCGCCAGGCGGCCAAATGCTTTCGGCAGGCGGCGGGAGAAGAAAATGTTTCCGATGCCCCTGAAAACGCCGGAACCGAAAACCGCGCCGATGAACCTTCGGCCCCGGGTTCAGCGCCCTGAATCGCAACGGTTCAGAGCGGAATCGGGCTGTCGGTCAGGCCCGCCTGACCCGCGCCACCTCCCCGTCGGTCATCTCTGGGAGGTCCCCCGGATCGAGTTCAAAGAGGGAGTTATGCGTGCCGGCGGCGGCCCAGATGACGTTGTGGTGCAGGAGGTCCTCGTCGATCCAGGTGCGGATGGGCTCGGCATGGCCCAAGGGCGGAACCCCGCCGATGGCGAAGCCGGTGCGGTTGCGGACGAAATCGGCGTCGGCCTTGCCGATGGGCTCGCCGGCCAGGTCCCGCAGCCGCTTTTCATCCACCCGGTTGGCCCCGCTGGCGATGACCAGCAGGGGATCGCCGGAGGTTTTCCCCCTGAAAATGAGCGATTTGGCGATCTGGGCCACGTCGCATCCCACGGCAACGGCGGCCTCTTTGGCGGTGCGGGTGGAACCGGGGAGTTCCACGACACGGAAGGAGAATCCCCGGTCCGCCAGGGCGTTTTGCACCAGTTGCGCGGCGGGGGGGAGGGGCTGCCCGGTCATGGGGACTCCTTTTTCCGGCCCACCGGACAGACCCGTTCCTTTGCCTCGAGCCCAGCCACTTTTGCGGGGGCCTTCACCAGACCGACCCGCCGGAGACCGTCAGGTCCTGGGCATTGATGCCCTTGGCCTCCTCCCGGCAAAGAAAAGCGGCTAGGGCGCCGATCTCCCCGGGCTGGATCATCCGCTTCTGGGGGTTGAGGGTCTTCTGTTCGTCGATGTATTCCGCGCCGGACCGGCTTTCGAAGGTTTCGGCGATGTGGGACATCCAGGAGGTCCCGAACTGGGTCTCCACCCATCCCGGGCTGATGCTGTTGCAGGTGACGTTGTGCTCGGCGCCCTCCAGGGCCACGCACCGGGTCAGTCCCACAACGGCGGCCTTGGAGGCGCAGTAGGCCCCGGAAGTGGTCGCCCCCACCGATGCGGCGGTGGAGGCGATGTTGACGATCCGGCCCCATTTCCGTTCGATCATGCCGGGCAGGGCCGCGCGGATGGTCCGGTACGTGCCGTTGATGTTGACGTCCATGACCTTCAGCCACAGCTCTTCGGTGTGGCCGACCACCGTCTGTTCGGCGGTGATGCCGGCCGCGTTGGCGAGAATGTCCACCTTGCCGAAGGCGGAGACCGCGGCGTCGTAAAAGCCCTGTACCGACTGGGGATCGCAGACGTCCAGGGGGACGGCGATCGCCGTCACGCCCCGGTCCGCGATCTCGGACCGGGTCTTTTCCAGATCCGCTTCGGTGGGCAGGTGGACCAGTTCGCCCCCGGCCTTCCGGGCCGCTGTCGTCACCAGTGAACCGATGGCCACGTCCGCGCCGGCGCTCGCCAGCGCCAATGCCATGGCCCGTCCCATTCCGGATGCACCACCCGTCACCATGGCGGCGCGGCCGGTCAAATAGCGTTCCGTCATCGGTCTCCTCCTTTTCGTTCCGTGGGTTATGCCAAATCCGCAAGCCCCAGCCGTTCCAGGGTCTCGGGCGTCGGTCGGCCGTCCGCCTCCCATCCCCGCAGGTCGTAATAGTCCGAGACCAGCCGGTCCATATCTTCCCGGGAGATCCGGTGGCCGGCCTGGGGGCCGCTCGGGAGGGGCTCCGCCATGAACCGCTTGGGGATGGCGTCCTCCCGCCGGGTGAATCCTTCGCGGAGGTTAAACAGCCGGACCAGGTTCCAGATCCGTTCGCCCAGGACCTGGAGATCGTCCGTGGACATCCGCTGCCCCGTGGCCGCCGCCAGCAGGTCCAGGTAGGTGGGCCGCTCGATGCCGTACTGGGCGAAGTCGCATTTGACCAGGGCGTCCAGGGCCGCCAGGTCGTTTTGCTTTTCCACGACGATTTCCGCTTTTTTCTCCAGCCCGAGTTGGGTGATCGGTTCGCCCTTCCACTGGCCTTCGACCTCGTCGAGGATGGGGAAGGCCCGCTGGTGGCAGCCGCCCCGGTCGGCGGTGGCGGTGGCCAGGGCCATGCCGGGCACGCCCCGGGGGCCCCAGGCGGGATATTCCAGCCCCTTGATGTGGACCGCCAAGTCCGGCGCATCGCCGCCCAGGGTTTCGGCGGCGCGTTTGACGCCTTCTCCCAATAGTTCGCCCAGCCGGCCTTTCCGGTCGGCGATGAGGTCCAGCAGATGGTCCGCCGACAGGACGCTGCCGAAGGCCAGTTCGACGTCGCCGGTATCGTCCGGCCCGATGAGACCCTTTTCGAAAAGCTCCATGGCGAACCCGATGGCGCCGCCGGCGGACATGCCGTCGAGGCCCATGGCGTCGCACCGGTGGGCCAGGTGGGTCACGGCCCGGATGTCGGCGATGCCCAGGTTGGCCCCCAGCAGCCCCAGGAGTTCGTATTCCACCGCGTCGGAGACGATGCCGGCATATTTGCCGGTGCGGATTTTGCCCATTTTGGAGCACCGGATGGGGCACCCGGCGCAGGCCAGGTCCCGCTGCCACAGTTTTTCCCGCTGGGCTTCGGGTCCCAGACTCTCAGCCTTGTCGAAAACGCCGTTCCGGTAGTTGCGCACCGGCAGCAGCCCGGTTTCGTTGGCAAAGGGGATCGATCCGGCGGTGCCGTCGAGGGTGAACGGACCGATGGTCTCCTCGTTGAGCTGGGAACAGGCCGTCTCCACCGCGGTCTTGAAGGCGGCCATGTCCGTGACGGCGACGGCTCGGGTCCCCCGGATGGCGACGGCCTTGAGATTCTTGGCACCCATGACCGCGCCGGCGCCGCCCCGTCCGGCCTGGCGGTTGTATTCGCAGGCGATGAGGGCGTAACGAATCAACCGCTCGCCGGCCGGGCCGATGCAGGCGACTTTGATTGTGGGGTCCGCCCGTTCCGCCTTGAGGGCGTGGTTGGTCTCGAAAGTGTCTTTGCCCGCCAGATGGGCCGCGTCCCGGATTTCCACCCGGTCGTCGTCGATCCAGAGATAGACTGGCGCATCGGCCTGGCCCGTGAAGATCAGCCCGTCGTATCCGGCGTATTTGATTTCCGGGCTGAAATGGCCGCCGAAATAGGAATCGAGGAACGTGCCGGTCAGGGGTGATTTGGTCACCACGCATCCGCGCATGGCCGGGGCGCGCGTGCCCGTGAGGGGGCCGGTCATGAAGATCAACGGGTTTTCCGGCCCTAATGGATCGCATCCGGGCGGCGCCAGATCGTACAGCAACTTCGCCCCCACGCCCTTGCCGCCGACGAACCGGCGTTGCAGTTCGGGATCGTAGGGGATCGTCTCCACCCGGCGGTGGGTCAGGTCGATTTTCAGAAATTGTCCCATGTAGGATGTTGTCATCGGGCCGCCTCCGTTTCTTCCACCAGGGACAGGGCGTCCGCCGGGCAGGCGGCCACGCATTCGGGCGCGCCGCCGCACAGGTCGCATTTGTAGGCCTTTTTCTCCCAGACCCGGATCATCCCGATGGGGCAGGCGTCGGCGCACTGGCCGCAGCCGATGCAGACCTCCCGGTCCACCACGGGAATGGCGAGGTCAGCCGACCGCGAAATGGCCCCGGTGGGGCAGACGCGGAGGCAGAAGGCGTTGTCGCACTGGTGGCAGACGATGGGGTGGTTCACTCGGTTTTCGGGCCCCATCCCGATGAAAAGGTTGCCCCGACGGGGGTTGTACCCGCCGTGGGCCCGGGCCGAGCAGACGAGCTGGCAGATGGCGCACCCGGTGCACCGGTCGAAATGTCCCACAAGATATGGCATTGGAAAATTTTTCCTTTTTCTGATGTGTTTGACGCGCGTCGAGGATGTCATCGACGGTCGGGATTCGTTCGAATCCGGCTCAAAAGATCATAGGCGACTAGAAAAACCACGTCAACCAGAGAAAAGCCTGGGGGGCCGGGGCGATCTTCAAGTCGGCCCTCGGCAAGGAAAACCCGCCAAATTCCGTGCCCGGCCCGCCGAAATAGAGGCTGGCGCCCGCGATGCACCGGAGGCTTTGGCTGATGTCCCAGACGGCCCGGGGCTGGATCACGCCGGAGGGATCGACCGGATTCGCGATGAGCAGCAGACAGAGGTTGACCAGCGGGTGGGCCTCCATCTGGACCTGGCCGGCCAAGTAGGTCCGTCCCAGGGTGAACATTTCGCCTCGGGACAGACGGGCCGACACGGCCGGGTCCGCGAGGGCATCGGCGTAGTCGTCGTCCCCCAGACCGTTGTAGTAGCCTTCGATGAGCCCGTAGAAATTCTTCCCCTTCCACACCCAGGAATAATCAAGGTTGGCCACGACCGACAGAAATCCGGCCCGGTCGCTTGCGGAATCGAGGAAGGTCCAGGTCGCGTCGGCCCGCCACGCCGCGTTGAAGAGGTAGCCCATGGCGCCTGCGCCGAAGACGCCGTCCTCATAGTGGCGGGCGAGCATGAGATCGAACTCGGTCGCGCCTTTGGTGAAATGGAGTTTGCCGGCCAGGGAGGAGTGGTCCCATTCCAAGTTCCGGCTCTCGGGATCACGCCGCGGCACGCCGAGGAACTGGAATTCGCCGAGGGTCGCGGCCCGGACCCGGACCAGGGCCATGTCGTCGCCGGTCTTGTAATCCCGGTTGAAGTCGGTGGGGCGGAAGGGATTGAACAGATCCATGGGATTGAAAATCAAGCCGTTGCCCCAGGTCAGGGCTTGGCGGCCAAGGGTGACGGCGCCCCAGTCGGGCAGCCAGGTCAGGGATAGGCGGTCCAGGCGATGGTACAGGATGCCGCTGTCGTCGGAATCGACCGTCTTTGTCAGGTCGAACAGGCGGTGGTCATCCGTAGGCGGGCCGCTTTCCGAAGCAAGTCCCGGAAAGGCTTCGGCCATTTTCGTGGCGTTGCGGCGGGTGTCGCCGCCGGAAAGAAAGGCTTCGTAGTGGGCTTCGGCATCCCAGCGATCTCCCAGGTAGACCTTCGATTTCAGACGGAATTCGGCGACGCCGTCGGTGAAGGCGTCCTTGTCCAGGATCACCGCGTCCGGATCGGGCCAGGAGACGAGGCCCCTGCCCCGGAGGTGGCCGCCCCACTGGTGATCGACTTCGATGCCGAAAACCAAGGACGGGCCGACCGTGAAATCCGCCAGGAGAAGGAGGACGATCCAGGCGGCGACCCGACTGCGAAGAGGGCTAACCGTTGCCGTCATCGACGATCTGTCCGTCCCGGAGGCGCACCAGCCGGCGGGCGTGCTCCATGACCATCCGGTCGTGGGTGGAGAAAATAAAGGTGACGCCCTTGTGTTCGTTCATCTCCCGCATCATCTCCAGGAGTCCCTTTCCGGT
>CAYPCE010000113.1:0-11817 GCA_964409085.1 uncultured Desulfobacteraceae bacterium | reverse complement strand
CATGAAGACCCTGGCCAAGGAGGGGATGACCATGGTGGTGGTGACCCACGAAATGGGGTTTGCCCGGGAGGTGGCCGACCGGGTCATCTTCATGGACCACGGGGCCATCGTCGAAGAGGGCACGCCGGAGCACTTTTTCGTCAACCCCATCCACGACCGGACGAAGCTCTTCCTCAGCCAGATCCTGTAGGGGCGAAACATCTTTCGCCCCTGCACCACGAACTAGCCGCGGCCGGCCCTGAACCGCCCCACCAACCAACCGTCCATCATCAGGTGGAGGATGTGGTGAACGACGATCACCACCAGGGCCTGCCCATGGGCGGGAAACAGGGAGACCTGGAGGATGAGCGTCAGGGTGAGCGTCTTCTGGGCCCCCATGAAAATCAGGCTCTCCCGCCGGCCGGGTCCCATGGAGAGGGCCCGGGCGGCCCCCCAGGACCCGGCCAGCAGCAGGCCGTGAAACCCCGCCCCCAGCAGCAGGATCAGGCCCAAATCCCCCGGCCCGGCGATGAGGGTCTGCCGGGAGCCGGCCACCCCGATCCAGACCATGACCACGATCAGCCCCTGACAGATCCGCTGAAACGTCTGGGCCCATCGGTCCAGGGACCGCCCCAGCCGCCATTTGACGGCCAGTCCCAACGCCAGCGGCAGCAGCACCAATGAGGCCAGCCGGACCATCAGGGGGACCCGATCGATGGTCACGGCGGCCGAGGCGCCGGCCAGGGGCAGCAGCAGCGGGAGGATCACCGGAACCACCGCCACCGCCAGGCTGTTGGCCGCCACCGTGATCACCAGGGCATGGGCCATATTGCCCCCGGCGGCCCCGGTCATCACCACCCCGCTGGACAGGGTGGTGGGCATCGCCGCCACCAGGAAAATCCCGATCTTGACCCCCACCGGCAACGGCATCAGCCCCAAAAGCGCCCCAACAGCCGGGCTGAGGACAAACATCACCCCCAATGCCGCCAGGGTCCCCGTCACCTCCCGCATCCCCGCCCTCAATTGACGGGCATCGAGCATCCCCCCCGACAGGAGAAAGATGATGAAAATGACCGCCGACGGCACCCGGTGATGTCGCAGCCACAACCCGACACCCGGGACGGTCTCGGTTGCGTCGGCCAAGGTGATGGCCACCACCAGGACCAATGCGGCAAGAAACCACTGGTGCCGCAGAAAAGCGGTCATCTCCGTCCCAGGCCCATCCCGCGGAGCCACGGGCCGCGCCTCCCCCCGGCCGACCGGCCGGGAGTACCGGAAAAGCATAGAGCGAAGTAGGATATTTCTACCGCTTGAATGCGAATTCGGACCATTGTGATCCTGTTGAATAAACAATACATTACAACGAGTCTTCTCTGTTTGTCACGGGAAGCGGCAGACCCCATCGAACGGCGCGGGAGGAAAACGACAACATGAGCGGCAACTATATCACACTGGACGAAGACGCCCAACAGCTTTTCCGTGAACTCGGCGGGCTCAGCGAACGCATGCCGACAGATGTCCAAGGTCGATCCGCCGGCGACTCGGAACTCGACAAAGCCGAAGCGGCACTGGATCAAACCAAACTCCACATGATCCAGCTGACCCACCAGGTGGCCGCCTTTTTTGTGGCCAGCCACTTTCTCCAGGGCATCAAAACCGGTCGGGACCACATGGCCGACCTCACCGGGACCCTCAACAAGCTGGCCCGTCTGCCCCGTCGGGATGATCGCGTGCTCATCCGCTTCCGGGGATTTCCCACCAGCACCAAAGTGCCGGCGGAAAACGATTACGTGATCCGGCTCGACGACCTGGAGGTCGACGCCGCCCAGGGGGTCGCGCTTTACAACCGCATGGGCGTCCAGATGTCCCATCTGCCCGGCCGACTGGCCAAAGCCTTCCAGATCCTGGCCGATCACGGCATCAGCACCATGAGCATCGCGACGCCGACGGATGCTCAAAAACCGGGAAGTCCCTTTTATCAGCGGCTCCAGACCTGTCTGCAGATCATATCCCGTTTCAGCGAAGCCCGGAAACGCGGCATCGATATCGAAATCCCGCTCAAGGGGCAAAAAAGGACTATCCCGGTGATCGGCGACGAGTCCGGCAAGCCTGACCTGAATCTCACCCTTATCGCCGGATTGAACGGGATGACGCGCGCGGCCATGGACGCCCTGATCCACCGGGTGGACGGCTGGATGAAGCGCACTCCCACCAATCCTTTTTTCGGGGTTTACGACGCCATTTTCGGACTCCGGCAGCTCAAGGGGAAACTGACCAAGCCGCCCATCGAGGTCAACAACATCAAATGGTTGGCCCTGGAGGGACGCCGACAGGCCCTCTCGCCGGCCGACACGGCGGAAAAGGCCCAGGTCGCCCGGCTGGCGACGCAGCATTTCGGTACCGCTCCCCGCCAGGCGGCCCAGTCCCTCCAGGCGGTGTACGGAAACGATTACGATCAGGTCAACGCGCCCCGGCTGGTCCAGCGGCTCCAGCACGCCAGCGAGTTGCTGACGGCGGCGGAAAAAGCGTCATCGAGTCCGCACATCCAAAAGGAGGTCCTCCAGAACATCCGGGGACGGTTCGAGCAGGTGCAAGACAATGTGTTCGACGATCTGGCGGTGAGCCGGGACGGCATCCAGGTGCGGTCCCCGGACGGCAAACAGACGGCGGCGCCCGAAGTCAACCAGAATCTTCGGAAGCTGCTGGCCGGACACAAGGGACGCATCCGGACCCAGAGAAAAATGAAAAGCCTCGTCCGGCAACCCATGAAATTTGATGATCGGGATTACCGCACCATCGCTCAGGATTTCAAGATCACCGTGGAAACGGCCAAGGATCTCATCGGTCTGCTGAAACAATGTTTCGACGCCAAGGGCCACTTTCTCCGGAGCGTGTTCGAACGGTTCATCCCGGCCTTCGCCACCCACGAAAAAAAGGTCTTCGGATTCCTCTGGCACTATCTGAAAGAGACCCCCCACCGCAACGACCGGGTGGCGTTTCTCAACTCACTCCAGTTGCTGATCGCCAAAATGAAGGAGCCCGGATACGCCATCGAGAAACTCCTGGAAGAGGTGCTCCGGGACCCGGATACGATCCACTTCTCCGACCGGAACGCCTTCATGCTCTCCAATATTCTGGTCCGGACGTACAACAAAGAGGTGAACATCGACATCGAACTGACCCCCGAAGAGGTGCTGGCGGTCCAGAACGGGCTGGACCGAAAGGTGGCCAAGGCCGTGGCCCGCCGAATTGACGCCAAACAGGCCCACTTTCTGCGGAAGATCCGCACCATCCACAGCCAGTTGATCGTGGGCATGGAAGGCGAAGAGACCCTGCCGGTCCGCTTTCTCCTCTCCCTGGAACGGGAGATCTACATTTTTCTCTCCCTCATCGACGGGGCCACGGCCCGGGTCGTTCTCCGGAGCGCGCTCAAGGAATACGGCAGCCCCAATGGCGCCATCTATCAGATGAGGGACAGCCATCGCCACGTCGAAGCCCTGCTCCAGCACCTCACCGTGGTCATCCGGGGCGTGGGCCGCATCGGTCAGAACCAGGATGTCCCATCGCTTCAAGAGGTCAAAGCGGGCGAAATCGACTTTTCGCGTCTCTGGGCAGACGCCCAGGCCAACGCCAAGATTCAACGGCTCATGCAGTGGGTCGATGCATCCGAAAAAAAGCTGCATCCCCCCACCAAAAGGGGAGGCCGCATCTCTTACCTCATGACCGCCGACACGGCAAATGCCTCTGCCATCTGATCGCCGGTCAAACCACCCCGCCCCCAGACCCCACCTACCGCGCTGCGTGATGGGGCCCCTCCTACCCAACGGGGCCCCATCATCTGCCTCCCCCATGCATGCCCTTGGCCTTCGGAGCCGAATTCCAATTGAATTTTGAGTGGGTTTTTGTTAGCGTGAGGCCACTTTTTCGATGCTCGCACAACCGGCATATAAAGTCAGACCCCAACGACTGAACAATGAGAGGAATGGTTCCATGAGAACAGACGGCGCCGACGGGAAAACACGGTGGACCGGCCTTCAAACCGGGCTATCGGTTTGGGCACTGCTGCTGGTGGCGTTACTGACAGGGACAATCGGCTGCAGCGAAGGGGATCGACCGGATCTGCGGATTTCCGCCGGCGACCTCACCGTGGCGGCCGGCGAAACCGGAAAGGTGACGGTCAACGGCGGCCGATACCCGTACCGACTGGACAGCAATACGGACAGCACCGTCGCCAGCGCGACCCTTGAGGGCCACACCGTCACGGTCACCGGTCTCTCCCCGGGAACCACGATCCTCTCCATCCACGACAGCAACGATGCATCCACCGAGATCGCCGTCACCGTCACCGGCGAGGCCCCGACCCCAGAATTGGCCCAAATTCAGGACGCCATCACCGACCAGTCGGCACGTTGGTCGGCTGCGGAAACCCCCATCTCGAATCTGCCCGCCGCCGACCGCCGCATCTTGTCGGGCGCCCTTACGGACGGACTGGGGACCGGTCCAACCCCCCGTACCGACCCGGCGCCGCGTCTGCCCGATCCCTCCGAACTCCCGGCGCGTTTCGACTGGCAAAATCGGGGTGGACAAAACTACGTCACCCCCGTCCGTTATCAAGGGCTTTGCGGATCCTGCTGGGCCTTCGCCTCCATTGCCGCCCTGGAATCGCAGGTTCTCAGGGCCGAACTTCCCATCGTGGGAGGGGACGACCTGTCGGAGCAGATCCTCATCTCCTGCGGTGACGCCGGGGGGTGCGACGGCGGCTTCATCGACGCGGCGGCCGATTTCCTCACCGCCTCCGGGACAGCCCCGGAAACCTGCTATCCTTACACCGCCCAAAACGGCCTGTGCGACGAGGCCTGCACCGGCTGGGAGACCGATCCGGTCCAGGTCGTCGATTGGCATTTCGTCTCAAAAGGCCAGACCGCCACGGTGGATCGCCTCAAGCAGGAACTCTTTCTCTACGGCCCATTGGTGACCCTCCTCCAGGTCTACCCGGATTTTTATTATTATGACCGGGGGATCTACTCCCATGTCTGGGGCGCCTGCGACGACCCCCTCAACGAGTGCGGCCACGGGGTGCTCATCATCGGATGGGATGACGCCGACGGCGCCTTTATCGTCAAAAACAGCTGGGACACCACCTGGGGCGAAGCCGGATTTTTCCGGATCGCCTACAGCGAAGTGACCGGCGACACCCGTTTCGGCCGGTGGACCATCGCCTACCGGATGGCGGATGCGGGGGCGGCGATCCTCTTCCCGGACCCCAACCTGGAAGCAGCCGTTCGCAGCACGATCCAAAAGCCGGACGGGGATCTCTTCCCTGAAGACCTGATGGGGGTCACGTCCCTTTCCGCGCCGGACAGCGACATCGCCGATATCGACGGCATCCAGCATCTCGTCGATTTGACGTCTCTGTCCCTGCCGGGCAACCGCATCAGCGATCTCACCCCCCTTTCGGAACTGATCCGCCTGTCGGATTTGGACCTCTCGGACAACGCCATCACCGACATCCAGCCGCTGGCGGCCAACGAGGGGATCGGCCCCGGCGACACCATCGACCTGACCGACAACCCCCTGGGCGAAACCGCCTGCACCGACCATATCCCGGGCCTGGAAGCCGACGGGGTGTCGGTCCGGTACACCTGCGTTCCGGTGCTCTCCGGCACGGTGACCATGTCCGACGGCGCCCAGATCTATTATGAAATCGCCGGACAGGGCGACTCGCTGGTCCTGATCCACGGCCGGGAAACCGACGCCGATGAGGCATTCAAAGGCCGCCACTCCTGGGATCCGCAATGGGCCGCCTTCTCCAAAACGTATCGGACGATCCGCTTCGATATACGGGGCTTCGGCGATTCGACGCCGGCGGGCACCCCTCCCATAGATACCGTCGCCTGGAGCGAAACCGTCCATCGGACCACCGCGGACGTGGAGACGCTCATGGCGGAACTGGACATTCCGACGGCCCATATCGCAGGCATCGGCCTGGGCAGCGCCATCGCCGCCCAGATGGCCGTCTTCTACCCCGAAAAAATCGACAAACTGATCCTGGTGAGCCCCCGGGACCGGACCTTCCCGGATTCGGATTCCCGCCTGTCCCAAATGGAAGCCATTTCCCACAAAACCGCCCTCATCGGCGGCGCGAATGATCCGGATTTCGATTCAGTTGTTCAAGCCATCCGGGACCGGTGGTACACCCCCTTCCTGGAAGAACGCATCGCCGGGGCGTCCGACTATCCCAACAGCGATAATCCCGGGGCATTCAATCCGGTGGTCCTTGATTTCCTGGCCGACCCAATTCCCGAAACGTATGCCCTCAACATCCGGTTGGACCCGAAAAGCCCCGCCGTCCTTGGACTCAGTGTGAAGGTCTTCGCCACCTTTGACTACGTCATCGGCAACCCCGAAGGGGCCTTTGTCTGGGCCAAACCCGTGGAACGCAACGGCGGCCAGCACCATGAGCCGTCCCGACCCCTGACGGGCGCCGACAGCGTCACCCGCTACTTTTACCTGGACATCCCCAACACCGTCGAGCAGGTGGAAATCCTGATGGAATCGGCGACCCGGCCGGCGGACCCCAATGAACCGGCCGAAATCCTTTATAAAGAGATCCTGCCGGTAACCTATACCTGGACGGACGAGCCCTGAGAGGCCGCCGGCGTCCGATTTCAACCGTAGCCGTTTTACCCGCTCCCCTCCCCTTTTCCCCCGAAAAGCGAGGGGAGTCCCGTTTTTAGCAGAGGAGATTTTCGGTCCATGAGACTGAAGAAAATGGAAATCACCGGATTCAAATCCTTTGTGGAGAAGGTCGCCATCGACTTTCCCCCCGGGGTTTCCGCCATTGTCGGGCCCAACGGCTGCGGCAAGAGCAACATCGTGGACGCCCTCCGCTGGGCCATGGGGGAGCAGAGCGTCAAGCAGCTCCGGGGCAAGTCCATGGAGGACGTGATTTTCGCCGGAACCGATGGCCGCCCCCCGCTCAACATGGCCGAGGTCTCCCTGGTGCTGGCCAACGAAAACGGAACAGCGCCCGAAGTTCTGAAAGATTTCACCGAGGTGATGATCACCCGCCGCCTCTACCGGTCCGGCGAAAGCGCCTATCTCCTCAACCGGCTCCCCTGCCGCCTCAAGGACATCCAGAACATCTTTCTGGGCAGCGGCCTGGGGGCCAAATCCTACGCGGTCATCGGCCAGGGCAACATCGGGGCCATCACCGACGCCGGCCCCGACGAACGCCGCTTCTTCATCGAAGAGGCCGCCGGCATCACCCGGTACAAAAGCCGGAAGGCCGAAACCCTCCGGAAACTGGAAGCCACCAACGCCAACCTGGACCGGGTCAACGACATCATCGCCGAGGTGACCCGGCAGTTGAACGGGCTCCATCGGCAGGCCAGGAAGGCGGAGCGGTACAAAACCCTCCAGGCCCGGATCCGGGTCCTCGACCTGAACCTCTCCATCCGACAGCACGATGCCCTTTCGGCCGGGATCCGGGAAGCCCAAGGGGAACTCCGGAAGCTACAGGACACCGAGGGAAACGGGACCGCCGCCATCCGGCGGCTGGAAGCCGACATCGAGGGGATCAAGCTCGCCCGCCACGGGAAAACCCAGGAAATCTCCCAGCGGAAATCGGACCGGTTCGACACCCAGCGGTCCATCGACAAGACCGAGAACGACCTGGCCCACCTCCGGAAGGAGATCGGGCGCCTGGCCGAAGAAATCGACGAACTGAAAAACGGCCGGGAGACCCTGGAGGAAAAAAATCGGACCCTGGCGGACGAATTGGCCCAAGCCACCGAAGAGACCGCCGCACTGGAAAAAGAGGCGGCAGCCGCCCAGTCCGAATTCGACCGGGAGGAATCCGAGGCCCGGCGTCTCAAGGAAGCCCTGGCCGAGGCCAATCGGGACCTGTCCGGACGGAAATCGGCCCGCGACGGCCTGCTCCAGAAGCAGACCCGGCACCGGGCCGCCCTGGAAAACGCCCTCCAGAACAAAGAAAGCCTTGAACGCCGGCGGAAGCGGGCCGACGAAGAGACGGCCCTCGCCCGGCGGGAGGCAACCGAAAAAGCCCGACAAGAAGCCGGGGCCCGGGAAGAACTGACCCGCTGCCGGGAAGCGCTGAAAACCATAGACCGCCGGTTGGCCGGTCTGGACAACGATCTGGAGACCCGGCGGCAGGATCTGTCCGATCAAACCCGGCGGGTCCAGGCCCTGGAACGGGAACGGGACACGGCGCACTCCCGGCATGCGGCCCTGAAGAAAATGGCCGACACCTACGAATGGTACCGGGACGGGGTCAAAGCCATCATGACCCGGAATGAAGGACAGCCCCCCGACGGGGTGTTGGGGCTCGCCGCCGACATCCTGGACCCAGCCCCGGGCTATGAAACCGCAGTGGAAGCGGTCCTCGGAGAGACACTCCAGTACGTACTGGTCGAGACGCCCGAAGTCGGGCTCGATGCGGTCGCCTTTCTCCAGAGCGGGAATGAAGGTCGGGCCGGATTCATCCCCATCGCGCCGGTCCGCCCGGTGAACGGTGACAACAGCAACGGGGAAAACGGCCGTGTAGAGGCGAACCCATTCGGGCCCCTACTGGACCACGTCCGGATCCGGGAGGGATACGAGGCCATCGGTGAATCCCTGATGGGCCACGTCCGGCTGGCCGAGAACCTGTCCGAGGCCATGGCCGTCGTCAACGGCGGGAAGTGCCCACAAGCGGTCGCCACCCGCGGTGGTGACGTGATCACCGCCCAGGGCATTCTCCTGGGGGGCAGCCCGGAAACCCTGTCCGGCATCCTGGCCAAAAAACAGGAGCTGAAAACACTGGCTCAGGAGATCGCCGATCTTGACGACACGCTGGAAACGGAACGCCAATCCCAAGCGGCACTGGAGGAGGCCCTGGCCGGGCTCACGAAAGAGCGCAAAGCCCTTTCCGAAGACCGGCAGGCCGCGGTGGAGGACGAACTGGCGGCCCAGAAAGCGGTCTACGCGACCGCTGAAGCCTCTAAGCAGGCCAGACGCCGCCTGGAAACCGCCCGGGAAGAAGAAGCCCGCCTCCTGGACGAAGCCGATAAACTGGCCGAAACCGTGGACGAGTCGAGAGCCGCCTTGGCGTCCCTCACGCAGGCGGTGGAAAACGCCAGCACCGATGTGGCCCGGAAAGAAGCGGAAACCGCCGGCCTCTCCGACCGGCTGTCGGCGTTCAACGACCGGACCGTGGACCTCCGCATGCGGATCACGGCCCTGAAAGGGCGGTTGGAGAACCGCCGCAACACCCTCAATCGGCTCCAATACTTCCGGAAAGACGGCCTCGCCCGGATGGAACAGGTGGAGCGGGACATCGAAACCAAGGAAAACCGACGGAAAGAGGCGGAAAAGAACATCGCCGCCCAATCCCATCAGCTGACGGTGATGTACGCCAATCTCGACCACCTGAGCGAGGCCCTGGAAAAGAGCGAATCGGAATCCTTCGCCATCGACGCCGATCTCACGAAAAAGGATGCGGCCCTATCGGAAGCCCGACAAGGCCGGGAAGAGATCCGGGAAACCCTCCGCTCACTGGAGATGGCACAATCCCAGCAGCGGATGAAAGCCGACAACATCGAGTCCCGGCTGGCGGAACGGTACCACGGGGACCTGGCCGCTCTCCGGGCCGAGATGGCCGAATCCGGGGCCATGGCCGAAGCGGCCGACGACGACGCCATGGCCGAGGAACTGGCGCACTGCCGGAAAAAAATCGCCGCCATCGGCGACGTCAACCTGGGGGCCATCCGGGAGTACACCGAACTTAAGGAGCGCCACGACTTTCTCCTCGCCCAGCAGGCGGACCTGGTCAAGGCCGTGGACGACCTCCATCAAGTCATCCAGCGGATCAACCGGATCTCCCAGGAAAAATTCCTGACCACCTTCGAACAGGTCAACGAAAAGCTCAATGAAGTTTTCCCCCGGCTTTTCGACGGCGGATCGGCACGGCTGGAACTGACAGAGCCGGACAAACCCCTGGAAACCGGGGTCGAATTCATGGTCCACCCCCCCGGAAAAAAACTGACCCGGCTCAGCCTTCTCTCCGGTGGGGAAAAGGCTTTGGCGGCCATCGCCTTCGTCTTTTCCATTTTTTTGATCAAACCCGCCTCCTTTTGCATTATGGACGAAATTGATGCTCCCCTGGACGAGGCCAACGTCTATCGGTTCAACGAACTGCTGCGGATCATCGGCGAGCAATCCCAGATTGTGATGATCACCCACAAAAAAAAGAGCATGGAATTCGCCGACAGCCTGTTCGGCATCACCATGGAGAAAAAGGGGATATCGAAAGTGGTCTCCGTCAACCTGGAAGGGAGATAAGGACACACCGAATGGCATGGTTTAAAAAGAAAAAAGACCCGGAGAAAACAGAACCGGCCGCGCGGGCCATTGAACCGAAAGGGTTCGTGGGCCGGCTGCGACAGGGACTTTCCAAGACCCGGAGCCTCCTCGCCACCGACATCGACGACCTGTTCCGGTCCAACCGGTTCGACGACCTCATGGAAGAACTGGAAGAACGGCTCATCACGTCGGACATCGGCGTTCAGCCCGCCACGGAAATCATCGGGCGGCTCTCCCGGAAGAAAGGGAAAATCCACTCCGCCGATGACCTCAAAGCCGTCCTCCGGGAGGAGATCGTCGATCTCATGGGCGAAACCTGCGGGGCCGCCGACGAGACGATCACGGCCTCTCCCCACGTTATCATGGTCCTCGGGGTCAACGGCGTGGGCAAGACCACCACCATCGGCAAACTGGCCGCCCGGTATGCCAATCAGGGCAAATCCGTACTCATCGCCGCCTCGGATACCTTTCGGGCCGCGGCCGTGGAGCAGCTGGAAATCTGGGCGGAACAGGCCGGTGCCGATTTCGTCCGCCACCGGAACAAAGCGGATCCGGCGGCGGTGGCCTTCGACGGGGTTGAGGCGGGGGTGGCCCGCAAAAAAGATGTGGTGATCGTGGATACGGCCGGGCGGCTCCACACCAAGACGAATCTCATGGAAGAGCTGAAAAAAATCAAACGGGCCATGGCGAAAAAACTGCCCGACGCGCCTCACGAGACGATCCTGGTCCTGGACGCCACCACCGGCCAGAACGGGATCTCCCAGGCCCAGCTCTTCCACGACGCCCTCGGCGTTACCGGGGTCGCTCTGGCCAAACTCGACGGCACGGCCCGGGGCGGCATCGTGGTGAGCATCTGCGGCACCCTTGGCATCCCGCTGAAATACATCGGCATTGGAGAGGGGATCGACGATCTTCAACCCTTCGATCCGGTCCAATTCGCCGAAGCCCTGTTGTAGCCCTTGAAATGACGTGTTTCATAAAACCAGCTGCCATGGACCCCTGACAATCAATGATCCAACGGAAATGGTACCCGCCATTGCCTTCACAGAGCGGTTTTATGGGGAAACAGACAAAAAAAGCCTTGATGGCAGCCCAATTATGCTGATTTGTATTGACAAGGAATGCAACCTCCTATATGGATTGATTCGACGGCGAGAGAGGGGCCACAGGAACCACCAATCCAAAAAGGGGGAAAGAAGATGAGCAGTATGACCAAAGCGGAATTGATCGAGAGGATGGCGGACGACGCCGAGATCACCAAGGTCCAGGCGTCCAAGGCGTTGAACTCCTTTATGGAGAATGTCATCGCGACGCTGAAGAAAAAAGACGGAAAGGTGACCCTGGTGGGGTTCGGCACCTTTTCCAAAATCCGCCGCAAGGCCCGCAAGGGACGGAACCCCAGAACCGGCGAACCCATCAAAATCAAGGCCAGCAACGTGGTCAAATTCAAGCCGGGAAAAAAGCTCAGAGAGGCCG
>CAYPCE010000112.1:0-11833 GCA_964409085.1 uncultured Desulfobacteraceae bacterium | reverse complement strand
GCGGAATCCCCCTTTTACGACACCGATCTGCAAGGACCCATGCTGCGGAATCAGCGCCCGTTTTTCAACCGGCTCCACCTTTACCTCTTTTCGACCCTCACCTATCCCGGCGGCCTCTGGAGCTTCGGTTTCGCCGCCAAAACCTACCATCCGCTGGATGACTTCGACCCCGGCCGGGCGGCGGACGATATTGGGACGCGGTATTTCAACCCGGGGATCCACCGGGCCGCCTTCATGCTGCCCACCGCCGTCGCCGATGGGTTGGCCGACGTGCTGGATCCCATCGACGGAGCGGCATCATGAGGAGGAACGATAAAGCGGTTGTCGATCCGGCGGCGATGGCGGCGATCATCCGCCGGGCGGTGTACTGCCACCTGGCGTTGTCCGACGAGGGGCAGCCCTACTGTGTGCCCCTGTGTTTCGGGTACCGGGATGGGGTCCTCTACGTCCATTCGGCCGCGGAAGGCCGAAAGCTGGCGATCCTCGAGAAAAACCCCAGGGTCTGCGTGGTGTTCGTGGGGGATGCGTCCCCCAAAGCGGGGACCTCGCCCTGCGACTGGACGATGACCTATGAAAGCGTGGTGGGGGTCGGGACAGCGGACATCGTGGCCGATCCGGTGGAAAAACGAGCGGCCCTGGCCCTCATTGCGGCCCAGTACGACCGGAACCGGCCGGTATCCGATGCCTTTCCCGACGCCCAGCTCCGCGTGACCACGGTTCTCCGGGTAACGATCGAGACCATGACCGGCAAGCGCGGCTGATCCCCAGAGAGGGGCGTCCGTCATCAGAGAGCAATGGTGGGCGAATGATCCCTATGTGCGCGAAAACGATCGATCGATATCGCGCACTGATCGAAATCGCGCATGCCCTCCCCGCCTGTTCCCTCCCCCGATCCATCGAGTATTCCCTTTTATTATAATTGGATATGAACAGCGCGTCCGGATTGGCACGCATCATGCTTTATGGAGCCGTTTGATGCAGGCTCAAGCGCAAAGGATTCGGATCCCATAATGTATCGGCAGGAGCACACTTCGGGGCTGGCCGCCCATCAGGATGGAGTTGACAGGATGGCGGTTTCTCACTACAGTCGGATGCCGTTGACAAATGACTCATTTTCAGGAGGTTTCCGTGTATTCGAGAATGCTTGTGCTCCGGTTTCCCAAAACAGTGGTCCACAAACCCCTTGTCTGCCAGTTGGTCAAAGAATACGACCTGACCTTCAATATCCTCAACGCCCAGGTACTGCCCCGGCGGGAGGGCATCCTGGTGCTCGAATTGTCCGGTTCCCGGAAAAATTTCAAACTCGGGGTCCAGTACCTGAAAGACCAGGGCGTCCAGGTGCAGAACGCCGAACAGGAGATCAAACGGGACCAGCAGGCCTGCACCCACTGCGGTGCCTGCACCGCGGTCTGCCCCACCGGGGCCCTGTCCATCGAACGACCGGAGATGACGGTGGTGTTCAACCAGAAAAAATGCAGTGTTTGCGAACTCTGCGTCCCGGCCTGTCCCATTCGGGTCATGCGGGTCCGGCCCAAGAACCAGACCTTTTTCGAGTGATGGGGCTGACGGCGGTCGCCGTCAGCGGCGGCGTGGATTCCCTGGTGGCCGCCTGGTTGTTGAAGAAGGCGGGACCGGTGGTGGGGGTCCATTTCAACACCGGATACCATCCCGTTCCGGACGGGGCCATTGAAGAAATCGGGGAGCGACTGGCCATCCCCATCCACATCCTGGACATGGCGTCGGCATTCAAAGAGACGGTCGTCGATTATTTCGTGGACACCTACATGGCGGGCCGCACGCCAAACCCCTGCCTGGTTTGCAATCCCTCCATCAAGTTCGGTCGGCTGTTCGATCGGGTCCGGTCCCTGGGAGTGGACCGCATGGCGACCGGGCACTATGCCCGGACCGACACCGGCGCCGACGGGGCCCCCCGGCTTCTCCGGGGGCGGGACCTCCGCAAGGACCAGTCCTATTTTCTGGCGTTTCTGTCCCGGGAACAGCTGGCATCGGCGGTGTTTCCCCTGGGCGGCATGACCAAATCGGCGGTCCGCTCCCTGGCCGCCGAGAAAGGGCTCCGGCCCGTCACCCGTTCCGAGAGCCAGGATATCTGCTTTATCCGGGGGACGGCTTACGGCGAATTCCTGGCCCGCCATCGGCCGGCCCTTCCCGGCCCCGGGCCCATCGAAGATGTCCGGGGCCGGCGGGTGGGAGAGCACAAGGGGCTCCATTTGTTCACTGTGGGGCAGCGGCGGGGGATCGACTGCCCGGCGGCGGCCCCGTACTACGTGGTCCGCATCGACCGGCGGCAAAACCGGCTCATCGTGGGCTTTCAGGAGGACCTGCTGTCCCGGGAATGCCGGGTCTCCGGCGTCAACTGGCTCCTGCCGGAGCCGGCCGCTCCGCTGGATGCGGCGGTCCGGATCCGCTACCGCCACGACGCTGCGCCGGCCCGCCTTTTCCCGGAGAGGGGAGGGGAGGTGGCGGTGCGGTTCCAGACGCCCCAAAGCGCGGTGACCCCCGGCCAGGGGGCGGTCTTCTACCAGGGGGAGAGGGTGATCGGGGCGGGATGGATCGCGGAATGACCGGCGAGACCTTCCGGATGGTCACCCTCGGGTGCCGGGTCAATCAATATGAATCGGACGGCCTGGCCCAGGCCCTCCGGGACGCCGGGTGGCGGCCGGCGGCGTCGGCGGAACCCGCCGATCTGTGCATCATCAATACCTGCGCGGTCACCGGCAGTGCCGCCATGCAGGGCCGTGGCGCGGTGCGCCGGGCCATCCGGGAGAACCCGGATGCCCGAATCGCCGTCACCGGATGTTATGCCCAGGTGGCGGCGGAGGCGATCGAGGCGATCGCGGGGGTCGATTACATCATCGGACACGGAGACAAGCACCGGTTGCCGGAGATCGTGGACCAGGACCCCGGAAAGACCCCCCGGACGATTCGGCGCCCCCTGGCTCGCACCGAGCCCTTTGCCCCCTTTTTCGTGGCCTCGCCATTTCAGCGCACCCGACCCAATCTGAAAATTCAGGACGGCTGTGATGCGTTTTGCACCTACTGCATCGTCCCCCATGCCCGGGGCCCCAGCCGGAGCATGGGGCCGGAGACGGTCCTGGCCCATCTCCACACCCTGGGGGCGGCCGGATACAAGGAGGCCGTGCTCTCGGGGATCCACCTGGGGGCCTACGGCCAGGACCTGTCGCCGCCCGAATCCCTGTCGGCCCTCATGGAGCGGATCATCGCGGAGCGGCCCATGCCCCGGATCCGGCTCAGTTCCATCGAACCCCCGGAATTGACCGACGGGATCATCCGGCACGTGGCCGAATCGGACCGTTTTTGCCGCCATTTTCACCTCCCCCTCCAAAGCGGGGATGACGCGATCCTGAAACGGATGGGGCGGCCCTATGATGCCGGGGTGTTCCGGGATCGGGTGGCCCGGATCCGGGACCGGCTGCCGGAAGCGGCCATCGGCGTGGATGTGCTGGTGGGATTTCCAGGGGAAACCGACGCCGCCTTTGACCATACGATGCGGTTAATCGGAGAATTGCCGGTGAGTTACCTTCATGTCTTTCCGTTTTCGCCCCGGCCCGGAACCCCGGCGGCCACATTTTCCGATACGGTGCCCGCGCCGGTGGTCAAGGCGCGCTGCGCCGCGATCCGGGAGACGGGAGAGCGGAAAAAGGCCGCCTTTTACGCAGAACAGGTCGGACAGACCCTTTCGGTGGTCGTCGGGGGACAACGGGACCCCGCCACCGGTTGCCTCAAGGGAATGTCGGACACGTATGTCCCGGTGCTGCTGGAGGGGGAGGGGGAACGCCGAAATTCGATCGTTGACGTGAAGATCGTTAGATTTATTGAAAGTCATTCAGTTCATGGGGTTATTTGTAGTCCGGCGGCGGAGGCGGGGGCGACCGGCAGAAAAAAAGCTTGATTTTGGCCATTTGTGTGCTAATGCACAGGCAATAAGCGCGGTAGTTTCTTTCATTTTTTAATCGAACAGTTCATACGTTTCCAAACCCCCTGTTTGGAAGCAGACCGATCCATTTGACTGGGGATGGGAGGCACCATGAAGACCAGATCAACGGTCGCCATCATCGTGTTGTGTGTGGGATGCCTTTACCTGGCCGGCGCGGTGTCGGCGGGGGTGACGGATGGGGATGGAGACGGCATGGCCGATGACTGGGAAACCGCGTTCGGGCTCGATCCATGGGACGATGATGACGCGATGGAAGACCCGGACGGTGACGGCCTTTCCAATGAAAAAGAATACGAGTATGGCGGGGATCCGCTGTCGGGCGATTCGGATGGGGATGGCCTTCTGGACGGGGAGGAAGTCGCGCGGTACGGCACAAGCCCGGCCATGGCGGACACCGACGGGGGCGGGCGCTCCGACGGTCATGAGGTGGCCGTCGGCGGCAGCCCGGACAACCCGGATGACGATGCCGCCGGCACGGGGGTGTCCATCAGCCTCCAGGCCGGCTGGAACATGTTCTCCGTGCCCCTCCAGCCGCCCGTGGCCGATGTCACGTCGGTCCTGGCGCCCATCGCCGGGGAGTACAAGGCGGTCTGGGCCTATTCCAGGGGGACATGGCAGTGTTATGATCCCGCCAATCCGGCACTCAGCGACCTGGAACGGATCGAACCCGGACGGGGGTACTGGATCCACATGAGAACCGCCAAGCGGTTGACGGTCTCCGGTACGCCGGTGGAGGCGACGGTGCCCCTCTACAGGGGATGGAATCTCGTGGGCTACAAGGCGGCCCATCCGCAATCCGTCGAAAAGGCGTTGGAGGACAGTGACTGCGATTTGCTGTCCATCTGGTCGTTCCATCTGGGGTATTGGCGCGTCTACGATCCGGAGTTGCCGGACCCGCCGTTCAGCGATCTGACGGAATTCGCGCCGGGAATCGGTTACTGGATCGAGACCCGACAGGATTGCCAGTGGAAGTTGCCATAGGATCCTAAACGAATACCAAGCGGCCTTATCAGAGGGAAGGATGATGAGAAAAATGAGGAATGGAGCATGTGTTTTGATCGGCGTATTCACCACAATCCTGGCCCTGCCCGTATTCTCGGCCGCATGGGCTCAGGGACTGCCCAAACCTGTGCCCGTGGCCGGAACCCTGACGGTCGATGGCGTGCTGGTTCCGGGCGACGCCGGCGACCGGTATCGTTTTGAGATCACGAAAGACGACGGGACGTCCTACGAGCCGCAAGCGGTTCCCGACACTCAGGGGTTGAGCGAATCGGGTTTTTATCAGATCGATATTCCGGTTTTCGATGCTTCCGAGCAGCCCGGCGGAGCCCGGATCGGAGACATTGCCGTCATCCATGTATCCGAGGACAGCGTCCCGCTGACCGTCACTTCTCCGCCGGACGGGCGATTTTCAGTGGAAGAACCGGCAGGCACGTTTTTGATCATCGATATCGAAGCCGAGCGGGAAACCCAGGCCAATGTCCGACCCGTGGCCTCGGCTTCCGGACCCGACGGACCGGTGATGCCGGGGGACCGGGTGGTGCTGGACGGCGGCGATTCCTATGATCCCGATCCGGAAGACACGTTGACCTACCGATGGGAGCAAATCACCAGCGCCGACCTGAGCCTGACAGACGCCGATTCGCTCCAGGCCGAATTCACCGTCCCCTCGGAGGTGGCCGCGGCGGACAACCCCCTGGTTTTCGAACTGACCGTTACCGACAACGGCGGGCTTTCCCATTCAGATCGGGTCGACGTCGCGGTGTCGGCGGACGCCAACCAACCGCCCGTTGCCGACGCCGGTCTATCCGGGACGGTGCGGGGCGGCGAGCGGGTCGATCTGGACGGATCGGGCTCAGCCGATCCGGACGGCCAGATCGCGGCCTACAGCTGGGAACAGACCGAAGGCCCGTCGGTCGCATTGACGGATGCCGATACCGAAACCCCTTTCTTCACGGCGCCGGAACCCGCCGAGGGCAGCTTGACGCTCCGGTTCCGCCTCACCGTCACGGACGACGAGGGAAGCGAGGATGACGATACGGTGACCGTCACCGTATCTCCGGCCGCCAACGTGGCGCCGGTCGCTTCAGCCGATGCCGATGGGACGGTGGTAGAGGAGGGCGAAACCGTGACGCTGGACGCGACGGGTTCTTCGGACCCGGACGGGACTGTCGATGCGTATAGATGGCGGCAGGTTGACGGCGGCCCGGAGGTCGTCCTTTCGGATGCCGCCAGCGCAACGCCGACCTTCGTGGCGCCGGGGGTGGATGCCGGCGGCGGCGTAATCGTTTTTGAGTTGACGGTCACCGACAACGAGGGGCTGACCGATGCCGCCGACATCGACATTTCCGTCAGGGACAACGGCATCACCCTGTTTCCGGACAATGCCGTCTCCTTTTGGACCTCGACGCAGCAGGAAATGGGGATCGAGGCGGCCGAAGGAGAGATCGTCCGCCTCGATACCCGTCCATCGGTCGGCAGCGCCGGCGCGCCACAAGACCGGATTTACGGCGATCTGGAGGCGGCATTCATTTTAGACGGCCCCGGCATGGACGCGGATTTTATGATTTATGTGCCTGATCCGGTCCCCGAAGGGCACCGGTGGTTCCGGTACCGGTCCGGCGACGGGTGGAAGGAGATAGAGGGCGTCGTCGATGTGGGGGACGCCGCGGTATCCCGGATGGCCCGGTCCGATGGAGACGCCACGGGTGGAACCCGTTTCAGGATGATCCTTTCCGACGGGGGGGATGTCGATATCGACAGGTCGGTCGACGGCCGGTTCAGCGCCATCCTATCCTTGGGTGCCGCGGCAGAGGAGCCGGACCCTGACGACGATGATCTCGATGGGGGCGACGACGGCCTCGAACACGACAATAGCGGTGAGACCAACAATTGTTTCATTTCAGAAGCGTTTTCATTGGGAGAGTCGGCCACGGGCGGCCTCGGGTCGTGGGCGTATGGATTCCCGATGCTGCTGGCAGCCTTGGGATTCGCCCTGACCGGCGGGCGTCGAGCAGAAAACGCCAAAAAGGGCTGAGGCCTGGCCAAACGATGAGAACCCGAGATCCAAAACGAGGAAAAATGATGATCAGAAGCGGAACCACGGCATTCCTGGTGCTTTTGCTGTTGATGCTGGCGGGGGCGCAGCCGGCGTGGTCGGCGGTGAAACTGGATGCGGACAGCGGCGTATTGGACAGCGGCTTCGGCCGTGCCGTGGGGATCTCGGGAGATTATGCCATTGTCGGAGCCCCGCGCGATGCGGCGGAGGGCGAAATGCGGGCCGGCGCCGCCTATTTGTTCCGTCGGGAAAACAACCTGTGGGATCTGGACGAGAATCTGACGGCGGGGGATGGCGCGCCATCCGATTTTTTCGGCCACAGCGTCGCCATTTCCGGCGACTGGGCCATTGTGGGCGCCCCGCACCATCATGGGACCGCCTACGGCAGCGGGGCCGCCTATCTGTATGAGCGGGGTTCCGCAGGCTGGCGATTTGTGAAAAAGCTGACCGCCTCGGACGGCGGTCGAAACGATGCCTTTGGGTACAGCGTCTCCATTTCCGGAGAGACCGCCGCGGTCGGGGCCTATCGGGCCGACGGCCGGGGGGCGGTCTATGTGTTCGTCAACGGGAATTCCGGATGGACCCAGGCGGATAAGCTGACCGCTTCGGATGGCGGCGAGGGGGATGACTTCGGCCGGTCCGTCGCCGTTTCAGGAGACCGGGTTCTTGTCGGGGCCATTCACCATGGGGGCCACGGGCTCCGGTCGGGTGCCGCCTATGTCTACCGGCGGGACGGCGGCCAATGGATGGAAGAAGATGAGCTGCGGCCGTCGGGCGGGTCTTCGGATGATTTTTTCGGGTTTTCGGTGTCCATTTCCGACGACTGGGCCCTCATCGGGGCATCGGCGGACGACGATCGGGGCACCGGCGCCGGCGCTGCCTATTTCTTCCAGCGCACCGGAACGGGCTGGATTCAGCGAACGAAACTGGTGCCGTCGGGCGAATCGGGCGATTTTTTCGGCCGGGCCGTCGCCCTGTCGGGGAAATGGGCCGTGGTCGGTGCCGACGGTACGGATAAATGGGGCGCCGATTCCGGGGCCGCCTATCTTATGGAATTGAAGACATCCGGCTGGCAACAGGTAGAGAAGATGATGCCCAACGACGGCCGCACCGGCGACCGGCTGGGATGGAGCGTGGCCGCCGACGAAGACTGGGCCGGAGGACGGTTCATGATCGGAACCCGGGACAGTTCGCCCGGGGCCGCCTATGTCCATTCCGAGACGGCCAATGCGCCCCATATCGAGGTTTCTCCTTCCTCTCTGACGTTGCACAAGCTCGCCGCGTCGCCGGGCCTCGATTATCGAACCGGGGATGACGACCGCGACAGCCTGTCCTACGCCGTGGCGTCGGGGATAGAGCCGCCGAAAGAGGTTGAACAGTATTGGGAGGAGCGGGTCATCCCCCCGTCGAAACCCATCGCGGAGGCTCTCCCCGCGGCCGTGGACTGGAGCCGATACGACAGCCCGGTCAAATCCCAGGGCGGATGCGGTTCCTGCTGGGCGTTCGCCACGGTGGCGCTGGTGGAAAATCTGATCAATCAGGCCCAGATTTCCGGGGCCGGCGATCTTTCCGAGCAGACGCTCCTGTCGTGCAGCGTCGAGGACGGGTGCAGCGGTGGGTGGTATTTCGATGCATTGCGCTACGTCAACCAAAACGGCGTCTCTTCGGAAACCTGTTACCCATACATGGCCAGGAACGGCGATTGCGACGACCGGTGCGAACAACCCAATTACCTGATCAAGATCCAGGAACACACCCCGAAGATGGGGCTCTGGGGAAAAGACCCCACCGTGGACGACTTAAAACTGGCGCTGCAAAACGGCCCCCTGATTGTGTTCATGCTGGTGCCCGACGACGGCACCTTCGAGGGCAACGGATATAAGGGCGGTATCTACGATTTCCAGGGTGATTCTATTTCAGGCCGGCAGGGCCATGCGGTACTGGTGGTGGGCTACAACGACCTCCAGGAATTTTTTAAAGTAAAGAACAGCTGGGGAGACGGATGGGGAGAAAACGGTTATTTCCGCATTGCCTACGACGATGTGACGGACGAAGTGCAGTTCGGCAGCTACGCGGCCACGGCGTCGGGGGTCTATATGGAGGGAAACGGAGAGTTCGTCACTGTGGGCAATTCCGGGAACGCGGATTTGACCGTGTCCCGGATCACGACCAATCAGCCCTCCTGGCTGGGGTTTTCCCCATCCACGCTTTCGCCCATCCCGGAGGGCGGCCAGAAATCCCTCAACATCTATGTCTCCGACTGGAATGCGCTCTATAACAGCTACAATAACACCGGGGAAATCACCATCTATTCGAACGATCCTCATCAGGTGGCCGTCTCCATATCCGTGGAGGCGGTCTATACCGGGCGACACGATGACATAGAACACGACAAGGGGGACCTGAACAACGACGATTCAGTGGATTTGATGGACGCCATTATCGCGTTAAAAATTGTCTCCGGAATACAGGTAGGGTATCCCACACT
Organism: uncultured Desulfobacteraceae bacterium; assembly: GCA_964409085.1. GTDB lineage: Bacteria > Desulfobacterota > Desulfobacteria > Desulfobacterales > JAABSP01 > JAABTD01. The sequence goes on along the minus strand of CAYPCE010000112.1, from coordinate 2,311 downwards.
CCGGAGCGACATCGAAGCAGCCGATGTCAACGGAAATATGCGGATCGACCCTGTGGAGGCGATCTACGCCATGACCCGGGCGTCCTGGTAACCCCATTTCCGGTGCGTTAAAAACCCATTCCCAATGGGAAAAATCCTACGGTCCGAATACTTTTTATCCCCATTGACCGGTTTGTGTAATCGGCATAGGCTGGCGGCAATATTCTGGTTTGTAAGCCGCCAACTTCAAAAGGTAAAGGACCTTCGGGATGTCGAATCTGCGTTTATATGCCATGGCAGCCGCCAGTTTACTGGTGTTTCCCGCCCTTGTTTGGTCGCTTCCGCCCAATCCCGCCCGCATCGGGGGAACCGTTACCCTGATCAATTCCGTTAAAGTCCGAAGTGCCGACAACATTCGCACGACCCGAACCGCCCAAATCGCCGACAACGACTTTACCTTTAAGGTGACCCGCGTCGACGGGACCGATTTCCACCCGCTCGCAGAGGACGCCGACGGCCTCAACAGCCAGGATCACTACGTCATCGACATTCCCATCTATAATGCCAGTGAGCAGACCGGCGGCGCCCTGTCCGGCGATACGGCGCTGGTCAGAGTGTTTGTGGACGGCCGGGAACTGCATGTGGTCTCCCCGCCCAACGGTCGCATCATCGTGGGCAACAGCGGGTCCATTACACCGGTCGATCTGGTGGTGCAGGACACCGAAAGCGGCGAAACCCTTTACACCCAGAGGCAACTGGACCGGGCCGTTCGTTCGGCTGTCGGAACATGGGATGTCGGCGCCGACGGCGTCATCGACCTCCGAGAGGCCATCCGCGCCCTGATGATCACCGTCGGGATCGAGTGATGCCCGGGAGCGGTGCCATGGTCCCGCCGCACTGATCCTCTTCTCTCCCCTTAAATCCTATTCCGTTTCTCTTTATGGCTTGACGTCTGTCGGTCCTTGGCCTAAAGAGTCCTCCATGCGCACCTCTGTGGGAAAAGCAATCCTCCGGGCCGGATGGTTCATCGACGGCACCGGCGGTCCGATCCGTCGTCATGCGACCGTCCGGATTCGGGAGGGCCGGATAGCGGACGTGGGCGCTCCATGGCCCGCGGACGGAAGCGGTCCCGATTTCGTTGATGGCACGGTACTGCCCGGACTCGTGGACGCTCACCTCCACCTCGCCATGTCCGGAACCTCCCACCCGGAAACCCGCCAGTGGCAGCTCGATGCAGGTTATGCCGGGATCGAACCGGTGATCGCCGGCCATATCCGGGATCTGCTCAGCCATGGCGTGGTCGCCGTGCGGGATGGCGGGGACCATCATGGGCACGTCCATCGGTTCCGATCGGGCAATGGCGGCGTCTATCCGATGACGATCCGGACGGCGGGACGGGCCTGGCATCGGAAAGGGCGTTACGGACGGCTCATCGGCCGGTTTCCCGCCGACGGGCAATCCCTGGGCGATGCCGTCGCCGCCGAAGCCGACGCCATCGATCATGTCAAAATCGTCAATGCCGGCCTCAACAGCCTGACGGAATTCGGGAAGGAGACCGCGCCGCAGTTCGCTTCGGAGGAACTGGCGGCGGCGGTGCGGGCGGCTTCGGTCCGCGGCCGGCCCGTGATGGTCCACGCCAATGGCCGGGAACCGGTCCGCATGGCGGTGGAAGCGGGGTGCCGCTCCATCGAGCACGGGTTTTTCATGGGAGAGGACAACCTGAAGCGGATGGCGGACCGCGGGACGTTCTGGGTTCCCACGGCCGGGACCATGACCGGATATGCCGGAACCCTGCCCAAAGGCAGTCCGGAAGCCGGGGGAGCGCGGCGCAACGCGGACGCGCAACTGGAGCAATTGGCCCGGGCCAGGGAACTGGGCGTCCGGGTGGTGATGGGAACGGACGCCGGCAGCATGGGGGTGTTCCATGGCGCCGGGATCATCGGGGAGATGCGGCTGCTGATGACGGCGGGCTATACGCTTCCGGAGGCGATCCGATGTGCCGCGGCCAATGGCGCGGAGCTGCTGAACCTTCCGGAAGTGGGCGTCCTGATGCCGGGCCGGGCCGCGACCTTCGTGGCGGTGGACGGACCCCCGTCGGACCTGCCCGACAGCCTCGGCCGGGTGCGGGCCGTTTGCATCAACGGCCGGTTTTCCGAAGGTATTGGTCGAACCACCGGACCGCTTCCTTCATGAATTCTTCCTGGTGGATCGGATCGCTGATGCGGTGGTCGCCGCCTTTTTGAAGGATCAACCGTTTGGGATCTCCGGCGTTTCGGATGATTTCATGGGCGTTGGCCAAAGGAATGATGTCGTCGGCTTCGCCATGAAAGAC
>CAYPCE010000111.1:0-11849 GCA_964409085.1 uncultured Desulfobacteraceae bacterium | reverse complement strand
ACCACGGCCGGCACGTCCTTTTCCTGTCCCTTGTAGGAACCGGCCGGGATGACCGCCTTGCCGGAATCCCGGGCCAGGGTGCCGAGGGACTCGTTCAGGTGGTCGATGGCCGCATCGGAAACGGGCAGCAGGACGCTGTCCCGGCTCACGGTCATTTCGGTGATGGCGGCGCCGGGGACGGCCAGGTGGGTGAAAACGAAATCGACGTGCTTGTCCTTATAAAGGTTGACCATGTCGGAATAGACCGCGTTGAAGACCTTGCCGCCGGCTCTTTCGATGGCGTCCAGGGAGACGCCGTAGAAATCGAAAATGGTGTTGACCAGGGGCAAATCCGACGTGCCCTTCATGGGCGCGGCGACTTTCAGGGATTTGCCGTCTTTAATGGCCTGGGCCAATTCCCCGACGGTCTTGATGCCTTCATCGGCCGCCGCCAGAAAATGGATGTGGTAGATGCCAAAGATGCCGCCCAAGGCCCGGACATCCGGGTTGGGCCGCTTGTAGATGGGTTCGATGCCCTTGTAGGCCATCTTGTCGACGAAGGTGATGCCCCACCCCAGGTCGTCCTTGTGGGTGGAGACCCGAACCGGGTTGACCACCCCGCCGCCGGGGACCACCTTGATGACCAGCTTGGGCTCTTTCTCGGCGATGATCCGGGCGATGCCGCCGGCCTGGACATACCATCCGCCGCCCACGCCGCCGGCCACCCAGGTGAGGGTGGTTTTTTCGAGGGTGTCCGCGGCAGTGGCGGGGGGTCCAAGGGTGAAGGTGAAAAGGGCGGTGATCAGAAGGGTCGCGAGGATGGGAAGGGGTCGTTTCATGGTTGGGGCTCCTTTCGGTTTGGGTTTTGGGGGAATGTCCCCTGCGTCGCGCTCACGTTGACGCCTCAACTAATCGCATTCCCATTCGATTGTCAAGGATTTGAACGCGTTGAAAATTGATGCAACGGAATCTTCTTGACAATATCCCCGGCTTTTGAGAATCTTTTTCATGTACGACACATTCTTGCAAAATCAGTGGAAAGTCCGTTGGCCATCGTCAATCCCTAAACAAAAGGAGAAAAACGCATGAAAAAAGTGTTTGCATGTCTGATCTGTCTCGCGGTCGTCGTTCCGTTTTTCAACGCAGTTGCCGCGGATTTCGGCAAACCCGAAGACGCCATCGAGTACCGGAAAGCCGCCATGTCGCTAATGGGGACCCATTTCAAAGGAATGGCGGCGGTCATCAAAGGCGAAAAGCCCTATGACAAAGAAGCGTTCGCAACCGAGGCCCGGCTCTTCGATACACTTTCCAGCCTGCCGTGGGAGGCATTCGCAGTGATGGGTTCCGAAAAGGGCGACACCACCATGACCGCCGACGCCCTCCAGAATCCCGACAAGTTCAAAGCTGAAACCGAGCAGTTTCAGACCGCCGTCAAAGGCTACATCTCCGCCGCCGAAAGCGGCGACCTGGGCGCCATCAAATCGGCATTCGGCGAAGTGGCCAAAACCTGCAAGAGCTGCCACGAGGCGTTTCGGAAGAAATAGCCCGACCTCAGCCGCCAAGCTGACGCATCGTCGCCAGGCCGCCGCGAACTTTTGCGGGCGGCCCGGCGCGTCGTTTCCCGCTTTTCTCCACATTCCCGCGATTCCCCTTGACCCGCCTCCCTTCGCCCTGTAAATTGAACTGGCTTAACAAGCCTATACAAACCGGTCAAGAAGCTCAGCTTGATTGATAATCCGGGAACAGAGCATGTTGGACACCCCCCAAACCCTCCTCGACAAAGTCCGCCTCGGCGAAGACAGCCTTCTCGAACTGAAATCAGTTCGGTTCCGGGGCAAAAAAATCGCTGGGCCGTCCCGGGATGAACTGGCGGATGAGTTGGCGGCATTCGCCAACGCCAACGGCGGCGTGATGGTGCTCGGGGTGGACGACAAAACCCGGGAGGTCGCCGGCATTCCTCTGGACAAACTGGACGCCGTCGAGACCTATATCCGTCAGATCTGCAACGACGCTGTGACCCCGCCGCTGTTTGCCAAAATCGTTCGCATGGAGTTGCCGGGCGATGATGGCGGGAAAAGACCGATCCTCAAGATCGACATTCCCCGGAGCCTGTTCGTCCACGAAGGGCCGGGCGGCTATTTTCAGCGGTTGGGGAGTTCGAAGCGAAAAATGCCGCCGGATGTCCTGGCGCGATTATTTCAGCAACGCAGTCAGGCCCGGCTGATCCGGTTCGACGAACAGCCGGCGCCGGAGACGGACCGTTCGACCCTCGCGGAGTATCTATGGCGACGGTTTATCCCAGCAGAAGAGACGGATCCGACCCTGGCCCTGAAAAAAATGCGGCTGCTCACCACCGACGACAACGGCGCCGAGCGGGCCAGCGTGGCCGGCGCCCTAATGTGCAGCGAGCATCCCGAACGCATTCTGCCCAACGCCTACATCGAAGCCGTCCGGTACCGCGGCAACCAGCGGGACGCCGACCACCAGTCGGCTGCCGCCCGGATCACAGGTCCGCTGGACCGTCAGGTCATACACGCATTGTCCTTCGTGCGCGTGAACATGCGCGTCGCCGCCGTCAAGCGGCCCGGAAGGATCGAATTCCCTCAGTTCAGCACACGGGCGGTGTTCGAAGCCCTGGTCAACGCCGTGGCGCATCGCGACTACGCCATTCACGGTTCAAAGATCCGATTGTTCCTCTACGATGACCGCCTGGAGCTGTTTTCGCCCGGCCCCCCGCCGAATACCGTCACCCCGGAGAATCTCCACCTCCGGCAGGCCACCCGCAACGAGCTGATTGCCAGCCTGTTCTCCCGTTGCCCCATGGATATGTATGAGATGGATTTCAACCGACAGTTTCTGATGGAAAAACGGGGAGAAGGCGTGCCAATTATTATGCGCGAGACGAAGCGGTTGTCCGGCAAGCCGGCGACCTATGCCCTGATCGACAACACCGAACTGCTCCTGACGCTCCCGTCCGGGAAATTGCCGCCGGAGACGCCCTCTGATGCCGGCACGGAATAAAGGCTGAATCTGAAGGGGTCTATCTCACCAGCAAATAAACCGCCGCCGTCACGATGACTGCGATCGCTGCTGCCGTTGTCAGTCGCCCGGCGGGCGGTTCCGCATGACCGGGCGCCCACCGTTTCCGCCCGGTAATCATGGGGCCGATCAGATTTTCCTTCCTGTAAATCAGGTAAAAAAAGACGGCCGCCACATGGACCGATACCAGGACGATGATCACCCACGGGTTGATTCGATGAATCCGCGTGAGCAGATCGCTCGTGGCTTTGGACACCCAGGGGTAGAGAGGGCCCTCGATGAAGATGTCGTCGTTGGCGAACAGGCCGGTGGCCGCCTGGAGGAGCAGGGCCGCCATCATGGCGAGGATCGACCATCCGCCCAGGGGATTGTGGCCCAGGTGGGAAACCGTATCTTTTTTCAGCAGATTTTTTGCATATCGAAAAACGGCCGACGGCCCCCTCACAAAGGAGGAGAACCGGGCGGTTTCCCCGCCGAAAAATCCCCACGCCGACCGGAACAACAGCAGCGCCAGGATGGCGTACCCGGCCCGCATGTGCCACGTCATGGCGTTGCCGCCCATATCGGCGGTCACAAAAGAGACCACCACCAGGGCCGCCAGCAACCAGTGGAACAGCCGGGTGGGCAGATCCCAGACATGAATCGGCGCAAGGGCCCCTTCCTGCTTCGCTTTTCCATTCGGATAGGATGCCATAGTGGTTTTATATCACAGCTTTCGCCCCTTCGGGAATCATTTTTCACCCCGCCGAACCCAATCAGAGGAACTTTCGGAATCAGGGCATCAGAGATCCGTGGCCTGGATCGGCAATGGGGGGTCGGTGGGATTTTTGAACAGGGAGAAACCGAAGAGGCAGGTGATGCTCATCTCAGGTGAGGATGGGAAAAAAAGGGGCCTTCCGCGGAAATCCGCGGAAGGCCCCTTGGGTATTTCGGGAAAAACCGGTTAGCTGACGACCGTTACGTTGGTCGCCGCCGGGCCTTTATTGCCCTGGGTAATGTCAAAGGACACTTGCGCGCCCTCTTGCAGGGTCTTGAAACCGCTGCCATTGATGCCGGTGTGATGCACAAAGACATCCGGGCCGTTTTCCTGCTCGATGAAACCGTACCCCTTGCTCTCGCTAAACCATTTAACAACACCATTCGCCATTGTGATACCCTCCTTTCATTATAAAAATTCTCTCAGTTTCAACTTCAGGGGGACCACTTTGGATGATGCTTGAAATGGATGTGCCCTTCAGAACGAAACCGGCCCGCTCAATTTGCGGGCCCTTGCCGATTAACCAAATTCTATAACAGCCAGCCTGCACCGTGTCAACGGAATAATCATCCCGGAAGCAAAAAATCCATGATTTGCCCGATGCTTGAAAAACCGCCCCAGAACCGGCCTGTCCAGGGTCCGAAGGCGCCAAGACGATGATCAGGACCCCTAAAACCGTTCGATCAGCTTATTGATCAAATAGGTACTCTCCCGCATGGCCTGGTCGCTGAAGGGGCCGAACCAGTCGGCGATCTTCTTGAATTCGCTGTGGAACCGGTTTTTGTCACCGTTTTCGACCATCTCCAGGTTTTCGTTCATGGAGGCGACGTAGTCTTTCAATACCGCCCGGCGCTGGGGAGAGGCCAGGATGATCTCGCAGTAGAGGGAGGGGTCCTGGGCGAAAAGGCGGCCGACCATGCCCAGTTCGAGGCGGTAGATGGGGCTGGAAAACTCCAGGCTCCGGGAGAGGCGCACCCCCTTCTGACTCAAAAACCGGCCGAAGGCGAAGGTGGCGAAATGGCGCAGGGCCTGGACGATGTCCATGATCTCGTCATGCTCCCGGGCGCCGGCGGGCACGAGGATGGCCCCCCAGGAGACGAACTGGTCCAGGAGCCACTGGCAGGCCGACGGGTTCCGTCCCGATGTGGCCACGATGATCTGTTTGTCCAGGGTGGAAGTGGTGGGGCCGAAAAGCGGGTGGAGGCCCACCACGGGGCCGGAATGGGCCGCCATCATGGCGGCCAGGGGGGCCGCCTTGAGACTGGTCATGTCCGACAACACGGCATCGGCCGGCAGATGGGGGCCGAGCCGGGCCGCGATCTCTCCGGTTTGGTCGATGGGGACGCTGAGGATCGCCAGGTCGATCCCCCGGCACAGCCGGTCCACGTCCGGCCAGTCGTCCCGGTCCAGGGACCGGACCGCGTAACCGGCTTCGGAGAAGCACTTGCGGAAATACCGGCCCATGCGCCCCTCGCCCCCCACGATGAGGACCCTCGCGCCGGGCCGGACACTCTTCATGGCCATGCTGCTGGCCTGTTCGACCCGGGACCGGCGGATGATGGTCCGGTAGAGATCCTCGACGAAATCGGGGGCCAGACCGGATGCCGCGCCCTGCTGCCGCCGTCTGGAAATCAGGTCCTCTTCCCGGGCCGGATGATAGACCGGCAGGTTGTGGGCCTTTTTCAGGGCCACGACCCGGTCCACCACCGCCTGGCGTTGCGCCAGAAGCCCCACGATGGTCTCGTCCACGGCGTCGATCTTCTCGCGGAGCGTGGCCAGGTCCGCTGCCACATCCGATGCTTCCTCCGGAGCGCCCGACGTCTCCTGCCGCCTGTTCCCGTTATCCGGTGCCATGTCTCTCCATTCTCCGGGGATCCGTTCCGGCGTTGCCCTTCCCCTTGTCCCGGTTTCCGTGCATCGGCATACCATCCCCCCTTCCCGAAATCAACACCCTTCACCGGCGGCCATCGGCCAGCCATTTTTTCCGGATGACTTGAAGCGCGGTCCTGAACCGTGTACAGTCGTTCCGTGTTTCAACCGATCAAAGGAGCCGTTATGACGACCCGTTCTCCCTCACTCATCCGTTTTGTCCTGTTCCTTCTCGTGGCCGTCCTCCTCCGGGCTGCCCCTGTTCCGGCTGCGGAAGACCGCTATCTCGCCGTCGGCGTCAACCTCTCCAATCCGCCCTGGGCCTTTCTCATCGACGGCCGGCCCACCGGGTTCGAAATCGACCTCCTCGACGCCATCGCCAAACGCCTCCATCTCGAGGTCAACCACATCGCGGCCCCCTTCAGCGACCTGTTCGACGGTCTTCTGGACGGCCGGTGGCACATGGCCGCCGGGGGCATCTGGATCAAGCCCTCCCGCCTGAACATCCTGGCCTTCGCCGACCCGTATTTCGCCTCCCAGGCGGCCGTCGCCGTGCGCCGGGACGCGCCCATCCGCCGCCTGCCGGACCTCAAAGGCAAGCGGATCGGCACGGCCGCCGGCTCCCGCCACGAGGGGTGGCTGGCGAAAAACAGATCCGCCTACGGCCCGTACACCCTCACGCGGTTCGACGACCCCACCGAGGCCATCATGGCGCTGGAATTCAGCAAGGTCGATGCCGTGGTCGCCGATTCATCCGAAACGCTGCTGGCCATGCGCGATCTTCCCTTTCTGGAAAACCGCCTCCGGTTCGGCCCCGCCCATGCCCAGGCCATCGCATTCCGGAAGGGAGATCCCCTCCGGGACAAGGTCAACCGGATCCAGAACAGGCTCAAAAAAGACGGGACCCTTGCGGCGATCTACGAAAAATGGTTCAAGCGGATGCCTCCGGAAGGGAGTGTGGTCACCACCGTGCTGGACCGCCCCTATGTACCGGAGAACTGACGGCTTCCGCCGCGGCCCGGCGCCGAATGTTCAAGCCGGCTTACATTTTTTTACATACCTTCAGAAATCCCTTGTCATTTATCGTTCCTCGGCGTACAATTTTCTGAAAATATGACCATTTATCTCAAATGGCCCGCCTTTATAAAGTAAATATTTTTTTACTTTATCTTTACTATTATGTTGACATGCCCGCCAACACCTTGTATCGTCTTCTACAGAAAGGGATGTGATCGACATGACCAAACGATCGCCACTGACCGACAAACAGCAACATTTTTTATCGTACCTTGAGCGGGAGATCCGACAGGAAGGGAAAACCCCCAGCCTGCGCCGGGCGGCCACCGACATGGGCGTCAGCCACACGGCGGTGGCCCAGATGCTGAAGACCCTGGAAGATAAAGGATACCTCCGGCGGGAAGGGCGCTACAGCCGAACCATCCATCTGCTCAATCCCACGGGCAGGGCCGCCGGCCTCCAGCGATGGCGGGAGATCCCCATCATCGGCCAGATCACCGCCGGCCTGCCCATGTACGCCCAGGAGGAATGGGACGGCGCCCTGGTCCTCGACCGGGACCTCTACCACGGAGAGAACCTTTTCGCCCTGCGGGTGCGGGGCGATTCCATGAAGGACGTCGGCATCCTCAGCGGAGACCTGGCCGTCTGCGAACCGCGCCAGTACGCCGCCAACGGCGAGATCGTGGTGGCCCTCATCCGCAACGAAGAAGCCACGGTCAAGCGGTTCTTCCTCCGTTCCGATCACATCGAACTGAAGCCGGAAAACGAGGCCTACGACCCGACCCGGTACGATTTCAGCGAGGTCCTGATCCAGGGAAAAGTCATCGGCATCCAGCGGGGCCCCGAGGGCATCGCCCACATGACCGCCTGATCCCCCCGGCCCGATCGCCCGCCATGGAATTCCGGCGCATAGGACCGGCGCATAGGAAAGGAATGCCATGGACCCCCATCCACCCCCCGACGCCCCCGGCCGCCTGCTGGTGGGCACCAGCGGGTACGCCTACGCGGAATGGACCGACGCCGGCTTCTACCCCCCCGGCACCCGGTCGGGCCACATGCTGGCCGCCTACGCCGGACGGTTTCCGGTCACGGAACTCAATTTCACCTGGTACCAGATGCCCCGGGCCGAGGCCATGGAACGGATGCAGGCCCAGGCCCCCGAGGGGTTCCGGTTCGCGGCCAAGCTCACCCGGACCCTGACCCATGAAATCGACCCCGAGGGCTGGCGGGACCAGGCCGACCGGTACCGGGACGGCGTCGCCCCCCTGATCCAGGCCGGCCGACTCCTGGCCGTGCTGGTGCAGCTTCCCCCCTCTTTCCGGCGCACGCCGGACAACCGCCGCTACCTGGCGGACCTGCTGGACGCCCTGGACGGGCTGCCCCTGGCCGTGGAATTCCGCCACGCCTCCTGGGCCGCGGACCGGGTCTTCGAAGAACTGACCCGGCGCAACGTGGCCCTGGCGGCCATCGACCGGCCGGACCTGCCGGGACTTTTCCCCACCCTGGACGTCGTCACCTCCCCGGATCTCTTCTACGTCCGGTTCCACGGCCGCAACGCCAAAGGATGGCGCTCCGGCAACATGCAGCAGCAGTTCGACTACCTTTATAATGAGGCTGAACTTCAGGAGTGGATCGACCGCCGCATCGACCCCATGGCCCGTCAGGCCCGAACCGGGCTCCTCTTTTTCAACAACCACGTCGGGGCCCAGGCCGCCCGGAACGCCCGGCAGCTCACCCTGATGCTGGCCCAACGGGGGCTGGCGGAGGCGCCTGCCCATGGATAGGGAACGGGCCGTCATCCACCTCAACGTGGCCGATTTCGCCGTGGCCGTGGAGCGGGCCGTGGATTCCCGCCTCCGGGGCCGGCCGGTGATCGTCGCGCCCCGGGGGGCGGTCCGGGCCGCCGTCCACGACATGAGCGACGAGGCCTACCGGGCCGGGGTCCGCAAAGGGATGCCCCTGACCCGGGCCCAACGGATCTGCCGGGACGCCGTCGTCCGGCCGCCCCATCCGGCCCGGTATCAGCGGGCCATGGCGGACCTGCTCAAACAGGCCCTCCCCTATTCGCCCCTGGTGGAATGGGGCGACGACGACGGCCACCTCTTCCTGGACGCCACCGGCACAAGCCGTCTCTTCGGCCCGCCCATGGACGTGGCCTGGCGGATGCGCAAGGGAGCCCGGCGGGACCTGGGCATGGACCCCATCTGGTCGGTGGCCCCCAACAAGCTGGTGGCCAAGGCCGCCACCCGCATCGTGAAGCCCGACGGCGAATACATCGTGGCCGGCGGCGAGGAGGCGGCGGTGCTGGCCCCCCTTCCCCTCGCCCTCCTCCCCGGCGTCGGACGGACGGATCTGGAGCGGTTGGCGGATTTCAACCTCACCCGGGTTTCCCAAACGGCGAAACTGACCCGGGAACAACTGGCGGTGGCCGTGGACCGGCGGGCCGGATTTATCTACGAAGCCGTCCGGGGCATCGACCCCTCGCCGGTGCTGCCCGCAGACCGGAAACCGGACCGGGAGACCGCCGATCACACGTTCTCCGAAGACGCCATCGATGCCGAGGGGCTGGAAACCGTCCTCTACGCCCTGGCCGAAACGGCCGGACACCGGCTCCGGAAACGCCGCCGGGCCGCCCGGACCGTGGCCGTCCGCCTCGATTTCACCGACGGGCTAAGCCGGATCCGCCAGCGGTCCACCGGCCCCGGCGCCGCCGACGACCGGGTCCTTTTTACAACAGCCCGCACCGCCCTCTACGCCGCCTGGAACCGGCGGGTCCGGATCCGCCGCCTCACCCTGATCTGCGACCGGCTGGTCTTCCCGCCGGCCCAGCTCTCCCTGTTTTCCGAAGATCAGGAACGGACGGAAAAACGCGATGCGCTGACGGCCGCCGTGGACCGGATTCGGGAGCGGTTCGGGTGGGGGGCGATTGGGGTTGGGAAACCTTGTCTTGAACTGTGATTCATTTGATTTCCATGATGGACTGTGATGATCCCCCTCATCGTCCGATCCCATTATTCCCTCATGCGCGGAACCGCGGCTCCCGCAGCGCTGTGCCGGGCCGCCCGGCGCATGGGCTATGACCGGCTGGCGCTCACCGACACCGACAACCTCTATGGACTGTGGCCCTTTCTGGCCGCCTGCCGCCGGGAGGGGATCTCGCCCATGGTGGGCGCGGAAGTGACCGAACCCGGTTCAGGCCGCCGGGCCGTCTGCCTGGCGGCGGATCATAATGGATACGCCCACCTTTGCCGTCTCCTCACCCGCCGCCATACAGTCCCCGATTTTCGCCTTCAGGAGGATGTGGCGACCTTGTCCGAGGGACTCGTAGTCCTCACAGGGGACCCGGGATTGCTGACCTTCTGGCATGGCGCCGGGGTCCGGGTCGCCGGAGCCATGGCCCGGCGATCCCTTCCCCGCCGCCACCCCATCCGGGAAGCGGCCCGGCGGTGCGGCGTTCCCTGCGTCGCCGTTCCCGACAGTTTTTTCCTCTCCCCCGAGGACCATACCGTCCACCGGCTGCTGCGGGCCATCGATCTCAACACCACCCTCTCCCGGCTTCCGGGCCGGGAAACCGCGCCGCCGGACGCCTGGCTGGCGCCGCCGGAAGTGTACGAACGGCGATTCGCGCCCTGCCCCGAAGCGGTCCGGGCCGCCCGTGACCTGGCCGGCGAGATCGCTTTCACCGGCCCGGAATTCGGCATCGTCATGCCGCCCTGGACCGCCGGAGAGGGCCGCCGCCCGGAGGATGCCCTGCGGAAAGCCGCCTACAACGGGGCGCGAAACCGGTACGGCGAGGAGCTGTCCGAACCGGTGGTGGACCGGCTGGAGCACGAGCTGAAGACCATCGCGTCCATGGGATTTTCCGCCTATTTCCTCATCGTCCGGGACATCGTGGCCCACAGCCCCCGCACCTGCGGCCGGGGATCGGGGGCCGCCTCCCTGGTCTCCTACTGCCTCGGCATCACCAACGTCTGCCCGGTAAAGCACAACCTTTATTTCGAGCGGTTCCTCCACCCGGGCCGCACGGACCCGCCGGACATCGACGTCGATTTCGCCTGGGACGAGCGGGACGACGTGCTGGCCGCCGTCCTGGAAACCCATAAAGGCCACGCGGCCATGGTGGCCAACCATGTGCTCTTCCAGCCCCGGATGGCCGTCCGGGAGACCGCCAAAGTCTACGGCCTCCCCGGCGCCGAAATCGGCCGGGTCACCAAACGGATGCCCTGGCACTGGCGGCCCGCCGGCCCCGATGCCGATCTCTTCCCGGAGATCGCGGCCATGCCCGAAGCCCGGGGCCTCGACCTGTCGCCCCCCTGGCCGGAGATCTTCGCCCTGGCCCAGCGGATCATCGGCGCGCCCCGGTACCTGTCGGTCCACCCCGGCGGCGTGGTTGTCACCCCGGACCCCATCGACCGCTATGTGCCGGTGGAACGGGCCGCCAAGGGGGTCCCCATCCTCCAGTGGGAAAAGGATGCGGCCGAGGACGCCGGTCTGGTCAAGATCGATCTTCTGGGCAACCGGAGCCTGGGGGTGATCCGGGACGCCGTGGCCAATGTCCGTCAAAACGGTATCCCCTTCCATGAAGCGGGATGGGAGCCCGAAGACGATCCCGCCACCCGGGCCATGGTGGCCCGGGGCGAGACCATGGGCTGCTTCTACATCGAGAGCCCGGCCACCCGGCTCCTCCAGAAAAAGGCGAAGAAGGGCGACTTCGAGCACATGGTGATCCACAGCAGCATCATCCGGCCGGCGGCCAACGACTACATCCGGGAGTACCTCCGGCGGCTCCACGGCGGGGGATGGAACCCCATCCACCCGCTCCTGTCCGATGTTCTGGACGAGACCTACGGGATCATGGTCTATCAGGAGGATGTCTCCCGTGCCGCGGTCTCCATGGCCGGGTTTTCCCACGCCGAGGCCGACGGGCTCCGGAAGGTCCTCTCCAAAAAGGACCGGGACCGCCGCCTGCGGGACTACCGGGAGCGCTTTTTCGCAGGCGCAGCGGCTAAAGGCGTCCCGGCGAACAAGATCGCCCAGGTCTGGGAGATGATGATGAGCTTCGACGGCTACTCCTTCTGCAAACCCCACAGCGCTTCCTACGCCCAGGTCTCCTTCCAGGCGGCCTGGCTCAAAGCCCACCACCCGGCCGAATTCATGGCCGCGGTCATCAGCAACGGCGGCGGGTTCT
>CAYPCE010000110.1:0-11900 GCA_964409085.1 uncultured Desulfobacteraceae bacterium | reverse complement strand
CCGACAGCGGCGACGACATCCTGGTCCCGTGCAGCGCCTGCTACCTCAACCTGAAGGCGGCTGCGGAAAAGACCCGTAAGGATCCAGAGTTGCTGGCCAAGGTCAACGCCGTTTTGGCGGAAAAAAACCTGAGTTTCAGGGGATGGGCCAGGCCCCGCCACCTGCTGGACGTGCTGGCAACCGACATCGGCGCGGAGACCATACGGGAAAAGGTCACGGACCCCTTTTCGGGCCTCAAGGTCGCCCCCTACTACGGCTGCCAGTGCCTCCGCCCCTACGCCGTCTTCGACGACCCGGAGCGGCCCACGTCCATGGACCCCCTCATCAGAGCCGCCGGCGCGACGGTCTTTCCCTGGAAAATGGGCGCCCGGTGCTGCGGCGCATCCCACATGAACACCAAGCCCGATGTCGGCCTGACCCTGGTTTCGTCCATCCTGAAAGACGCCCAAGGGGCCGACGCCATCGTTACCGTCTGCCCCATGTGCCAGATGAACCTGGAGGCGTACCAGAAGCAGGCCGGCAAAAAGATCGGCGCGGCGTTCAGCGTGACGATCCTGTACCTGCCCCAGTTGCTGGGGATGGCCATGGGGTTGTCCGAAACGGATGTAGGGCTGGATTTGAATTTGGCGGTGCTGGCTGGATTTCGGGAGGGGTTCCGGGCTATCGCGTAAGCAGATAGGGGGCCGGGGAAAAGGGGCGTATCCCTGGGCCGTACAATTAGACCCGAATTGTTGCCATCATGAAACAGGAATAAACCATGAAAAAGACCAAAAACGGACCAAAGTCTCTACACATTTTTACAGCTCATAGGTATTGCTTGTTTTATAAAAACCGTTATTTCATAGGCATTGACGTAGGCCGCCAGCAAGAACAGCAATACTAAAGACCATATTCGACTGAAATCAAACGATTCTTAACCGGATACTTTTCAATTTGATACCCAATTTGAAGATTGAGGATTTGGTCCACTGCTCTATTTTCAGGATCCGCTCTTACAGGGTCATATTATGTTCAGCAGCACTTGATCCCACCGCATGATGCCGCCTCTTTGCCCTTGATCCAGGTCTGGATGATGTAGGCGGCGCACCCCACCCCCGGCGTCACGCGGACCGCCCCGGTGGGGCAGTTGTTGGCGCAGGCCCCGCACTCCATGCAGCCGTCCAAATCCACGATCCGGGCCTTCTTGTCGTTGGTGCCGCCATTCCCGTTGGTTTCCAGCGCCATTACTCCATGGGGACACACGACGGCGCAGAGGCCGCATCCGATGCAGGCGTCCCGGTCCAATTTCAGGGTGGAGACGCCGCTTAAATAGCGAAAATTCCGCATTCATCCTACCTTTTCTCTGTTATCCCACAAACCCGGCGCTCACCCACGTGACCACGGCCAGAAGGGCTGCCGCCGCCTGGAAAGGGATGGCGATCCGCATCTCCTTTTCAACCCCGGAGGGAGAAGTGTACGGTGTGGAACCGGTGAAATTGACCGCCAGGTAGGAACTGACGGCGATGGTGAACAGCAGGAGCGCGGTCATTTCCAGCCCGCCGGCCTTTTCCTGAAACAGCAGGGCAAGGATCGCCCAAGCGAGGAGGCCGAGAATCAGCCCCTTGACAGAGAACGGCCGGGGCGGGATCCATGGCAGCAAAGCCGGCGTCAAGACCGTTCCGGCCACGATGCCCGCCAGTCCTGCCACCACGGCCATGCCGCCGCGAGACCAGGCCATGGAGAGGGAAAACAGATGGCTTCCGACGCCGGAAATCAGGAAGACGACCGCCAAACCGATGAGAATCTGCTTCCACAGGAGCGTGATTTCCACCGGAATGAGCACCAGCCGTTCGGCCAGGGAGAAGGTCACCCGCCGCATGCCGGGTTCGGTCGTCATGCCGGCCGCCAGAAATGGCTCTATGTCTTCGGCCCGGACCGGCCCCCAGACCACGGAAAACCCGCATCGTTTCCGGACCGCTTTGGCCGAAACGCCGGTGGCGGCCAGTTGCGGCAGCACGAGCTGACGATGCTCCACGACCTCGGCCAGCCGGCTCAACCCCACACGCCGGATCACCTCTTCGGAGGAAAACAAGGCGTCCCCGGCCGCGCACCAGACATTGATGCCCCAGGTGTCAGCCGCCAGAATCCAGGCGTCAGTGTCGGCCAATTCCCGCCGGAGCGCATCGAAGGACAGTTTATAGTTGGCCGTGACCAGCACCGGCGAGTCGGGCGTGGGGTTCCCGACGCAATAAAGCCCCGGCGCCACCCGGTAGTCGTTCCGATTCACACCGAGGCGGGCGGCGAGAACGCCCAACCGGTCGGACCGATCCAACGTCGTCCGAATGCGGGGGACGGGTCCCACCGGCGTCTGGACAAACGCCTCCACAAAGGACCGCAGCGCATAGCCGGGCCGCTCCATGGGGTCGGCGGGCTTTCCAAGTACCCCGCCGCAGCAGGCAATCTCCCGACCTTCCGCCCCGGCCGGCGCCATGGGCAGCATCTGCTTTCCTGCAAGGCAGTCGCAGCCGGGCGTATCGGGACAATTGTTTTTTTGTTCCAACGTTTTCCTCCTCACATCCCCGCGACCATCCGCTTAGGCCGCTCGAGGGTATCATGGTCCAGGCAGTAGCAGGTCTTGAGCCCTTCGATCTCCCCCCGGATGAGCCCCGCCGCCTTGAACTGCTTCAGGTGCCGGAAAATGCATTTTCACGATAAAGAAAGCTTCACGGTGTGGGCGGGCAGGCCATTGACCCCCACACCGCGATTCTCACTTCCGGGCTCCTAATGCTTTGTCCCAGAGCCTTTTCAGCCCTTTACGGTCGGTTTTCCCCAAGGTCGGCCAAAGGATGCGGTTGTTTTTGAAATGTGTGGGATCTTTGAGATGAAACCGTTCAACTTCGTCCGAAGTCAAGTCATCCATGATCGTTGTGACAACCGGCACTGATCCGATTCCGCGAACGATGTATAGCTGATACTCATCGCTCAGGACAATGTTTAGCCATTCTTCGGCGATTTGTTTTAGCTTGGGGTTGTTTCTGAGGGTATGGCTGATCATAAAATTGTCTACCCAGGCCGTTGTGCCTTCCTCGGGTTCTGCCATTTTCCAGTTTTCCCCCCTTTCCCTCAGGCCGTTCAAAGAATCTCCCCATGAGGTTGCCAGTGCAAGACCTTTCAAATCTTCCGGTTTGTCTACGCCTTCCCACATACCATGGGCGTCAGCGGCAAGTTCGGCCAGTTTATTCTGAAAATCCGGGGTATTGAGCTTTCTATAATTTGAAATATCTTCTCGGGAAAAGCCCATCGCCAGGGCAGTAATGAATACATTTTCAGCGTATTGATGCTTCCCGATCGCGTATTTATCCTTGAACTTCGGGTCCCAGAGGGCATTCCAACTGCGCGGCGGTTCTTTGAACATGGCAGTGTTATACGCCAGCCCGTAGGGTCCTCGGGCAACCGGCACACCAAAAACCGTTCCGTCTTCCGTGCAGTAGTCGGCTTTTTGAAGGCCCTTATCGACATTTTTGTAGTTGGGGATATTTTCAAGATTCAATGGGAGGACCAGCCGATGTTTGATCAGCCGGTAACGGCTGTCCCTCGGCACGTTGTGAGAGGGCGTTATGATATCGGCCTTTTTATATCGTAGCGCGGGGAAGAAATCATCGTTCCCGTTAACAAAACGTATGTCCAGTTCCAGGTCGATATCATATTTTTCTTTGGCCTGTTGAACGAGTTTTTGCTGAAATTTCTCAGGTGTATACGCCTCCCATGTTAAAATCCGCAGGGTTTCAGCAACAGAGGGACAAACCAAAAAGACAGAAATCACCACGAAACTGACAAGCATCGATGCCAATCGAATCCCCTTCGGTCTCTTTTCCACCATCTTTTCCTCCTTTTTTTGATGTTTATGAGAGTTGTTAGGAAATTCTACCTGCTGTTGCGCCGTCCTTTCCGGATCGTTTCCGGGTATAAATGTTATTTTCTCAGAGATTTACGGTATCATAGAGCCATGATCCATTAAAAGCTGCTGTCATCGTCAAATGGTATCTTTTTGGGGTCTGTTGTTGAATCTGCCGCTTGATCCAAAGCCCGGGCCTCCGATGGCGCGGCAACAAATCGGGT
Source organism: uncultured Desulfobacteraceae bacterium (assembly GCA_964409085.1). GTDB lineage: Bacteria > Desulfobacterota > Desulfobacteria > Desulfobacterales > JAABSP01 > JAABTD01. The sequence continues at coordinate 7,802 of CAYPCE010000110.1, read as the reverse complement.
TGTCATGCTCGAGGACGTTGTTTTCCGCTCTTCTTTTGTTCCTTTAACGAGCGTCACAAGTTTGCTGACATAGCCTTTGAGTTTTTCGGCTTGCCCCCTCATTTCTTCAGATCCACTCGCGCTTTCCTCGGCATTCGCGGCATTTTGTTGAACAACATTATCCATCTCGGCAACGGCCTTGTTCACTCCCTCGATACCGTAGGACTGTTCTTTAGAAGATTCTGATATCTCGGACAAAAGCGTTCCGACTCTGGCTGCGCTCTCTGCCACTTGACTGAAAGACGCGTTCGCCTTCGAGACAATGTCTAATCCATTATTCACTTTGTTTTCAATTCCTTCAATGAGTTCCGAAGTATTCTTGGCGGCATCTGCGGCTCTCATCGCAAGGCTTCTGACTTCATCGGCTACAACAGCAAAACCGGCCCCCGCCTCTCCTGCCCTGGCTGCCTCCACCGCAGCATTCAAGGCGAGCAAATTTGTCTGAAAAGCAATACCGTCAATGGTTTTGATGATTTTAGACGTTTCATCGCTTGCTTTTGATATATCGTCCATTGAATGGGTTAGCTTGCTCATGGATTCATTGGCCATGTTTACGACCTGATTTGCCTCTTGCATCAGCTTGTCGGCTTGGCCTGCGTGTTCGGCATTTTTCTTGGTCATCGATGCCATCTCTTCCATGGAAGATGATGTTTCCTGGATGGAGGATGCTTGTTCAGATGTCCCCTCCGCCAGGGATTGGCTTGCGGAGGAAACCTGGTCGGAGGCTTGTTGAACCTGAGTTGCCGCATCATCAATGCCTTCGATAACGAGATTGATCGGTCTGGCGATACTCCTCGCCACAAGCCACATGATAAGGAGAGCGGTGAACGCACAAACAAAACTGATGCCGATCATAATCCACATCGTTTTTAATGTGCCGCGCATTTGCAAATCCGCTTTTTTGGTGATTTTTTCCATGGGGATAAGGATTTCGACGCCCCATGGGGCTGTTGTATTTCCAATTTTCACGGGAATAAAAACCGATACATGGTTTTCGGCGAGTTCGATCTGCTTTCGCCCTTTTTCAATATATTCCCGATAGATTTTCCACTCTGCAAACACTTCTTCTATGGGCTGCCCCACCAACTCTGGTTCTCCCGTAATTCCAGCAAGTTTTCCATCGTTACTGATGATCAGGACTTTTACGGATCCTTCGTAAAGCTCTTTGACATCGTCTGCGATTTCCTGCAAGAAATCGACCCCCAAGTCTATTCCGGCAATACCATAAAATGTGTCATTTTTAAGGATCGGGGCCACGAGGGAAATCATTAATGTATCGTTTCCTTGAACAGGATAATAATGAGGGTCGATGACGCACTCTTTTTTTGTTTTTTTAGGGATTTGATAGTAATCACCAGGGCCTTTTTTTTCATAGTCACGCAACGGATCCAGTGAAATATTCCCCTCTTCATTCCGGCTCCAATATGGAATGAAACGTCCTGTGTCATCATGCCCGGTGTCATTTTTGTATCCGATGTCCATAAAATCGAACGCATCCACCTCCCATGCGGTGTAGACGCCGACAAACTTTGGATTTTTATCCAGAATATTGTATAGAATGCTATTGACCTCACTACGTCCCAATTCCAGTGGATTATATTCGTCTTTTACGCCTGACAATGCCTGCGCAAGCGTACGGGCAGTGTCCAGCGCCCCTTCAATTTTCACAAGAATTTCGCCGGCAAGCTTTTCTCCCACCTGGCCTGCCAGAATGGTCGCGTTTTCAATGGCTTCATTGTGCGCCAAGGTGGCTTCGTTGCGGAGCGTAATAGCCGAGTATGCGATGATGATCCCTACTGTAACTATCAAACAAACTCCAGACCAGATACCGATTCTATGCTGCATGCCAATTTGCACGGCTTCGTCTCCAATTTTTTGTTATCGAGGAAAAATCAACTCATAACCTTTGGCAGGATAGATTGGCATTCATCATTCAAAGGCAGAAGCAAGTATATGACTACATGACGAATGCATACCGAGTCAAGCGATCTTTGATAGATGTCCATTTTACAACAGGTTGGCATTTTAAAACATATCTTGTTTTAAGTGTTTGCCAAGGCCCATTTTGCGGTACCTCCCCCACTCCGGTCCGACCATCTCCGCTTCACCTATCCGCAATACGGGGCGTCAAGCCCGCCTGGCGGCATGACTCCGTTGGTCTATCCTTGCAATACCCATACCACTGGTATCGATGACCCCCTGAACCGAATGGCGTTCACCGATGAAAAAAACATTGTTTTCCGCATCCTCCCACCTTGACAATTTCTGTCCAGGACTTATCTATTCAGCATAATTGCCGCCCGCCGACCCCCGTCGACGGGACGACCTGCCCGAGGCGGAAGCGGGCCTGAATGTCCGCCACCGCCCCAAAACTCTGACTGGACAATCAATGTTGCAACCATTATCGGGAGGGGTGCGCCATCGGTGCATCCGGAGGAGGCTGAAGAAATGAACATCAAACCATTGAACGACAGGGTACTGGTGTTGCGAGTGGAAGAGGAACAGAAGACGTCCGGGGGGATCATCATCCCCGACACCGCCAAGGAAAAGCCCCAGGAGGGCAAAGTGGTGGCGGCCGGGCCCGGTAAAATGGGGGACAATGGCAAGCGAGCGCCGCTGGATGTGAAGGAAGGCGACCGGATCCTGTTTTCAAAATGGGCCGGCACGGAGATCAAGATCGACGGCGTCGAGCATCTGTTCATGAAAGAAGACGATATTCTTGCCGTTTTTCAATAATCCAAGGAGGAGAACACGATGGCTGCAAAAATGATTGCTTATGGCCAGGAAGCCAGAGAAAAGATGCTCCGTGGCGTCAATACCCTGGCCGACGCCGTGAAGATCACCCTCGGCCCCCGTGGCCGGAATGCGGTGCTGGAAAAGAGCTGGGGATCGCCGACGGTGACCAAAGACGGGGTTACCGTGGCCAAAGAGATCGAACTGGCGGACAAATTCGAGAACATGGCGGCCCAGATGGTCAAGGAGGTGGCCAGCAAGACCTCCGACGCCGCCGGCGACGGCACGACCACCGCCACGGTCCTGGCCCAGGCCCTCTACCGGGAAGGCCAGAAAATGGTGGCCGCCGGTCACAACCCCATGGCCCTGAAACGCGGCATCGATAAGGGCGTGGTTGCCGTGGTCGAGGCCCTGAAAGGACTATCCCACCCCACCAAGGACAAAAAGGAGATCGCCCAGGTGGGCACGGTGTCCGCCAACGACGACCCCAAGGTGGGCGAACTCATTTCCGAGGCCATGGAGAAGGTGGGCAAAGAAGGGGTCATCACCGTGGAAGAGGCCAAATCCATGGAGACCACCCTGGAGGTGGTGGAGGGCATGCAGTTCGACCGCGGCTACCTCTCCCCCTATTTCGTCACCGATTCCGAAAAAATGGAGGTCTCCCTGGACGAGCCCTACATCCTGCTCCATGAGAAAAAAATCTCCTCCATGAAGGATTTGCTGCCCCTGCTGGAGAGTGTGGCCCGCAGCGGCAAGCCCCTCCTGATCATCGCCGAGGATGTGGATGGCGAGGCCCTGGCCACCCTGGTGGTCAACAAACTCCGGGGGACCCTCCATGTGGCCGCCGTGAAGGCCCCCGGGTTCGGGGACCGGCGCAAGGCCATGCTCCAGGACATTGCGGTCCTCACCGGCGGGCAGGTCATCTCCGAGGATCTGGGCGTCAAACTGGAAAGCATCGGTCTGAACGAACTGGGCCGGTGCAAGAGCATCCGGATCGACAAGGACAACACCACCATCGTGGACGGGGCCGGCGACCGGAAGGAGATGGAAGGCCGGATGAAGCAGATCCGGACCCAGATCGAAGAGACCACTTCCGACTACGACCGGGAAAAACTCCAGGAGCGCCTGGCCAAGCTGGTGGGCGGCGTGGCGGTCATCAACATCGGCGCGGCCACCGAGACCGAAATGAAGGAGAAAAAGGCCCGGGTCGAGGATGCGCTCAACGCCACCCGGGCCGCCGTGGAAGAAGGGGTGGTGCCCGGCGGCGGCGTGGCCCTGATCCGGTGCCTGTCCGCCCTGGACAAGGCAGAGGTTTCCGAATCGGAGAAACACGGCATCTCCCTGCTGAAGCGGGCCATGCAGGAGCCCCTGCGGCAAATCGTCTTCAACGCCGGCCTGGAGCCTTCGGTGGTCCTGAACAAGGTACTCGACGGCAAAGACGACTACGGGTTCAACGCCGCCGCCCTCGACTACGAGAACCTGGTGGCAGCCGGGGTCATCGATCCTGCCAAGGTGGTCCGGTTCGCCCTCCAGAACGCCGCCTCCGTGGCCGGTCTCATGCTGACCACCCAGGCCCTGGTCACTGAAAAGCCCCAGAAGAAGAAAGACGCCGCCCCCGATATGGGGATGGACGACGACATGTATTGATCCAAACCGGGACCCGGCCCGCTCTTTGCGGACCGGACCCGCCGCGATGGCCGGGGAATCCTTTTCCCCGGCCATTTGTGTTTTCGCCCCCTGACCGACAGCGGCCCGGTTTTGGGAATCCTCGTACCCAAATGATGTACCGCTTGCAATTCCGGTCAAATACGTTTAAGATCCCCCGCTAAAAAAAGACGGGATGTTTGTTGAATTGCGATTCTACAACCGGGAAAGGAAGGAAGATGACCCTGACGAAAAAGGATATGGTGGATGCCGTTCAAAATGAACTCGATCTTCCCGGCAAGCGATGCTTCGAGATTGTGGAGACGCTGCTGGAGATCCTCAAACGGACGATGGAGGAGGGGGAGTCCGTGCTGATCCGCGGCTTCGGGAAATTCTACGTCAACGAGAAAAATGAGCGTCGCGGGCGGAACCCGGCCACCGGAGAGGTGATGATACTGGAACCCCGGCGGGTGGTCCGGTTCAAATGCTCCCAGAAGCTGCGGAATCGGATCAACGGCGTCCAGGAGACCGACGCGAAAAACTAACGGCCGGCCGGGCGGACCTGAGATCATGTTTCTGATCGGGCTCAACCGGGATGCCCACACCGGCGCCGCCGGAATGGCGGTCCTGGAAAAGCGCCTCCGACAGCTCCGGCGGCATTACCGGCTGGTGGAGACGGCGCAGTGGCCGCCGGACACTCCGGCGGCGACGGTTGAGGCGGCGCTGTTCCACCATTACCACGACCCCCGGTGGACCGTCCGCCGGAAAGTCTTCAGCCAGGACCGCCGCCCCGCCAAAAATCTCCGGACCCCGCCGCTGGTGGCGGTTCGTTTTTCGGAAACCGACACCGGTCCCATCGATGCCCTCCGGGCCCGGAAACTCCGGGTCGAAGGCATCGCCGTCACCCGGGAGGCGGACTGGCGCCGGGAGGATTTTCCCCAACTGTGCCGCGGCAACAACTATTTTGTACCCGAGTCGTCCCTGGAAAACGTCCTCCGAACGATTGTTTCCCAGGGACGGCTGGCCATCGGTCCCGCCTGCCCCACCGTAGACCTCCCGGCAGCCGGACCCCCCCCATCCTTTCCATCGTGCGCCCCGACCCCACCCGGCGATCCGGCCGGAATCGACCTGTGGACCGCCCTCTCCCTGCCCGTCTGGTTCACCGAAACGGTCCGGAAGATCGTCCGATACGGGGACGCCTGATGCGGAAAAAGGCTGAAAAGGAAATCCGCCAGGCCGTAACCCGGTTGGCGGGCGCCCCGCCCCACCGGATCGACCGGGTCCGGAAACGGAGCGGGTTGTTGCGGAAGGTCTTCGATAAAACCCTCCTGCACATGGCCCAGATGGGGACCATCCAACTCCACGACGGCCCTACGGACCACATGACCCGGGAAGAAGTCCGGGACCTCATCCCCGAGGGAAACCGGCTCCATGTCAGCTTCACCTTTCTGGACGCCCCCCATGAGTCCCCCGCGGTGCCCGTCGGTCCGCAGACGCCGCCCGTCCCCCCACCGCCGCGGGCCACCGTCACCGTCGACGTCACGCTCAGCGGTCTCGACCGCGACGAATGGGAACGGTTCGAACAGACCTGCCATGAGCGGGAAAACGTCACCGCCGACCAGAAAATCTGGGAGATGATCGTCGCCTACAACCGCCGCACCGCCGACCCGGACCGGTAAATCTCGCCCCAATACAAAAAACATGCCAAAAATTTTTTTCTCCCCTTGACGGATCCTGAAGTCTGTTTATTGTTACTACTGAACGCGGATAGAGCGGCAGTAAATCAAAGACTTAACGCGGCCATCCATCCTTTATCCGTTATACTTGTGAGCCGGAAATATCGGTTCATTCATAACCAAATACATCACTTTCAGGAGGTAGTCATATGAGCAAAGTCATCGGCATCGATCTGGGAACCACCAATTCGTGCGTATCCATCATGGAAGGCGGGGACGCCAAGGTCATCACCAACCCCGAAGGGGGGCGAACGACCCCCTCGGTGGTGGCGATTTCCGAAAGCGGCGAGCGGCTGGTCGGCCAGGTCGCCAAGCGGCAGGCCATCACCAACCCGGAAAACACCGTTTTCGGCGTCAAGCGCCTCATCGGCCGGAAATTCGATTCCCCCGAAGTCCAGAAGGACCGGAAGATCCTCCCCTACAGAATTGAAAAGGCCGGCAACGGGGATGTCCGCATCAACCTGCGCGGGAAAGCCTACAGCCCGGCGGAGATCTCTTCCCACATCCTGGCCGCCATCAAAAAGTCGGTCGAGGAATATCTGGGCGAACCGGTCACCGACGCCGTCATCACCGTACCGGCCTATTTCGACGACAGCCAGCGCCAGGCCACCAAGGACGCCGGCAAGATCGCGGGCCTCAACGTCCAGCGGATCATCAACGAACCGACGGCGGCCTCCCTGGCCTACGGTCTGGACAAGAAAAACGAAGAAAAGATCGCGGTCTTCGACCTGGGCGGCGGCACCTTCGACATCTCGATTCTGGAGATCGGCGACGGGGTCTTCGAGGTGAAGTCCACCAACGGCGACACCCATCTGGGCGGCGAGGATTTCGACCTCCGGATCATCGATTTTCTGGCCGACGAATTCCGCAAGGACCAGGGCATCGATCTGAGAAACGACAAGATGGCCCTCCAGCGCCTCAAAGAGGCGGCGGAAAAGGCCAAGATGGAGCTGTCCAGCTCCCTGGAGACCGACGTCAACCTGCCGTTTATCACGGCGGACGCCTCCGGTCCCAAGCACCTGAACATCAAGCTGACCCGGTCCAAGCTGGAAGCCCTGGTGGGCGACCTGCTGGACAAACTGGACGGCCCCTGCAAGACCGCCATCAAGGACGCCGGCCTCTCGGCGGACGACGTCAAAGAGGTCATCCTGGTGGGCGGCATGACCCGGATGCCGGCGGTCCAGGAACGGGTCAAGAAGATCTTCGGCAAGGCCCCCAACAAGGGCGTCAACCCGGACGAAGTGGTGGCGCTGGGCGCGGCCATCCAGGGCGGCGTGCTCCAGGGCGACGTCAAGGACGTCCTCCTGCTGGACGTGACCCCGCTCTCCCTGGGCATCGAGACCCTGGGCGGCGTGATGACCAAGTTGATCGAAAAGAACACCACCATCCCGACCCGCAAAAGCCAGGTCTTCTCCACGGCCGAGGACAACCAGCCGGCCGTGACGGTCCATGTGCTCCAGGGCGAACGCGAGATGGCGGCGGACAACAAGACCCTGGGACGGTTCGAACTCACGGGCATTCCGCCGGCGCCCCGGGGCACGCCCCAGATCGAGGTGGCCTTCGACATCGACGCCAACGGCATCGTCAACGTGTCCGCCAAGGACCAGGCCACCGGCAAGGAGCAGTCGATCCGGATCACCGCCTCCAGCG
>CAYPCE010000109.1:0-12124 GCA_964409085.1 uncultured Desulfobacteraceae bacterium | reverse complement strand
GGCCCGGCTGATGGAGGGCGGATTCTTCGATGCAGAAGCCGATGGTGTAGATGAGTACCGGGTTGGCGGGATTTTGCAAAATGCTGTTCACCACCGGACGGGGATCCTGGCCTTCGCTGTGCATGCCATCGGTGATGACCACGATCCGGTAATCGCCGTACCCCTGCTGGTACCGGGCGCGCCGTTCCAGTTCCCGGTGGGCCAGGGCCACGGCGTCGTGGAGGGGGGTCTTGCCCGACGGCCGGGTGTCCGCCACGGCCCGGATGAAGGCCTCCCGGTTGTCCACGCCCAGGGGCACCTTCAGGGAAACCTGGCCGCCGGAAAACACCACCAGCCCGATGTTGGCCGTCCGCGGGACGCTCTGGAGCCAGGCGGCCAGGGCGGCCCGGGCCGCATCCGCCTTGCTGCCGTACTGACCGGCGCAGTCGGGATCTTTCATGGAGCCGCTCATGTCCAGCACCGCCAGGTAATTGGCCCGGGTGGGGACCGGGTCGAGCTGAAGGATGTCTTCATCGCTGGTAGAAGGCCATGTCGCCGCTTTGACCTCGGATATCGTGAAAACATCGGGGCGCTGAACCGTCTTCTCCGGTCTTGGGGATTTTTCAGCGACGGAGGGTGTCTCTTCCTCGCCGCATTGCGTCGCGAAAGTTCCCAGGAGCACGAATAGAATAAGGAATATATATCGTTTCATACCGTTCTCCTACCAGGTATTGGGCGGCGTAAACACCGAGGCCTCGGCTTCCACCTGGACGATCCGGAAATTGACCCGCATGTTGGAGAGCCATTCGGCTTCGGTCTGGGGCGGGCACGGATCGCCGCCGCACATGCCGGTTTTGGGCTCCGTGATGCCGTATCCCACGGTGACGAACTGGGATTCATCCATTGAAACGCCCTCTTCCTCGGCAAAATCGATCACGGCGTCCCGCACAGACATGGCCCGATTCACGCTCAGGTTCTTTGCCGCCTGACGGATGGAACGAAGCTGGTGCTGGGCCGCGCCCTTGGCCTTTTTCCGGAGGTAGTTGAGGGGGTCGGAATGACCTTCGATGGTCAGCACCGCCCCGCCGTAGGTGGACGCCAGTTCGATGACCCGTTCAAATTCGTCCTGGTACTGGGCGGCGGAAAACCCCTGCTGGTTGGGCTTGAACTGGATGTTGAACTCGAAAAGGGTCTCTTTTTCCAGGTCTCCGCTCTGCTTCAATTCATCCACGACTTTGCTGGCCCGACTCTCGTCAAACCCCGGCAATTCCGCCCGCCGCTGGTCGAACAGGCCGCCGGCCAGGTTCCCGTAATCCCAGCCGGCCATATCGAAGGCGTAGGCGGATGTCATGAAGCCCCGCTGGACAAAGGCGCTTTGGATTTCGTCATTGACGGCCTTGAAGCTTCGGGGACTTTCAGGGCTCGACCAGTCGACATTGCCGCGCATGCCGACGGTTTCCACATCGGCCCAGAGGGACTTGGCCTCCTCCGTGGCACCGGGATCATCCAGGAGATGACGGGCCACGGCCTCCCAGTCCACGATGAGCTTCAGGACATTTTCCCGGGTCTTTTCCTCGGCCTTGAACAGGGCGTCCACGAATTGTTGCAGGGTCTCCCGGTTTTCTTCGAAGAAGTCCTTCCGGACCACATAAACTTCCGACAGGAGACGGCTGGCGGATTTGGTGGAAAGCAGGATGTGGGCGCCTTTCACGGACCCTTCGGCCCCGGTGCCCGTGGTCCCGCCGCTGGTCAGCACCAGGGCGTCCGGCTTGACCACGAAGGCCGCGTCGAGTCCCTTGTCTGCAAGAAAAGCCCGCCCCGGGGTGTGGGCGTCGAAACCGAGCAGGTCCCGGGTGTAGACGATTTTCGGCGGGGCCCAGGTCCCCCCTTTTTCCGCCACGGATCGGCGGGCGTCGGCCAGGATCCGGGTCATGTACTCCAGATGGGGGCCGTAGGCCTGGGTCACGATGCGCGCCCCGCTCAGGTCCTCCGGGGTCCGGACCGGATCCCGGACCACCAGGGCATCGGCGCCGTTGGACCAGGCATGCTGATAGATGGCCACCATTTCGGTCCGGGGATCGGCCTCGGTGATGTCCGCGGCCATGTTGATCATCCCCTGGGTGCCGACCATGATGGGTACCGTGCAATCCATGTAATCCGTCAACTGATCCACGATGCTGTTTTGCCGGATCAGGCGGATGTCCAGTCCCTGCTTTCCGAAGAGGCTGTCCGGCGTCGTTTCCAGTTCATACCCGTTGCCGAACAGCGGGACGACATGCGCGCCCGACGTTCGCAGGGGCACGGTCAGCCGGTCCGAAGGCCGGCAGTCCTGGATTTTGGGGGATATCTTCTCCGTCAACGGGGGCATCTCGACATAGTCGAAGCCACTGGCTGCAGTGGAAAACAGAAGAAGACAAACGATGGGGAGCACATGGTGGACGCGCATACGGGCACTCCTTGGGGGATGATGGATTGATGAACGTATCAATTTTTCAGCGTGATCTCTACCCGTCGAAGCCGGCGGGTATAGGACCGGTCGCCCTCGTCGGGGAGTTGCTTCAGCGGCGCCGTGCCGCCGAGGGCAAAGGTGTCGATCCGGTCCGGTTCGATGCCTTTCCGGGTCAGCTCTTTTTGAATAGCCTCGGCCCGGTCCTCGCTCAGGTCATGGTTGACCGCCGGGTCGCCCCGGGTGCCGGTGTGTCCCTTGACCAGGGCCCTGTAACCGGGATTTTCCCGCATCCGGGCGGCGATGAGGTCGATGGTGCTGTCCGCGCCGGATTCCATGTTCAGGCCGCTGCTGAAATGGATGGTATAATGGTGGGGTTGCTGTTTTCGTCCGATGTGGTCCAGCATGAATGCGGTCGCCGCCACGAACAGAAGGATCGCGAATCCTGCCCAGTTTTTCTTTATCATATGGCTAACACGAAAGTTTCATGATGACGCACTGTCAGGCGCCTTTTCCCATTCGAACCGGACGATATTTCGTTCGGCCCGGTCGAATTCCACGCCGACGAGGTACATCTCGTCGTTTTCCGATCGATATTTTTCGGCATATTTTTTTTGAAGGATCTGTTATTGAGGCGAAATATCCTTCGTACCCAGCCAGGTCGTTTTTCCGGTACCAGTCATGCGGAATGGCGGCAAAAAGGGATTGGAATCGTCGGTGCAAGGCATCCAGGTCGTTTTCCTGCAGCGCCTCGTGGATGTGGAGTTGCGCATTCTCTTTCAGGACGGGATCAGGGAAATAACGGTTCAGGATGTAATCCGACAGGCTGGCTTTGACCTCCAGGTTGGGGTAGCGCAATGTGTAAAAAATCTTGCCGGCGACCCGCCGCTGACGCGCGATCGTCAAATAGCCGGCCTGGAACAGGAGATTTTCCGGTCCGATAAAATCGACCTCAAAGGCGCCGATGATGGATTCCGATGCTTCGATCCCCTCGATCGCGGGGATATAATATCGTTTTCTCTTGAACAAATCCACCAGGAAGGTGGGGGTTCCGGTTTCAAACCAATAGTTGCGAATCTCTCCTTTTTGAAGATAATTCAGGATGCTGAACGGATTGTAAACGGTCTCTCCCCGCCATGCATACCCATTGTACCATCGACGAATGTCTTCCAGGGGCTTGCCGTTCAGGTGATCTGCGAAGACGCCGGTCATCTCTGATTCCGTGTATCCGCAGATCGTTGCATATGGGGCATCCAGGGTGATATCGGTCAGATTGTTGAGCCCGGAAAAAAGGCTGACCTTGGAAAATTTGGAAACGCCGGTGAGAAAAGCGAACTCGATCCAGGCGTCGCTGTCCTTGATCACGGAATACAGATTCTTGAGTCCTTCTCGAATCTCGATCAGGATCTCCGGGTCGGACAGATTATCGAGAATCGGCTTGTCGTATTCGTCGATGAGGACAACCGCTCTCAGACCGTATTTTTCCGAGCAGTTACGGATTAGCTCGCCGAAGCACCCCGCTATATCGGCGGTTTCGCAGCATCCCGTCCCTAGCCGTTTTTGGTTTTGACAAAGGATGTCGACGATTCTACGGTCCAGTTCCCTCCGGCTCTTGATAACGCCTCCGCCGAAGGAAATCTGAATCACCGGATGCCGCTTTTCCCAATCCCAATGCCTACCCAGCCACAGTCCATGGAACAGGTCCCGGTTTCCCTCGAAGGCTTCTCTGAGGGTGTCGATAAAAAGGGATTTGCCGAAACGCCTCGGTCGGGAGAGAAAATAATAGGCCCCCTCCTCCACCAATTGATGCACAAATCGGGATTTATCAACATACGCGTAACCGCCGGAAATGATCTTATCCAAGGTGCTGATGCCGATGGGCAGCTTTTTCATCATGTGGCGTTTTGTGCAGTAAAGTTGGTAAACAAAGAATACATAGATATTTCACTTTTAGAATAAGGGAAAAACCGTTTTCCGTCAATTCTTTTATCCGGCGTCTCCGCCTCCGGCGAGTTGAATCGGCGGGCGGGAATGCCTACCGTTTGTCAGTTATAATAATCACCCCGCAACCCAAAGGCGATGTCCGTGGCCCGAACAACGTTTCTGGAAAAGATAGGCAAGACAATGAAACTCGGTGGAGTGGTGGCAGGACTTCCGATTCTATTCGAGCCCTATCTCTTTGAGGTCAATACCTATCGTGTACCGCTGTCCCGGCTCCCGGCGCCTTTTGCCGGCTTCCGGATCGCCCAAATTACAGATCTCCATTACGGCTTTTTCATGCCGGACCGTTTTCTCGAAAGGGTGGTCCGCCGGGTGAATGCGATAGAGCCGGACCTGATCGCCTGTACCGGCGATTTCGTGCATGCCAGAGGGAAAATGAGCAACATCGACGCGGTTTGGGATCATCTGGAACGGCTGCAAGCGCCCTGGGGGGTTTGGGCGGTTTTGGGGAATCATGACCACTATCTAAACTTCGGCCGATCCCTCAACCGGATGACCCGGAAGGGGATGAGCCTGCGCCACCGATCCGTCCCGCTTGAAAGGGGGGAGAGTCGAATATGGATCGGCGGTGTAGGGGACCATCAGACCGATGAGGAACGGGTCGATATGGCGTTTAGAGGGGTTCCCGCCGAGGCGTGCAAAATTCTGCTGGCCCATAATCCGGAAACGGCCGACTCCCCTTTCCGCACAACGGTCGATCTCGTCGTCAGCGGGCATACCCATGGCGGCCAAGTCAAGATCCCCTTCATTTCGCCGCCCAAACTGCCGGTTCGCAACGGGCGATATATCTCCGGCTTGATGCAAACCGAGAGGACCCGGTTGTTCATCTCCAGGGGCATCGGATGGGCCGGGCTGCCCGTCCGGTTCAACTGTTTCCCTGAGATCGCGGTTTTGGAACTCGTCCAGAAATAGCGGGACGATATGGCCCAAACGTACCGTTTGATAGATTGAGTGTTGTAAAACGCGACATCCTGTTGTATTTCCCCACACCTCCACAACCCACTGATATTAAATTGTAATCACATCTCAGCCCATACCCGATGGAGACGGATGTGAGGTATTTTCCTATAGGTAAAAACTGCCCCTGACACCTCACGAATTTTATGAAGATAAAATATCAAATATAATCAGATAAATACAAACCTCCATAAAACATGGCATTCCTTTTGCTTTGTTATGTTGGCAACAAAAAGAGGCGATCAACAGATCAGGGATTCGATTCAAAAATACAACAACGACAAAGGAGGACATCCCCATGACACAGAAAGACACCAAGAAAAGCCGGCTGGGATTCGGGTCCACTTATCGGAAAGGCGCGTACCGTGATCTCGGTCAGGAAGGCGAGATCGGCGTTGTGATGGGCGGACAGGTCTGGATGGTGAAACCCGACCACTATGCCAAGACCAACAACCCCTGCGTCTGGATGCAGGCGGGATTGACCAAGTTCAAGAGCTGCAACAACTATTTCGATTGCACCACCTGCAAGTACGACCACGCCATGCACCAGAAAGTGGCCGAAGGCAAGCAGATGAGCTGGCAGGATGCCATGCGGATGCGCGCTTCCATGCATCGGTATTGCCGTCACAGCCTGACCAACCGCGTCGAAAACCGCGTCTGCCACCACAATTATGAGTGCAGTTCCTGTGAATTCGATCAGTTCTTCGAAGATGTCTGGACGGCGAAGACCCGGTCCACGCCCTTTGAAGTCCAGTCGATCAAGGGGTTCGATGTCCCGGTGGATTACCACTTCCACAACGGCCATACCTGGGCCCGGATCGAAAGCGGCGGCTACATCCGGATCGGCATCGACGATTTCGCCCTCAAGGTCCTGGGCGAAGCGGACGCCTTCGATATGCCCCTCATGGGCAAGGAATTCGATCCGGACAAACCCGGATGGGGCATGAAGCGCAAGGACAACCTGGCCGATGTCCTCTCCCCGGTGGGCGGCGTCATCACGGAGGTCAACAACAGCATCCGGGAAAATCCGGGGCAGGCCAACCGCGACCCCTACGGCGACGGATGGCTCTTCCTGGTCCGCACGGGCGATATCAAAAAATCCGTTTCGTCCCTCATGGCGGAGGACAAGAGCCTCAACTGGATGGGCGAAGAGGTGACGGCCCTGGAATCCATGATCGAAGAGGTGGCCGGACCCCTGGCGGCCGACGGCGGTCTGCTGCAGGCCGATGTTTTCGGCAACATGCCGGATCTGGGGTGGAAAAACCTGACCCATCGATTCCTCAAGACCTGATCCATCGGCATGATCGTCACATGGAGGGCGGGGTCCACACAGCCCCGCCGCCTCCATTTCATCGAAAGGGATGACCCATGCTAACACGTCAAACACAATCCGGTTCCAATGCTACCCTGCCGCGGTGTTTCTGGATGCAGGCGGGCGTCGTCCGGGATAAGCGATGCGCCATCGACTTCGAATGCGCCGCCTGCCGTTACGACCGGAAGTTGCGCGGGGTCGCCGGGGAAAACCGTCGTCTCCGACATGCCGGCCGGCATCCGGAGGGCAACCGGGGCCGCATCACCTTCTGGAAAGACGAACTCCGGAAGCTGCCCCAGTGGAAACGCCCCTGCGTCCACCACATGAAGGGGCGCATCCCGTTCCGTGCCTGCAACCATTACTACAACTGCCGGGACTGCGAATTCGACCAATATTTCCAGGATCATTATACGGTGCGCACCGTCGTGCGGCCGGTGGATGTTCTCGACGTGGAGGGATTCCGCCTTCCCCAGGGATATTACTATCATCCCGGCCACACATGGCTGAAGATCGAAGACGGGGGCATCGTCCGGGTGGGGTTGGACGATTTCGCGCTCCGCCTCATCGGGCCACCCGACGCCATCGAGGCGCCCCTGGTGGGCAAACCGGTAGAACAGGGGAAGGGCCACATCGATGTCCGCCGCGGTGAAAACCGGTCCAGGCTCCTTTCCCCGGTCACCGGGGTGGTGACGGACATCAACCCCCAGCTACGGGAGCGGGGAAGTATAGCCAACGACGCCCCCTATGCGGACGGCTGGGTGATGCGGGTCCACTCGAAGAACCTGCGCGGTGATCTGCGGGCCCTCAAAATGGGCGGGGAAACCCGGGAGGCATTGAGATCCGAGGTGGACCGGCTCTACGGCATGATCGAAGAGGTCGCTCCCCTGGCCGCCGACGGTGGCTACCTGGGCAACGACATCTACGGCAGCCTGCCGGCCCTGGGCTGGCAGCATCTGAATCGCGTGTTCCTCCACGCGGAAGACGGATAATGCCGACCTGATTCAGCAGATTCGATCACAGGAGACCGGGTTTTCCCATATCGGAGAACCCGGTTTTTGTTTTCCCTTTCCATTGACAAAAGAAGACCGCTCTTATCTGCCCCTCAGACCGTTACGCTTCACATGACCTTCTCCTTACCGGACGGCTATCCATCCTGAACCCTACTACTAGATGTTATACAAATAATGACACACTCGACACCCTTCCGGCGCCTCGGGCATGGCTTTATGCGCACTCTCTAACGCCTCCCGGAATTTCGTCATGGACGCCTCCTGGTAGCTCTCGGTAAAGGCCTCTTCGTATGCTTGCATCCGCTTTTGGAAACGCTCCCGGTAAAACCGGCAATCCTCGGTTTCCCAGATCTCCGGCAACCCGACGTCCTGCACCTTACCATAGTGGACCGACGGCATCGTCACCGACTCTCCCAGAAAGGTCGTGGGGCCGCCCAGGGCCAGGTTGATGCAGGGGGCGGCGGTACCGTCGTAGCGGATGAACAGGTTGGTGGTGGGGTCCTGGACGCAGACGGGCTGTTCGTCCGGGGTCCAGGCGAAGGCGGTGGTTCCGATCCCCTTTTTTTTGGCTTGGCGGCGGACCGCCTTGAGCCGTTTTTCCATCCGCCGGATCTCTTTCGTTTCCTTGCTGGCGAACAGGGCGAACCCCTTCCCGTGCTCTCCCCGCACCACGTCGCACTGCTTGAAGTTGATCCTGTCCACGCCGAGGCGGTCGGCCAGGTCCACCAGGTCTTCGAGTTCGCCGACGTTGTCGGGCATCATCACGAAATTGATCATAATCGTGGGCTTGGCTCCCTTTCGGGCACCATGGAGGGCGGCGATGTGGTCGCAGACGGTTTCGAACCTGGCGCCGTGGCGGATGGTTTCGTAGGTCTCCTTCTTGGCCCCGTCGATGGAGACGCAGACCCAGTCCACGCCGGCCTCCACGGCCGCCGCGGATTTTTCCGGCGTCAACAGGGTGCCGTTGGTGAGAAACCCGGTCTCACACCCGGCTGCGTGGGCCTCGGCGATCCATTCCACGAGGTGCGGCTGCATAAGGGGTTCCCCGCCGCCGGTGAAATCGATGGACTGGATTTTCCCCAGGTGGGGCCGGAGGGCCTCCCACACTTCCGGTTGCAGAATCCCCTTGTTGCCCACCTTCCGGGCGAATTCCGGCCACGGGCACATGACGCACCGGAGGTTGCAGGCGATGGCCGATTCGAGCTGGATGAGCCGCCACTTCCGGGGCTTCCGTCGCTCCCGTTTCACGGCCTGGTCCCGCAGACCGGCCATCCGCCGGTCCACGAGACCGGGGAAGAGCAGGGCCGCCACGGAATAGAACTTGCCCTGGCGCTCCAGCCACACCTCGCCGGACGGCCCGGCGGCGGCGTCCAGGATCTCCACCGCCATTTCGCTTCGCGGCGCACCGCAGCGGTCCGTGGGGCACAGGCCCGGCCGCTGGTTCTCCCGGAGGGCGTTTTCCTCGAAGGCGGTGTCGGCGGTGCCCGGGTAAATGTTGACCACCTCGATGCGGGTCGGTTCCAGCTCCAGCCGCAGGGTGTCGGCCATGGCCGACAGGGCCGCCTTGCTGCCGCCGTAGACCCCGGCGCTGGGAATCGGCACCTTGGCGCCCGCCGAGATGATGTTGATGATCCGCCCCTCGCACCGCCGTTTCATGCCGGGCAGGAGGGCCTGGATCAGCCGGATGGGGGACAGGGTGTTCAATTCGAACAGGTATCGGATGTTCTCCTCGGTAGCCTCCTCCATGAGGGCGAAATACCCGACGCCCGCATTGTTGAAGAGAACGTCCACGCCGTCGAAGACCGCTTCCGCCCGCCGGGCCAGATCCGCCGCTTCACCGGGGCGGCTCAGATCGGCGGGGAGCACGACCGCTTCGGCATCCCTTCCCAGACGGCCGCGCAATTCCGAGAGGGCCGTTTCGGACCGGGCCGTGAGGATCAGCCGCGCCCCCATGTCCGCCAGTTTCAAGGTGAGGCCGACACCCAGACCGCCGGTGGCGCCGGTAATCAACATCCGTTTGTTGTTGAAACGGTAGGGTTCCATAGGCACATCCATCTCCAAGGTGTGGGTTGGTCAGAAAAGGGATTTCACCCCGAGGATCACGAGGGAGTATACCAGAGATGGTCACTGAATGCCAGAGGCGGCGGGAATCCATCCACGGCCCCGTCAAAGTCCCACCTGAATCCCGATGAGCCTTAACACCCCGATTCCAAGCCTTGTGCATGCCCGGCAGGCTGGTGGAATATAACGCGCACCGGCCATTCTCAGCATTGAAATGGCCAAATTGCGGATGCAGGCCATGTTTTGAGCGCCATACCCTGTGCGAATGCGGCAACGGTCTTCATCGAACGTAACGTCGCGGACCCAGTGCAGGCGGTTTTCAATAGTGACTTATTCCTCAAGGATTGCCGAAAAAGACAAGAAAATATTTCTGCCGCATGCTAACCTAAAGAAATTGAGAGGGATTTTAACCAGATTTCGGATACCTAACTTTGAAAATATCAAGAGCATTGGGTTGCGGGCGAAGCCCGCTTTAGTATTTTAAAAATTTTCGTAACGTACAGTGATCGAAAATATATTTTTTGCCTTGACAAAAGATAGCTATCTTAGGTAATCCACCATAGAAAGCGTTTGCGAGATATATAAAATTACAAATACAACTGGTCACTTCCTTCAAGTTTATAAATGTAAATGAATTTGAAGTGATTTTGCAGCTGAAGCTAATTGATGGACAGCTCCAAATAATGATGGAAAAAAGTGGGGGGAGGTGATAGCAAGGTATTTTGCGGACAATAAATCTAATCGAAAAAAGGAGAAATCACGATGCGGAATGAATGGGCAAGAGTTTTTATCTTGGTAGCTGCCATGCTGTTTTTAGTATTCGCAGTTGCAGGCTGTGACGACAGCGACAGCACATCATCAAACATTGAATCAATTGGTGATGAAACAGAAACACCCACAGATGATGGGGAAGTATCCGATACAGATGATGAGGAAGTATCCGAAGTTTCCGGCACAGTCAGGGATGCAGTCACGTTAGAATTCCTCGAGGGCGTTACCGTCGAAGCATTTGAGGGGGGAATCCTGATCCAAGATACCAGGACGGGTTCAAATGGTGAATATTCATTTGAGCTAGAAGAAGGACAGTATGATTTCATATTCTTAATTACGGGATATATTGAAGCAAGGTATGACAATATATCCGTTCTGCCGAATGAAAATATCTTCCTTGAACCGGTTCTCCAGATTGATGAAGTATATTCCGGATTAGGCGATATCAGCGGCACAATCGTAAACGCATTGACGGGCGAAACCATACCGGGCGTTGACCTCAATCTGAGAGAGGGAATAAACGTGCAAGAAGGAGAAATAGTTGCCTCCACCGTAACGGACACAAATGGGGATTACGTTATAACTGATTTGGATGTTGGGTACTATACGGCCATAGTTTCAAGTGAGGGGTATTCAAATGCAAGTTTTACCGTGTACTGCATTGGTGGGCAACAAACGGAGGACCAAGATGGGACGATGACTCCGATTTTAGCCTCGGGTGAAACTCGAATAGTGCTCACTTGGGGAGAGACACCCGAAGATTTGGACTCCCATTTGACTGGTCCGTTAGAGAACGAAGAAAGATTTCATTTATTTTATTACTACGCAGAATTGTGTCCTGGTCATGTGACCTGCCAAGGCAGTCCTTGGCCTGATCACGCAAAACTCGATCTTGATGATATTTACAGCTTTGGTCCTGAAACAACGACCATTTATCAACAAACAGATGGTGTTTATAGATTTTCAGTCCATGATTATACAAATCGAGATAGCTTCGACAGCAATGCATTGTCTAATTCTGGTGCCCAAGTTAAGGTTTACCAAGGGGATCGTCTGGTAAGGACTTTCAATGTTCCCACCAATAGAGGGGGAACGCTCTGGACAGTTTTCGAATTGGATGGGACTACGATTACCCCCATCAACTCTATGTCGTATGAATCGGAGGTCCAAGATATCAGGACATCGCGGTTTCCAGAGGACGACAGGGAGCTTATTCGGAATTTACCATATAAATAATTATGCTTAGCGGTTGAAAGGGTCTCCTTCGGTTTGGGCGACCCTTTTAACTGCCTGCTGCCATCCCCTCTCCCTTTCTCTTTAACCTAGCAGACTTACCCCCTATCACTCAATGTCATTGAATTAACGGATCGGTTTGTAGCATGGGTAGAACCTCTTTCTCTGAACCCCTTGTGTTCTCGGATATTTTCTTCCAGGTCTGATTGGTTCTACCGTTTCAACAAATATTTCATAAAGTTTGGTGGTCAATTCTCTAACAAACTCAACCGGCCGTATGAACAGCAAGCAGATGACACCTTTCATTTTTGATAACGCTTGTGTTTTATTGAGTTCAGAGATCACGGGAAATCG
>CAYPCE010000108.1:0-12180 GCA_964409085.1 uncultured Desulfobacteraceae bacterium | reverse complement strand
TTGTACCGGATGACCCTTTCCGAACAGGGGGCGGTGTTGACGAGTTGCGTCCTGAAAAACTATCGGGAATCGGTTGAAAAAACCGCCCCCATGAAGGAATTGATTCCGGAGTCTGTCGGCGCCACCCTTTTGACCGATTTCGCCGGCGGGGCCGCCCGGGACATGGAAAACGCGATCTTTCAGGCCGACACCGGACAAAGAAGCGTCGCGCTGTCCGATGCCCCCCGCACCCTCCGGTTCACCTGGACGTCGCCCGACGGCATCGTCGTGGAAAAATCCTTCGCCTTTTCCCCCGACACCTACCTCATCGGGTATACCGTCCGCGTCAACAACCGCTCCACCGTCACACTACGGGATCCCATGGTGGTCACCCTCACCGCGGCCGATGAGAGCGCCTCCGCCCGCTACGCGTTTGAAGGACCCAGCGTGCTGATCGACCATTCCCTGGAGCAGATCCGACCCAAGGATGTTCCGGAAGAAGGCCCTTTCTCCGGCGACATTCAATGGGCCGCCATGGAAAAGCAATATTTCCTTTCCGCCCTGATCCCCCGAAATGCCGAATCCGCCCGCATCCGCCTGGACAAAACCCCGGCCGGCATCATCGAAAATCAATATGTGTCCCCGGCCCGGCCCATTCCGTCCAACGGCACCGAAACGTTCCAGTTCGATCTGTATTTCGGGCCCAAAAGTTTGAAAATCCTCTCCGGCCTCAACAACGAACTGGACCTGGCCATCGACTTCGGCTGGTTTGACATCCTGGCCAAACCTTTCCTCCGGCTAATGAATTTTCTGTACGGAATCATTCCCAACTACGGAATCGCCATCATCATCCTCACCATTCTCGTTAAAGTCATTCTGTGGCCTTTGGGGAATAAGGGCTACAAATCGATGAACGAGATGAAAAAGCTCCAGCCTGAAATGGCCAAAATCCGGGAGAAATATAAGGACGACAAGAAAAAGATGAACGAGGAACTGATGAGCTTGTACAAAACGTACAAGATCAATCCCATGGGCGGCTGCCTTCCCATGGTCCTTCAAATTCCGGTCTTCATCGCCTTTTACAGAATGCTGTACGGGGCCATCGAACTTCGACACGCGCCTTTCGTTGGGTGGATCAACGATTTGTCGGCCCCGGACCGCCTGTTCAACTTCGATGTCGGCTATATCCCGCTGATGGAGCCGCCCTACGGCATTCCGGTGCTGACCGTCGTCATGGGCGCCACCATGTTTCTGCAACAAAAGATGTCACCGCCCCCGGGCGACCCGTCCCAGGCCAAAATGATGATGTTTCTGCCGATCGTCTTTACCTTTATCTTCATCAATTTCCCGTCCGGACTCGTGCTGTACTGGCTCGTCAACAACGTCCTGTCGATCGCACAGCAGACCTACATCTCAAAGAAAAAGTCTTAGCGAGGGAGGTTTTATCCCATGGCGCATTTTCTGGAATTCGAGGACAAGCAAGTGGAAAACGCCGTTGAAAGGGCAAGCCAAGAACTCAATATCCCCAAAGACAAACTCAAATACGATGTCATTTCCTATGGCTCTAGCGGCATCTTCGGCCTGGTCGGCGCCAAAAAAGCCCGCATCCGGGTCACGCTGCCCGGCAACAAAAAGCCGAACAAAAAACGGAGCGGAAAGCCTGAGCCGAAGCCGACCGATGACGAACCCCGCCAGGCCCCTGCTGCCGCCCCCCCGACCGCCGAGGCGGACAAAACAGAGCAGGAAGAAATCGCCGATACCATCTCTTCGCTGATGGAGGAGACGTTTGAAACGGCGGATACCGGAGAACCGCCCGCCTCCGCCGATCCTGAACCGCCGGCGGAAGCGACCCCTCCGACACCGTCTGCACCTCCCGAGGCCACTTCCGATTCAGCCCTCCCCTCCCCTGCCGACACCGGGCCCTCGCCGGACAACCCGGCCGAACCAGCACCCCCCGAGGCCCCCTTTCCGCCCGGCAGCGATTCCGAAGCGGCCCTGGAAAAAGGAGCCGAAGCCTTGCAGCAGATCATCGGTTCGATCACCCAAGACGCCGAAGTGGTGGTCCAAAAAGATCCGGAACGGGTGCTCTTCGACGTCAAGGGCGGGAACGCCGGTGTGCTTATCGGCCGCCGGGGCCAGACCCTGGAAGCCATCCAGTACCTGATCGAAAAAATCGTCAACAAGAACGCGGCCCACCGCATCCGTGTCCAGGTCGACATCGAAGGCTATATAGACGGCCGGCGCAACCGGTTAGAGGAACTCGCCGGCAAACTCTCCAACAAAGCCAAGCGGACCGGCAAACCGGTGACCCTGGGGCAACTCAATTCCCATGACCGGCGCATCGTTCATCTCTCTTTACGGGACGACGACGCCGTCCGGACCCAGAGCTTAGGCGACGGGTTTTACCGGAAACTGGTCATCTTTCCCAAAAAAAAGGGACGTAAAAAGAAAAACGCGTGACATGGGGTTATGGACACCATAGCGGCCATTGCCACGCCCCCGGGAAGCGGCGGGATCGGCATCATCCGGGTCTCGGGCCACTGGGCCATCCCCATCGCGAGCCGGCTTTTCCGCCGCTCCGGCAACCGCTCCACCGAAGCGATCGAGTCCCACCGTCTGTATCACGGCCACATCCTGTCGCCGGCGTCGGACCGGATTATCGACGAAGTGCTGCTGGCCGTGATGCGGGCCCCCCGCTCCTATACCCGGGAGGATGTAGTGGAGATCCAGGCTCACGCTGGGCAGACCGGCCTGCGGGCCATACTGGAAGCCGTGCTGGCCGCCGGTGCCCGCCTGGCCGAGCCCGGAGAGTTTACGCGTCGGGCCTTTCTCAGCGGTCGCATCGATCTGACCCAGGCCGAGGCGGTCATCGACCTGATCAATGCCCGGTCGGAGCAGGCGCTAACCGCGGCCGCCGGTCAACTTCATGGCGCCATGGGCAGCCACCTGACAGCCGTGCGGGCCGTAATCCGGCACCTGCTGACCCATATCGAAGCCGCCATTGATTTTTCCCCGGACATGGCCGGAGAGACCTCTCCGGCATCCCTGACCGAAACGCTCGAAGCCGGCGCCATCCGGCCGCTGGCCGATCTGTGCCGCGGAGGGGAATCCGCCCGGTTGTTACGGGACGGATTCCGGCTGGCCGTGATCGGACGCCCCAATGTCGGCAAATCGTGCCTGATGAACGCCCTCCTCTCCACCGAACGGGCCATTGTCACCCCCATCCCTGGCACGACCCGGGATGTGATCGAAGCATCGTTCGGGATCGACGGCGTGGCCATCACCTTGCTGGATACGGCCGGGCTCCACTCGTCCGATGATCCGGTGGAGTCCATCGGGGTCGAAAAAGCCCGCCAATCCATCGCAGACGCGGATGGGATTCTGCTGGTGCTCGACGGCGCTGAACCGCTCACCCCCGAAGATGTGGCCGCCCACGGTTTGACCCAAGACAAGGAGCGCATTATCGTTACCAACAAGTGGGATCGGGTCCAGGGCGTACCGCCGCTTCGAGTTCCGAATGAATGGCACCGGTCCCATCTGGTGGAAACCTCGGCCCTTTTGGGAGACGGGATCGATGAACTCCGGGGGGCGATCCACGATATCGCCATCGGGCGGCTTCCCGACGAAACCTCCATGCTTCCCAACGTTCGCCAGCAGCAGCAATTGTCTCTTGCGCTGGCGGCGTTGCACCGGGCCGCATCGGGCATATCCGCCGACCTACCGCCCGAACTGATCGCCATTGACTTTCAAGAGGCGTACCGGGCCGTTGGCGACGTGATCGGTGATACCACCAGGCCCGAAATCCTGGACCAGATTTTTCACCAGTTCTGCATCGGCAAATGACCACCACAATGTTCCACGTGGAACATTGTGGCGCAATGCATTTATTTCACAAAGGATCAATCACCATGGACATCGATTTTGAGCCCTTCTTCAGCGAGTATGAGGCGCTGCGTCAGGTGGTGGATGCCACCTTCCAGCGTGTCCAGGAAGAGTACGGAGAGTGTGTCCGTTGCGAGATCGGATGCGCGGACTGCTGCCACGCCCTGTTCGATCTGACCCTGGTGGAGGCGCTCTATGTCAACCATCAGTTCCACCGTCATTTCGACGAACCGACCCGGGCCGCCCTCACCGAGAAACTGAATGTAGCGGATCGGCAAACCTACAAAATCAAACGCGATGCATACAAGCGCATGGAAGCCGGGGAAGGCCAGGAGACCATTCTCGACCGGGTCGCAGAACAACGGGTCCGCTGTCCCTTGTTGAACGAGGACAACCGGTGTGATTTGTATGTGTTTCGCCCCATCACCTGTCGGCTCTACGGCATCCCGACGGCCATCGGCGGTAAAGGCCACACCTGTGGACTCTCCGGGTTTTCGCCCGGGGAGCCCTACCCCACCGTGAACATGGATGCGATCCACGACAAGCTGATCGATATTTCCCAGCGGCTGGTCGCCTCCCTACCGACCCGTCACAAACAGATGGCGGACGTTCTGGTGCCGCTCTCCATGGCCCTCTTGACGGTCTACGACGCAACGTATCTGGGGCTGAAAACCGGAGATGCGGATACCGGCAGCCCGGAGGAGAAAAGGGATGAATGAATTTTCACCGGAAGAGATCGAAGCACGGAAGCGCGCGGTCCTCGACAGCATGTCGGACCGACGGCGAAAACATGTCCTCAAAAAGGGCTATGAGAAATGGGACCCCTTTTCCGAGCCCAAGGACCCCATTGATATCCGACGGGACCCGACCCGCCGGACAACAAAAATGCTGGTGAGGGAATTTCTCCAGAGTCTCCCGTTCGACAACTACAGCACCCAGTATGGGAGTGGGGTCCTCGAACTGGCCCTGGGCCTGATCAACGATGACGACCGGTATCGGGGCATGTATGAATTTTCCTGCTGGTACCGGGATCTGCTGGAAAAAGAGGGCGCAACGAAGCGATAGGCGGGGCTCGAGCCAACCCGAAGAGGAGTGAATCCATGAAGCAAAAATACACGATCACCAAGAACGAAGCGGAAGAAACCATGACCATCAGCGAGTTCGCCGAACTCGACAAAGAGATGCTCTCGCTGCTGTGTGAACAGACGTACGCCGGAAACGCGATCCGCGAGGCGATCAACGG
Source organism: uncultured Desulfobacteraceae bacterium (assembly GCA_964409085.1). Taxonomy (GTDB): domain Bacteria; phylum Desulfobacterota; class Desulfobacteria; order Desulfobacterales; family JAABSP01; genus JAABTD01. The sequence continues at coordinate 7,076 of CAYPCE010000108.1, read as the reverse complement.
CGGTGTGGGGAAAGTGGCGGGCGCTATTCATACCGTTAACCTCTACCCGCCCCGGACCTACGCCGAGCGGTTGGCGGAGGCCATCATCGCCCTCTACAGCGCCGAACAATCGGAATCCTCGGTGGATGTCTTTTTCGACGACCAGGTGATCCTCGCAGAAGAGATCGAAGCGGAAGAGGAATTGATGGAGGAAATGGAGGACGGCTCCGACGACCTGGATGAGCTTCTGGAAGACGATCTGGAGGACGAGTTCGAGGATTCCGAATCCATCGATCCCGTCAACTCACCGTTGAAAATCGCGGAGGATGAATCCCTCGACGTGGACGACGAAACCTGATCCGGTCCGGTTTCGGCTCCTTATGTCACCCCGGGGGCCGAAACCGGTCCCGGAAAGCGATCGCCCGAATCCGCCCCTTCCCGACGGGGCGGATCGAGGGCCGGCGTTTCCCGTCCGGGGCCCCGCTTTTGGGTTCTGTACACCTCATATAATCGTCGAATCCCATGTTAGACCGGCCATGACAGGGCCGGGTTCGTTCGGAGTGACGGTATGCTCGATTTCCAGGCCGGCCGGGCCGCCCTGAACCGGATACGGGACGGGGGACTCGATCCCGCAGATATCACGGTCATCGCCGGGGCCGCCGGGGGTCCCAAATGGTTGGTCCTCAGCCGGTTGGATCGGATGCTGTTCACCCGCTGGCTGCCAAACCGGACCTCCCCCCTCCATCTCATGGGGTCTTCTTCCGGTGCATGGCGCTTTGCCGCCGTTGCCCAGTCCGATCCGTCATCGGCGATTCATCGCTTCGCATCCGCCTATATTCACCAGCAGTACGATCAGAAGCCGACGCCGGCGGAAGTCAGCCGCCAGGGATGGCATATCCTGCAAACCCTGACAGGTGAAACGGGACGGGAAGAGATCCTCCATCATCCGTTCCTTCGCCTCCACGTCATGACGGTGCGGTGCCGACACGCGATCACCGCTCATGAGGCCGTCTATCTGCAAGGGGCGGGAATGGTCGCGGCCATTGCCGCCAATGCCCTGTGTCGGAAATTCCTGGGGTTCTTTTTCGATCGGGTCGTTTTCCACGATCCCCGCGTTGTCCCGCCGTTATCGTCGGCCGACGGGCTTCCCACCCGCCGGGTCTCCCTGACCCGCTCGAATCTGCGTCCCGCCCTCCTGGCGTCCGGTTCCATCCCCCTGCTGATGGCCGGTGTCCGTCGGATCCCCCAGGCGCCCCAGGGCACCTACCGGGACGGCGGGGTGATCGACTACCACATGGACCTTCCGTACACCCTGAAGGGTGGCCTGGTTCTCTTTCCCCATTATACCCACCGGATCATTCCCGGTTGGCTGGACAAGCATCTGCCTTGGCGGCAACCTTCCTATCTGGATCATACCCTGCTCATCTCCCCCTCCGACAGGTTCCTGGACCTTTTGCCCTATGGTAAAATCCCCGACCGGGACGATTTCTGGCGGTTTTCCGGTCAGGATCGGCAGCGGATCGCCTACTGGCAGAAGGTCGCTGAAATGGGCGAGCGGTTGGCGGAAACCTTCTGGGAAACGGTGATGTCCGGCCGGATCCGCCAGGTGGTCCGGCCCTACGGCAGGGGGCGGTAGAAGTGTACCTCTCCTCCCGGTATGCGGCCGGTTCGGGGACGCTGCCCTTCCGCTCCTTCAGACAAGCGGGGACGGAAGAAATAGAGTGGTGTAGAGGTCGAGGGCGTACCGGTCGGTCATGGAGGCGATAAAATCTGCGACGATCCGCTGGTGGGGGAGGGCGTTGCTGGCGTACGGTTGCATCTCCATGTTCTCCAATTCCTCTTCGAGCATCTTCGGCTCCACCATGAAATATCCGTACAGGTCCGAGAGGATCTTCTTGGCCTTGACGAATTCCTCGTGGACCTGGGGGGCCCGGTAGACGTTTTCATAGAGGAAATGGCGCAGCTGGGTCATGGCGCCATACACCCGTTCGCTCATGTCCAGCTGGAAACCGTCACCGTCCATGTGGCTGGTGAAAATCAGATCATGGATCATGGTGGTGGCCCGTTCCGAATGGGTCCGCCCCAGGATGATGGTACAACTGTCCGGGACTTGATCTTCCTGGATCACACCGCTCCGGATGGCGTCGTCGAGATCATGGTTCAGATACGCCATGATGTCGGCCACCCGCACGATCCGCCCCTCCACGGTGGCGGGCTGTGCGTTCGGGTCATCCGGTATGATCTTTCCGTACCCTTTGGAATGCTTCAGAATGCCGTCCCGTACCTCCCATGTCAGGTTGAGCCCCGCGCCCTTTTTCTCCAGGAGATCCACCACCCGCAGACTCTGCTCATTGTGGGCAAAGGCACCGGAGAAAATTTCCTTTAAGGCGCTCTCTCCGCTGTGACCGAAAGGGGTATGCCCCAAATCGTGGCCCATGGCGATGGCTTCGGCGAGATCCTCATTGAGGCGCATGGCCCGGGCCGCTGTCCGGGCAATTTGCGCGACCTCCAGGGTATGGGTCAACCGGGTCCGGTACTGGTCCCCCAAGGGCGAAAGAAAGACCTGGGTTTTGTGTTTCAGGCGCCGGAACGCGTTGGAATAGAGGATGCGGTCCCGGTCCACCTGGAACGCGGTGCGAATGGGGCAGGGCGGTTCGATCCGTTCCCGCCCTCTGGATTCGGCACTCAAGCATCCGCAGGCGGCAATAAACCCGCGTTCCCGTTCTTCAAACATCTCCCGAATCGACGTCGCATTGTCGTTCCGTCCGTTCGGCGATTTCAATACGTATGGCGCGTTCATCGGCAGTACCATCCGGAATCGATCGGTTTCAGTGTTCGAGCCACCGGGGGTGCGTTTCCTTCACCGGCCGAGGGGCTGTTTCACGGGGAACATTTCAGGTATTGGTTCCCCCCGTTTGAGTGGTCCCCAATGCCCGGCGAACCGTTACTATTTTCATAGTACTACAGGATTGTAAAGGGATATTTCACTTTCCCTGCCGGTAAAATCGGACCAGCCGATCCGGCGGGACCCCCATGAGGTAAAGGATCATCATCCCCCAGTTCCTCAAGGTCCCGTACAGTGCCCCTTCCTGTTCCCACCGCCGGGCCGACGTGCTGGCCTTTTGGGGCAGGATGACGATGGGCCACCGTCGCTGTCTGATTCGGCGCATCAGGTCCACATCTTCCATGAGGGGGATGTCGGCGAAACCACCAAGGGCCAAAAACCGGCCGCGCCGGAGAAAGATGGCCTGATCGCCGTAGGGGATGCGGGTCATCCGGGACCGCATCGCGCCCACCCGTTCGATAAGCCGAATCAGCGGCCGCCGGGAATCGATGCCCAGTTCGAAGGCCCCGCCCACGGCATCGGATCCCCTCAACGCCCCCCGGATGGCCGCCATCCCCGCCGGTGGCAGGGTGGTGTCGGCATGGAGGAACAACAGGATATCCCCTCTGGCATGGGCGGCACCGGCGTTCATTTGCCGCCCGCGGCCCACGGGCGAGAGGAAGCCAAAGACCCTCGGGTCCGTTATCGCGCGCAGTGTAGTGCCGCCAGGGTCTCCATCCACGACAATGACCTCAGCGGGTGGACCCGTCATCCCGTTGAAAAGCCGCCGGAGCGTATCGTTGATGCGGCGGGTTTCATTCAACACCGGGATAATGACCGATAAAGACAGGCCGGTACCATTTGTCGGAGCGGACGGCTCCGGGCCGGCTGACGACCATTCCCGCCGTCCATTGGTTTCAACCGTTTGGGAAGCTGTCACCTGCTTTTTCCTGAGCCGCAGGGGAGTAGGGGGGTAGGGGAGGAGAGGGGGGCCGTTTCAATGGGGTGCCCGAACAGGGTCGGGTCAGCTGAACGTGTAAAACCCGATGGCCAGGTCATAGGCCTTGTCGATGGGATTGTTGGGGTCCCGGGAGGTAAATTCCGTTCCCAGGCTCAATCCGAATATTTTCCGGATGATCACCTCCCGCTGAATAAGGGTCCGTTGTTTGTTGTCCAACCGGAATTCCACGAAGAGTTTGTCCTCCAGCGCCAGAGGGGCATCCCCGATCAGATCGATCTTCAACCCGGACCGGGAAAGGTCCCGGATGCGCACAGGGATTTCCGTATTGCTTTTCAGAATCCGGCAGGTCCCCGGAATGTCCACCGGTTTTCGATAGTATTGCCGCCGTTCCAGCAGAAACGGCGTGATCTGCCCGCAACGGCATTTCCGCTTGAACCGGACCGGTTTCTTGATCGCCAGAAACTGGCTTACATCGACAACTTTGGCATCCCCGCAGGAGGGACAGACGAAAGTGGCCTGATTATTCCTGTTGATGAACGCTTTTTTCGGTACCATCGCATCTTTCCACTCGGCGGTCGGCCTGAGCACCTGTTTCGGAGGATGATCTCCGGAGCCGTCCCGGAAACACGGCTTCACCCGTCTTCGCTAGGCGCCGGCCAGTCCCCTTACCTGTTCGATCAGGTCCGGAGCCCCGGTTCCGTCCATCCCGTCCGCAATGGACTCCAGGCAGGCCCGGAGAATGGCCGTTTTGGGCTTCGGCGAAGCGAGCTGGGCATCGATGGTCTTGAGATCGGCCGTCACTTCGGACAAGGCATCGAATCCGAGCCCCATGTCACCGACCCGGCTTTTCAGGGTCGCCGTCACCGCGTCCACCCGTTGACGGGCCTCATCGCCGATTACCGGGGTCTCGCCCAGTCCGGCGGGGGTATCGTCACCCGACCCGTCGATGAGTTCGGTGCCGCCCGGGGTGATCCCAATGGCCCCGGAGAGCGTCCGGACTTCCACCAGATCCCACCCCATCAGGTTTTCAGCCGTACGGGATGCCGTGGCCCGGTCCATTCCCAACGCATCCCCCACGTCGAACATGGAGGCGCTGCCGCCGGTATCGCCGCCCAGTTGGCCATGCAGGGCCCGAAGAAACCGGTGTTCATCGGCCGTCAATTCCTGTTCAACATCCATCCATCTTCTCCCATTTTCCGCGGTCCGGCGGTGGCATCATCAGGCGACCGTCTCGTCTGTGATGTATTTTTTCAGGTGCGTAATCTCCGCCGGCCATCCATCCGGGTCGGATATGGTCAAAAAGGCCCGGATGTTGTCCTCGCTCAAATGAGAGATATCCTCCTGATCGATCGTCCCTTCCCCTATCATCCGGAACCGGGATTTGATGATGCCGCTGGTGCCTCCCCGTTCTCCTGTCACACTGCCCTCCTTGAATGCTGACAAACCGGATGCAGATCATCCGCAAAGCCATGTCCCATTATCATAAGATATGGCAGGCGATTGCGCAACCGCTTTTTACACTTTGGTCTGTGGTGGGGGGAGATTCCTTGCCTTTTTAACCAACCGATGTTAAATAAAATTATGGACAATGCTCCTCACGCGCCCCACAAGTGGGTGGTCTTCCTTCTGGTCGCCATCGGCATTTTCATGTCCACGCTGGACGGCAGCATCGTCAATGTCGCCCTTCCCACCATCATGGCGGAACTCGACTCGGACATGGCCACCATCGAGTGGGTCATGATGATCTATCTGCTGACCGTCTCTTCCCTGCTGCTCAGCTTCGGCCGCCTGAGCGACATCAAGGGCCGCCGGTGGGTCTACAGCCGCGGCTTGATGGTCTTTTCGGCCGGATCGCTGTTGTGTGGCATAGCGCCTTCCGCCGCCGTTCTCATTGGCGCCCGGGCGTTCCAGGGGGTCGGGGCCGCCATGATCATGGCCTGCACGCCGGCCCTGGTGGCCGACACCTTTCCGCCGACCGAACGGGGAAGGGCCCTCGGCATGGTGGGGGCCGTGGTGGCCTCCGGCCTCACCCTGGGCCCGGCGCTGGGGGGATGGATCCTCCATCTGGCCTCCTGGCAGGTGATCTTCTACATTAACATCCCCATCGGACTCCTCACCGGCGGGATCGCGGGCCGGATTCTCCGGGGCGGTCCCACGGACGAGGTCCGCCCCGAGCCCTTCGACTGGGCCGGGGCCATTCTCCTGGTTCTGGCCCTGGGGCCGGCGCTGGTGGCCATCTCCCATGCTTACGACTGGGGGTACGGGTCGCCGGCCATCCTGCTGTTGACCGGCGTTTCCCTGACAGCGGTATGCGGACTGGCGGTGATCGAACGCCGCGTCGATCCGCCCATTCTGGCACCGTCCCTGCTGACCATCCGGCTCTTCACCCTGCCCCTGGCCTCCGCCATGATCCTTTTCATGGGGCTGTTTACCATGGTGTTTCTGATGCCCTTCTTTCTCATGCACCCGGCCGGCCGCAGCGTGAGCCACACCGGTCATCTCATGGTAACGCCCTTCATCTGCCTGTTCGCCATCTCCCCGGTCTCGGGTTACCTCTCCGATCACCTGGGGTCCCGCGCCCTGTGCACGCTCGGCATGGCCATTCTCGCTGCGGCCCTTTACGGGTTGTCCGAGTTGACGCCGGGGAGCACCGACCTCGGTGTGGGATGGCGAATGGCCCTGGCGGGGATCGGCACCGCGGTCTTTATCGCGCCCAACACCGCGGCCATCATGGACGCCGTGCCCAGAAAACAGATGGGGGTCGCGGCCGCCACAATCGCGGCGGCCCGCAACCTGGGGATGGTGTCGGGCATCGCCCTGGCCGGCACTCTCTTCAACAGCGTCTTCTACGACCTGTCCGGGGGAGAAGGGTTCGCGGCCTACACCCCGTCCCTGGAACCGATATTCATGACCGCCTATCGGTTGGCCATGCTGGCCGGGTCCCTGGCGGCCGGCATCGGCGTGGCGGTCAGTTTCCTGCGCGGACCCGAATCGGGCCGTGCGACGGGGGAGCGGGGAAATGAATTGGCATCCGCTGAAATCCCGGATTATAATAAACCGGCAAACGCAAACCAACCCAACCCGATCCCAAGGAGGTGAATCCATGGACAAAAACGCCTATACCCGGTCGGTCACGGTCAAGGGGAAGACCTGCACCCTGTACGATATCCGACAACTTGAAAAAGAGGGGATTGCCGATCTCGGCCGGCTCCCCTTTTCCATCCGCATCCTGGTGGAAAACCTGCTCCGGAAACTGGACGGCGCCATCGTGACGGAAGACGATCTGAAAAACGTGGCGGGATGGCAGAAGCG
>CAYPCE010000107.1:0-12369 GCA_964409085.1 uncultured Desulfobacteraceae bacterium | reverse complement strand
TGTTCTGGGCCACGATCCGCTTGTTGCCGCTGGAGTGGGCCAGGCTCAGGTAGATCAGGCGGTTGGCTTCGTAGAGGGTGTCGGTGGTCATGATGGAATCTTTATGCATTGACGGTAAAATTTCTGTCTTGTGGACGAGGTGGACGAAGTGGACTATGTGGACGAAGTGGACATAGGGGCCTTTTCAGTTCCACAAAACATTCGCCGCGCCCGTCCACCGGTCCACTGTGTCCACCTCGTCCACCCAAAAGACTATTTATCGATTTTGCCCTCCGGAAAACCGGAACACCAGCCGCAACTCATGCCCCCGGTACCGCCGCCCCGCCGACAGGTCGACGGCGATGCGCTGCTCGGGGTCGGGGAGATCGACTTTTATCCGGTGCTTTTCCGAGACCCGGCGGTCCACGAGGCATTGGAACACGGCCATGGCCACGGCCACTGGGAACCGGTCGCCGTTTCCGGCGGCGGAGGCCCGGGCCAGCAGGTCGCTCAGCCGGATCTCCCCCTTCCGGTGGACGGTCTCACGGAGGGTCTCGAAGGCGGCGCGCATGACGGCGTCGTCCAGTTCTGAAACGAACCGCTCGATGGGACGGCCGTCCACCTCCAGCACCGTCCCCTTCCGGTCGCCGGGGACGTTCTGGCGCTCCAGGGCCCGGTCGCAGGCTTCAATGACGGCGGCCGGGTCGAAGAGCGGCCGCCGCGCCGGCGGGTCCATGCGGGCGATGAACTCCCGGCCCACATCGACGGCGTCGGTCTCCGCGAGGCGGCAGATCCGGGCCATGACCGCCTCCATGGGCGGAAAGGCCCCGAGACGGCGGCGGCGGAAGAGTTTGTGGCTGTGCTTGTGATAATCCTCCGGGAGCCGCTGGAGTTCTCCGGACAGCGTCATCAGCCCGTTGTTGAGCCGCTCCAGCAGCTCGGCCAGGCGGTGGAGTTTGGCCCGGTTCCGCTCGCCCTTCGCGGCCAGGAGGTTTTCGATGACCATGTTGTGGAGGCGCCCCCCCTCCTTCTGGATGTCCGTTGCCTGGTCGACGCCCTCCTCGGCCAGGGCGTGGACCCCGTTGAAATCCACCGAATGGATGTTGCGCTGGATGGCCCGGCGGGTGTCGCGGACCTCCCGGGCCTTGCGGGCGCATTGCTTCCGGTTGCCGTCGGCCACGGAGATGGCGTCGTCCACATTGCCCCGCTCGATGAGCAGCTTGATCCGGAGGTTGCCGATGGCCGCGGCGTCGAGGGCCCCGGTTTCGTGGAGGCCGAAATAGGCGGCATATCCCTCGTCGGTGAGGGCGAACAGGGCCTCGCGGCCCTCGCCCGTGTAAACCGTCTTGACGAGCCAGAACCGCCGGGTCCGGTAGCGGCCCGACGCCCCGTCGAAATAGGCGTATTCGAAGGGCAGGTACCGGTTCTCCCGGTTGACCAGATGATCGAAGACCTTGTTCAGCACCTCGGAAAGCCCCTCCCTGGTCACGTCCGCCCCGCAGGCATCGGCCTGCCGCCGGGCCAGGGGCAGAATCTTTTCCAGCACTTCTTTCCGGGTCGCGCCGGCTCCGTATTCGGTCAGCTCCGAAATCACGTCCAGGACGGCGAAGGCGATCCACAGCACGTCCACCCCCTCCCACGCCGCCTGCCGGTCGTCGGTTTCGCTGAGCCGGAACCGGCGGGCGTCCAGCTCATAGATGGGCCGCATGATCAGGGCCGAATGGACGGCCCGGGTCACGTCGGTCTCGAAGCCGTGGTCGGGAGGGGCGCCGGCGTCCGCTTCAGGACCGGCCGCCGCATCTTCCGGCGCCGACGGCTTATGAGAATGCTTTATGAATTCAATAAGATCAAGCTGTATGGCCATGGATCGTTTCTCGGGTTTCGGCGCCAATCGTTCCACCCACCGTGCGGCAGATTAATGGGAATCGGAGGGCGGGTCAATGGCTTTTCGGTGGATGTCCTTGACGTCCAGCCTTTAATCGGTAGAATATCAGCGCCGAACCCAACCTCAATGCAAGGACGCAAACCATGACATTCGAATTCGCCACCGCCAGCCGCATCCTCTTTGGTCGAGGCACTATCCAAAAAGCTGCGAAAGAGGCCGAATCCCTCGGCAATCGCATCTTCATCGTCACCGGAAAGACCGATGAACGGGCGGGACCGCTCACGGACCGCCTCACCGGCAGCACCATCGAAACCTTCAACGTCGCTGGGGAACCCACGACAAATTCCGTTCTGGACGCCGTCGCAGCATCCCGGAAATTCAATGCCGATGTTGTGATCGGCATCGGCGGCGGCAGCGTGCTGGATACCGGCAAGGTGGTCGCCGCGCTCATGACCAACGACGGCGACCTGATGGACTACCTGGAGGTCATCGGCGGGGCGCGGCCCCTGGAACGGAGACCGGTCCCCTACATCGCCCTGCCCACCACGGCCGGGACCGGGGCCGAGGTCACCCGGAATGCGGTGATCGATTCGCCGGAACACAAGGTAAAGGTCTCCATGCGGAGCCCGCTGATGCTGCCCCGGCTGGCGGCCGTCGATCCTGATCTGACCCGGGACCTGCCGCCGGAAGCGACCGCCAGCACGGGCATGGACGCCCTGACCCAATTGCTGGAAGCGTTCGTTTCAGCCAACGCCAATCCGCTGACGGACGGCATCTGCCGGGAGGGGCTGCAACGGGCCGCAGGGTGGTTGCGGCGGGCCTGCGAGGCGGGGGACGACATGACGGCGCGTGAAAACATGGCCCTGGCCAGCCTCTTCGGCGGTCTGGCCCTGGCCAACGCCGGGCTGGGGGCGGTCCACGGGTTCGCCGCGCCGGTCGGCGCCGCCCTTTCGGTTCCCCACGGCGTGGTCTGCGGGCGGCTGCTGGCGCCGGTTATGGCGGCCAACATCCGGGCGTTGCGGGAGCGGAACCCGGAGGGCGGTGCGCTGGACCGCTATGCGGAAACGGCCCGGATGCTGACGGGTGATCCCCACGCCGGCCCGGAAGCGGGGGCGGCGTGGGTGCGGACCCTGTGCGCCGATCTCCCCTTGCCCGACCTGGCCGCCTTCGGCCTGACGGCCGCCCACGTCCCGGATCTCGTCGGCAAGGCGGAACGGGCCAGCAGCATGAAAGGCAACCCCACTGCGCTCACCGAGGCGGAATTGAGCGGCATCCTGACGTCGGCGGTCTGACCGGCGTCCCTTATCGCAACAGCAGACCGGCCAGGGCCACCAGCGCGACAATGCCCAGCAAGAGGGCGCTGCGCCGGACGAGGCGGCCCACCGCCGTCAGTTTGTAGGATTTTTCCCTGCAATCGTAGCGAAGGTGGGAAACCCACCAGAGGAAAAAAAGGGCGCTCCAGGCCCACAGAAAAATCCGGGCGCCGCCGCCAAATGGCGGGGTGATGGAAAGCGTTTCCCACTCGACGCCCCAAACCGACAGCAGGAGGTGGAGGTCCAGGAGCAGCAGCACCCCGATGGCCAGCCCCAGCACCAGGCTGAAGAATCCGATGAAGTAGATGATGAAGACGTTGACGAGGATCAGGACAAATCCCTCGACCAACGGCGTCCGGTCCCCGTCCGCCATGATCCGTTCCGGTTTCCGCGGGGTCTAGTATTTCACGAAATCTTCGTCGTCCGGGACGGCCTCGGTTTCCTCCTCCCCCATCTCGATGGGCGCGCCGGCGGCGGGTTTTTCCTGGGCGGTCTTCCCTTTGGCCTTCGCCGGCTCGGGGTGGGCATGGGAATGAGGGTCGTGATGGGCCGGAGCGTCCTTGGTCCCCCGGCGCCCTTTCGGAGCCGCGGCGCCTTTTTTCCGGGCCGCGGCGGTCAGGGAATCGTCCACCTTGAAAAACGCCATGGCGGACCGCATGGCCTCGGCCTGGCTGGCCAGCTCCTCGGAGGAGGCCGCCAGCTCTTCGGAGGTGGAGGACATCTCCTCCGAGGCCGAGGCGTTCTGCTGGATCACCTGGTCGAGCTGCTGCATGGCCTTGTTGATCTGATCGACGCCGGTGTTCTGCTCGTTGCTGGCCGCGCTGATCTCCTGGACCAGTTCGGAGGTCCGCTGGATGTCCGGCACCAGGCTGGCCAGGAGTTCACCGCTCCGTTCGGCCACCGCCACGCTGGAATCGGCCACCGACATGATCTCGCCGGCGGCCTGGGCGCTGCGTTCCGACAGCTTCCGGACCTCCGAGGCCACCACCGCGAACCCTTTTCCGTGCTCCCCGGCCTGGGCCGCTTCGATGGCGGCGTTGAGGGCCAGGAGGTCGGTCTGGCGGGCGATCTCCTCGATGATGGAGATCTTTTTCGAAATGTCCCGCATGGCCTCCACGGTCTGTCGGACGGTCTGGCCGCTGCTTTCAGCATCCTCAGCCGATTTCCGGGCCAGTTTTTCCGTCTGGAGGGCGTTGTCGGCGTTCTGCCGGATGTTGGCGGCCATCTCCTCCATGGACGAAGACGCCTCCTCGGCCGACGCCGCCTGCTCTTCGGCCCCCTGGGAGACGGACTGGGAGGTGGAGCTGAGCTGCTGGGCGCTGGCGCTCATGGACTCGCTGCCCACGGCCACGTTGTTGGCCGCCTCGTTGACGTCGGCGATGATCCCCTTAAGCCGCCGCACCATCGAGCGCATGGTCTGGAGCAGGTCGCCGATCTCGTCGTGATTCTCGATCTCGATCTGGGCGGTCATGTCGCCTTCGGCCAGCCGTTTGGAAACCTCGATGGCCTTGGACAGCCCCTTGTCGATGGCGCCGATCACCCAACGGGCCACGGCGGCGCCGATGACGATGGAAAAGACGAGCACGCCGATCATCACCCACAGGGCGATGACGAAATTCCGGTCGCTGGCCGCCATGTCCGCGGCCATATCGGCCTGGTTTTTCGCAATGATCGTCTCCATGGCCGCCAGGGCCGCGTCGGAGAGGCGCCGCCCTTCGCCCGCGGACACATCATAGGCCCTTGAATTGCCGTTTTCCCGGCTGGCGGCGATGACGGCGTCGCTGACCTCCAGATAGCGCGCCCAGGCCGTCTTGAACGGGTCGATGAGGGACCGGGCCTCCAGATCGGCGTCCCGTTCCAGCCGCCGCAATTGGTCGCCCAGGGTTTTCTTCAGCCCCTGGATGGTTTTGGCGACCTCGTCCATTTTCCCGACGCTTGTCAGCAGGATCAGATTCTTTTCCCGCGCGTTGATCCTGCCCATGAGGGACCGGATCGATTCGGCAGCCAGCGCCCCCCGGACCGCATTCCCGGCCGCGGCGGCGGCATCCGACCGGACGGTCTCGGCGTGGTCCGCCAGGGCCGCAAGAGCCGCCGTCATCGAGGCATACCGCTGGGCCCCGGCCCCCATGGAGAGGCGACCGGCCCTTTCCCCCCTGCCTTCGAGCGCCAGGACCGTCACCCGCTGGCTGATGGCCTTGTAGGCGGCGTAGGATTGCTGAAGGGCCTCGGTCAACCGCTTGCCGTCGGCCGTATCCAGGGGATCGAGGCCCATGACCACCGCGTCGGCCATGGCGGTCGCCTTCCGGTGGGCTTCCACCGCCGGGTCCATGTCTTCGGGAAGATCGCTGTCCGGGCCGGCGGCCGGCGAAGCGGCGGCGGAAAGGCGGCGCAACAGCAGGCTTTTTTCGGCATCCCGGATGGCGGCGGCGTGGGCCGTCAATCGCGCGCAGGCCCTGGCCGCGTCGGCGGCGGCGGCCGACAGTGCGGACCGGGCGGTCGTTGCCGACTCATAAAAAGAAACCACGGCCGCCGACGCATCGTCGGCCGCGTCGAAGGCCCGATCGCCCTCTCCGTCCGAAAGCCCTTTGGCCTCGACGTTTGAATTGAGCCGCGCCAGGTCCCGGACCTGACGGTTGACAGCGAGGTACTCCGACCAAATGGTGGAAAATTCGTCCACCACCGCGTCCCCTTCGGTATCGGTCAACCCCTTGAGGCGGCCGACGGCGTCTTCGATTTCCCGCTGATTTCCATCGATAACGGACGCAAAGGCGTCCATGTCCGCCACCCGGGTCGACAAAATGAGGTTTTTTTCCGCTCTGGAGATTTCCACAATGCGCTGGCCGATATAACTGGCCAACTCCACTTTGGCCGCCGACACATCCGCCAGACTGTTCAGCCGGCTGTTCATGCCGTTCAATCGGTTGAGTCCAATGAGGGAAATCGCCAGCATCAACAGCAGCATCGCCCCGAAGCCGGCCAGCAGTTTCGCCCTTATGGTCGTTAATTTCATCGTCGCCTCCATAGTTGAGTGTTCGCCGGGCGCGTCGAACCGCGCCGCCCTTTTATCGGTTGTACTTCCCATTCCAGGGGGGGATCAACCCTAAACTGTATTCAACTCAATGTTTCCTCCCCCAAAACCGCGGACGACCGGTTTAACGGTCAAGCCTACTTTCTCTTGAAAAATAAGAGGATACATTTTATCAATGGAAATCCGTCTAAACCGGGGCCGGGACCGGTTCGGAAAAGACCGACCGCGTCAACCGGCCCCGCCGGCGAAAGCGGCGATGCCGCCGCCGGTTTTTCCAGGGAAAGAGACCAATGAACAACCGCGTCGCCTTACATCTCGTGCTTCTCACGGCCATGGCCATGGGGATCTGCGGCTGTCCGGCGGAATCCCCGTCGCCGGCACCGGAGGTCGTCCGCATCGGCGCCGTCTACCCTTTTACCGGACCCGGCGCCGCTTCGGCCGAGGACATCCGGGCCGGCCTGGAACTGGCGGCGGACATCGTCAACGGCGCTGTCCGGATGGACCTGCCTCCGGGCCGGGATCCGGCGACCGCCGGTCAACCGGGCCCCACGTTCAAGCTCCTTTTCCGGGACTCCAAAGGGGATGAAATCGAGGCGATCCGACAGGTCGGAGATCTGATTTCCAACGAGGACGTGGCGGCGGTGATCGGCTGCTACAACAGCAACGTCACCGCTGCGGCCAGCGAGCAGGCCGAGATCATGAAGACCCCGTTTCTCAACACCACCTCCACATCGCCTCTTCTCACCCTGCGGGGCCTGAAATGGTTTTTCCGGACCACGCCCGACGATGCCGTTTTCGCCGCCAATTTTTTCACCTTTTTATCCGACCTCGAAACAAAACGGGAGGGACCTCTTTCCCGGCGATTGATCCTCCTCTATGAGAACCGGCTCTGGGGCACCAGCGTGGCCCGGGAAGAGCAACGACTCGCCGGGGCCAACGGCTTTGAAGTGGTGTCCGATGTCCCCTACGACGCCAAAGCAAAGGATTTCAGCGGGGAAATCGTACGGGTCCGGAAGGCCCTGCCGGGGATCATCCTCCAGACCTCCTATGCCGAAGACGCGGTGGCGATCCTTCAGGGATACCGGGCGGCGGGGATCGTTCCGGAAGCCATCCTGGGGATGAACGCCGGGTTCATCAGTCCCCTGTTTCTGGACACCCTGGGCCCGGATGCCGAGGGCGTCCTGAGCCGCGAGGTCTGGTCCATGGACCTGGGCCGGAAAAAACCGCTTGCGGCGGCCGTCAACGACCGGTTCCGCCGCCGTCATGGGAAGGATATGACCGGGAACTCCGCCCGGGCCTTCGCGGGATTCCGGGTTCTCGCCAACGCCGTGGCCCGGGCCGGGGATCGGTCCTCCGGCCGGCTCCGGGCGGCCCTCCTCAGAACCGACATTCCGGCGGAAGAAACGATCATGCCCTGGGGCGGGATCCGGTTCGACCCCGACACCGGCCAGAACACCCTGGGCAGCGGCATCATCGTCCAGGTGCAGGACGGGGCCTACCGAACCGTCTGGCCGTGGCGGCTCGCCGACCGGCCGGTCGTCTGGCCTCTGCCGTGGTCGTCCACCCCGGGCGACGATCGATGAGCCGCTCCGAACCCATGATCCCCATTCCCCGGAAAGGCATCGCCCGAAAAATCGTCACCCTGCTGTTCGTCTTCGGTATCGTCCCCCTGTGCGGCGTGGCGGCGGTGTTCCTTTCGGTGACGATCCAATCCCAGAAATCGGCCATCCGCCACCTCCAGGAAGAAATCGGCAACCGGATCACCGTCACCATCTCCGCCTCTCTCGACCGCGCCACGGCCCAGCTCGCCGCTTTCGGCCTCTCCCTGGACCTGACCGGAAACGACCGGCCCGACCTCTGCCGCCGGACCTCGGCCCTGCTGGACCGGGAACCGGAATTCGACCATCTGTTCCTGATCGACCGGAACGGGGATGAAGTGTGCAAGGTTTCCCGCTTTTACACGTTCCGTCCGTTTGAATTGGAGAATGTCGCCGACACCCCGGCCTTCGAGGCGGCCATGGCCGGCCGGGTCCACATCAGCGACGTGCTGATCTCCGAATTCAGCCAGTTCCCGCAGATCCGGATATCGGCCCCGGTGCGGGACCTGGGTGATCGGGTCACCGGCGTGATCTGTGCGGGACTCAACATCGCCCGGATCTGGCAACTGATTTCCCGCTACCATATCGGCCGGGACCGGTACGCCTATATCGTGGATGCCCAGGGACGCATCATCGCCCATGAAGACCTCTCCTCGGTCCTGGAAAAACGCCGCCTGAACGATGTCCAGGCCGTCCGCCGGTTTCTGGACGGCGAACACGGCGTGTACCAGTACCGGGGCCTCCACGACCGGCCGGTTATCGGGGCCGTTTCCCGGATCTCCCAGACCGGTTGGGGGGTGGTCGTCGAAGTACCGGTTCGGACGGCCCACGCCCCCCTCCGGTCCCTCACCACCGCTTTTGCCGCCATTCTCCTCCTGACGGTCGCCGCCGCCGTCATCCTGGGCCTCCACTTCAGTTACCGAACCCTGATCCGCCCCATTCGGCATCTCCGGGAAGAAACCCATCACATCTCCCAGGGCGACTGGGACCGGCGGCTCACGCCCCGCACCGGCGGCGAACTGGGCCAGCTGGCCGAGAGCATCAACCGGATGCTGGAGGCCCTCCGCAGCACTTCCGTGTCCCGGGACTCCCTGATCCAGGAGATCAAAGATCGGAAACGGGCCGAAGCGGCCTTGCGGTACCGGGTGTCATTCGAGAGAATCACCAGCCAGATTTCGACCCAATTTCTCAATCTCGATTCCGGAGACGTGGACGACGGCATCGACCTCGCGCTGCGCCGCATCGGCGAATTCGCCAGGGCGGACCGGGCCTACGTCTTCCTGTTCCGGGAGGATGGCCGGACCGCCGACAACACCCATGAATGGTGCGCCCCGTCCATCCATCCCTGCCGTCAGGATCTACAGGGCATCGACTTTCCGTCGGAGCTGCCGACGGTCTATGACACGCTCCGCCGTCTGGAGCCCTGCCATGTGCCGGATATGGCGCCATTTTCCCCGGAAGCGGGGCGGGAGCGCCAGCATTTTGCGGAACAGGGAATCCAATCCCTCATTGCGGTTCCCATGGCCAGTCGGGGGCACCTGATCGGGGTGCTCGGTTTTGATGGCGTACGGAACCGGCGGATCTGGACCGACGACGAGACCGCCCTCCTGCAAACCGTGGGCGAAATTTTCGTCAACGCCCTGGAGCACCGGCGCGCGGAAACGGCCCTTCTGGCCAGCGAAGGTCGGTACCGGATGATCTTCCAGCACTCGCCCCTGGGCATCGCCCAAGTGGATCCGGAAGGGATCATCATCGATTGCAACGACAAATTCGCCGATATCATCGGCGCCGGCCGGGAACATATCGTCGGGTTCAACCTTTTCCATGAAATCCGGGACGAATCGGTCCGGGCCGCGGTCCTGGAGGCCCTGGAGGGGGGATCCAGCAAATACGAAGGCGACTACCGCTCCATCACCGGTGACAAAACAATCGCCCTCAAAGCCGTGTTCCAGCGGTTCGCCGCCTCGAACGGCCAAGTGCTCGGGGGCATCGGCATCATCGAGGACGTTTCGGCGCAACAGAAACTGGAACTCCAATTGCAGCAGGCCCAAAAGATGGAAGCCATCGGCACTTTGGCCGGCGGCATCGCCCACGATTTCAACAATCTGCTCACCGCCATCGAGGGCTATTCCACGCTGTTGCTCATGGATCTCCCCGACGATGATCCGGCCCGGGAAAAAATCCACCGCATCGCCGGGGCCGTGGAACGGGGGACGGAACTCACCCGGCAGCTGCTGGGGTTCGCCAGGGGCGGCAAGTACGAGGTGGTCCCGTCCGATCTCAACCGGCTGATCCGGGAACAGAACGAAATCTTCGGCCGGACCCGCAAGGAGATCACCCTTCACGAAGATTTTGTCGACGATCTCTGGACGGTGGAGGTGGATCAGGGGCAGTTCGTCCAGGTGCTCATGAACCTGTACATCAACGCCTGGCAGGCCATGGCCGAAGGGGGCGATCTGTATATCAAAACCGCAAACCGGCTGCTGGACAGTACCTACGTCAAACCGTTCGAGGTAACGCCCGGTCCTTACGTCACCATTTCCGTGACCGATACCGGATCGGGCATTCCACCGGACATCCGGGACCGGATCTTCGAGCCGTTTTTCACCACCAAGGGGCTCGGGAAGGGGACGGGCCTGGGGCTCTCATCGGTTTACGGCATCGTCAAGAATCACGGCGGCCACATCACGGTCTACAGCGAGGAAGGGATCGGCACGACCTTCAACATCTACCTCCCGGCGTCGGAAAAAGATGCGGTCACCGAAAAGGCCGTTGACAACACGCCCGTGGAACTGGGAAAAGGGACCGTGCTGCTGGTGGACGACGAGGAATTGATCCTGGAGGTGGGGCGGGAGATGATCGAATCCCTGGGGTATGATGTCCTCGCCGTCGGGTCCGGCCGGGACGCCGTCGCCGCCCTCCAGGAATCTTCACCGACCATCGACCTGGTCGTCCTCGACATGATCATGCCGGACCTGTCCGGGGCCCAGACCTTCGACGCCCTGAAGCAGATCGATCCGGATGTCAGAATCCTCTTGTCCAGCGGTTACAGCCTCAACGGGCAGGCATCGGACATCCTGTCCCGGGGATGCGACGGTTTTATCCAGAAACCCTTCAGCCTCCGGGCGCTGTCCGATAAAATCCGGGAGGTTCTTGCGGGAGGCGGAAGGTAAAGGGCGAAGTGGCCGATTCCATGTTGCGAGGTACTAGTTGCGATGGACCCTAAGTTGATCGGTTTTGCGGTGATCCCGTGCGCCTTTCTGGCGGATCTCGTCCTGGGCGACCCCCGGTGGCTGCCCCACCCCATTCGCTGGATGGGGAAGGCCATCGAAAAGCTTGAACCCCGGTTTCGCCGTCTGCGGCTGGTCCCCGTCCAGTCCGGGCTTCTCTTCGCCTTCGCCCTCATCGGGGCCACATGGCTCCTGGTGTCGCTGGTTCTGTGGCTGGCGGCCCTCATCCATCCGGGGCTTTCCCTCGTTTTGGAGATCCTGCTCGTCTATTTCGCCCTCTCGACCCGGTCCCTGGAATCGGCGGCCATGGGGGTCCACGCCGCCCTGGTCAAGGGGGATCTGGAGACGGCCAAGAAACGGTTGGCGATGATCGTGGGGCGGGATGTCACAGACCTGCCCGAAGCCGGCGTGGCCCGGGCCGCCGTTGAAACCGTTGCCGAGAACCTGGTGGACGGGGTCGTATCGCCGCTGTTTTTCGCGGCCATCGGCGGCGCGCCCCTGGCCATGGCCTACAAAATGGTCAACACCCTCGATTCCATGGTGGGGTATAAAAATTCCCGGTACTGGGAATTCGGCCGGGCCGCGGCCAAAATCGACGACGCCGCCAATTTCCTGCCGGCGCGGCTCTCCGTCCCCTTCATCGCCCTGGCGGCCCAGCTCCTCAACCGCAACGGAAAGCGGACCTTCCTCACCGCCATGAAGGAGGGCGAAAAGCACACCAGCCCCAACGCGGGGTTCCCGGAAGCGGCCTTCGCCGGCGCGCTAGGGGTCTGGCTGGGCGGCCCCAACATCTATGGCGGACAGACCGTCAACAAACCGGTCATCGGGTACCGGTTCGGCCCGGCGAACCCAGACCATATCCGCCAGGCCTGCCATTTCATGATGCTGGCGGCGTCGTTGTGGATGTTTGGGGCGTGGATTTCGGCTTTAATTTTTCATTAGCCATTTTAAGAATATACGGCCATGCATCCCCCTCTACCGAAATCGCACAAAGGCCGATACCCTTTTCGGATCGGAACGACGTCCTTTATCCACCCCGACCATATCGTCCCGAATGTCGAAGCCCTGGCGCCGTTTCTGGACGAGATCGAGATCACCCTGTTCGAGTCGAAGCCGGACAGCATGCCGCCCCCCGCAGACATCGCCGCATTGAAGGACTTGGCGCGTCGTTACGGCGTGCGGTACAATATCCATCTGCCCTTAGATATTTCCATCACGTCTTCAGATGACGCCGAAGGGGAAGCGGCCGTCGCGGCCCTGCGGGGCGTCATCGACCTTACGCGGTCTCTTTCGCCCACCACCTGGACCCTCCACCTTCCTTACGCCGAAACCGACC
>CAYPCE010000106.1:0-12390 GCA_964409085.1 uncultured Desulfobacteraceae bacterium | reverse complement strand
ATTGATCATCTTTCAATGCCTTTCATAGAATGGTCGATGATTTCCCTCGCTCTTTGGATTTGGTCTCTCGCATCCTTCCGCGTCACATGATCGACCTCATAATCTGCTGTATCCCTGATGGATTGCGACTCCAACAAGTAAGAACTGAACTTACGGGGGAACATCTTTTTCCTTTTTATCAGGTTCTGGCTGAATTGGGCTTGAACCCATTTATGACTGAGATGTTCGAAGCAGCCGGTCTTTCATGACCCGCCCCGCCTTCACCACCAGCAAAACGGTTTCCAGCCCGTTTTCCAGGACGGAGGGCTCGGACAGCGGGTCGCCGTCCACCACAATCAGGTCGGCGGCTTTTCCCGTCTCCAGGGTCCCGATCTCGTGTTCCGCCCCGACGATCTCGGCATTGATCCGGGTGGCTGACACGATGGCATCCATGGGCGTCATGATGTCGGCTTTCAACCGGAACTCCCGGCCTTTTAGGTGATGATAGGGGCCGATGATGTCCGCCCCCGACCCGATTTTCACCCCGGCGCGTTGGGCGTGCGCAATGGCGCGACGGCCCGCATCGTGGACGAGATGGAGTTTTTCCCTGGCGAAATCATCCACCGTGTCGCTGGCTTCGTTGACCAGAATGTCGTAGATGGTCAGGGTGGGCACGTAATACGCGCCCGCGTCGGCCATCATGCGGGCGGTTTCCGCGTCCAGGAGGTTGCCGTGCTCAATGGTGCGGACCCCGGCGTCCAGGCAGTGGCGGATCGGTTTAGACGCGTAGGCGTGGGCCATGACGTACCGGCCGTTGGCTTCCGCCGCTTCCACGGCCGCCTTCAGCTCTTCCACTGAAAACTGCCAGCATCCGGGTCGATCAGTGGGGGAATCCACCCCGCCGTCGGCGGCCACTTTCACCTGGTCGGCGCCGCGCCGGATTACGTCCCTTGCGGACCGGCGGACCTCGTCGGGTCCGTCGCAGATTTCGGGCAGAATACCAATGCGGTTTCGGGGGACGATGGCCGTCTGGTACCATCGCCGCATGTCGAAGTGACCCCCCGTGGGCGTGAGCGGGCTGACGCTCAGAAACAGGCGCGGCCCCCGGATGAGCCCCTGATCGATGGCCTCCCGAAACCCCGGATCCAGGCCGCCGGCGTCCCGGATCGTCGTGAACCCGAGATCGAGGGTGGTCTCCAGGTTCCGGCTGGCCCGATGCACGTAGACCGCCGGGGAGAGTTCCGCCGTCCTGTACATGGAGATGTCGATGTTGCCGATATGCACATGGGCGTCGATAAGGCCGGGCAGGATGGATTTGCCCTGGATGTCGATAACCTCGGCGCCCTTCGGTATGGCGATATCGGGCCGGGAACCCGCCGCCGTGATGCGGCCGTCGATCGAAACGACCGTCGAATCGGAAATGGGTTGGCCGCCCCGGCCGTCGATGAGATGGCCGCCGGTGAAGGCGATGGGGGGGGCAGGGGGGGATTCGGAAAGTGTCATTTGCGCTTCCTCATTGGGGGGAACCAGTGGTTTCCCATCGGTTTCCCTTGCAGCAACGGTGCAAGCGGCCGTCAATGGATGTCGGTTGGAAATGTGGGGGATGATCTTCATCGGCCGGAAAGCCGCCTGGCTTCGGGAGCCGTCAACAGCGCCGCAAACCGCTCCCCCTTTTGTCCTTTTTCTTTGTAGAATCCGAGGCACGCCCGAACGATTTCCATGACCCTGTCTTCTCTGAATCGGCCCGGCAATTCAATGCCCAGCCGGGGACGACGTCCGAGTTTGCCCCCCAGGAGAACGCGGTATCCCTTGTCCGTCGCCTCAATGGTGCCGGTGGGACACTCGGCCGCGCAAGCCCCGCAGTACAGACACCGGTCCATCTCGATCCGGGGCGTCTCTTCTTCGTCTTCCAGAAGGACCGCCGTTTCTTTGCAGGCCGCTGCGCAAGCCCCGCACCCGGTACACTCGGCCCCGGTCAACCGGGGAACCGCGGCCCCGATGATGCCGATGTCCCGGATCTGGGGCTGGGAGCAGGCGTTGGGGCAGTCGGCGAAAGTAACGGTGAACTCATGGTGGAATTTGAGGGGGCCGCTGACGTGGGCCTTCAGGTAATCAAGAAGATTCGCATTTTTCAGTTCGGCTTCGACGCGACGGAACAGACCGTCGCTCTCCACAGCCCGTTTGGGACACCCCCCGGCGCCAAAGCAGGCGTCGATACGGTACCCTGTGATTTCCCGCTCCATGTGATTCAGGTAGCGGGCCTGTGTAGCCCGCACATCTTCGATGCCGATCCGCCATTTCCCGGCCTCGACGGCTTCTCTTTCAACCCGGGCCTTCACCCGCTTTCTGACAAAAAACGGCACGTTTTTCACCGCCGATTCGGCCTCCGGCGTCCATTCCATTTCGATCTTCCTTTCCCGTGCGATGTCATGGCGATGATACCCCATCACACCTTGTGGACGCATTGACCGACGTCAATTCTGTGAATTGGCTGGGGTAAAAGATGAGCGGACCGGGCGGTGTCGGGTCCGGACTATTTGGTCATCAGGGGAATGTCCCCCTCCCAGTCCTCGCCCGGCGGGTTGTCCTGGAAATCGTCGAGTTGCCGGATCATGAACTCGGAGGCTTTGTCGGATGTTTCCGTCCACAAGGTCTCGAACCCGGCCCTGGCCGCCGGGAAGTCCCCATTATAGAAGGACGCCAGGGCGGCTTCGTACCGGTGTTTCACGCTTTCCTGTTCGCGAGTCACGGCATCGGTAAACGCCATCAGCTCGTAGACGGCGACCGGTTTTTTCTTTCCCTTTACGACGAACCGGCCCACCTCCCGGGTGAAAAACCGGTCCTCGTTGGCCGGATCGCTGCGGATGTGCGTCAGGGTCGATTCGCTGATCAGGATGCGGGTGCCGAACAGCTTGTTCACCCCTTCCAGGCGGGAGGCCAGGTTGACGCCGTCCCCCATGACGGTGTAGTTGAACCGGGTCTCGGACCCCATGTTGCCGACAAAAACCTCGCCGGTGTTGACCCCCATCCGGACATGCACTTCCACCCATCCCGGTGGCTGGATTTCGTTGAGTTCATCGATCCGGCGTTGCATGAGCAATGCGGTGTTGCAGGCCCGCAGCGCATGGGACCGCTGCGGGTTGGGGGCCCCGTAAAAGGCCATGATGGCGTCGCCGATGTATTTGTCCAGGGTCCCCCGTTGCCGGAACAGGATGCGGGTCATTTCATCGAAGTAGATGTGGAGGAATTCGATGAGGTTTTCCGGTAACAGCCGCTCGGAAATGGACGTGAAATTGGCCAGATCGGAAAAAAAGATGGAGAGTTCATGGCGTTCTCCCCCCAGTGAGATGCCGCCCTGGCTGGAGACGAGTTTGTCCAGGAGCTGGGGGGGCAGATATTGTTGAAAGGCGCTGCGGAGAAATCGGGAATAGCGCTGTTCCGTCAGTTGGATGACGGCCTGGCAGATCATGAAGACGATGCCGAATCCGATCACGGGCGCGGCGATGGGGATCAACAGGTCGTACCGGATGAAGGCCGCGGCACTGGCGGCCGACCAGCCCAGCATGCAGACCGGCAGCATGATCAATGCCAGAAGCGGCCGCAGAAAAAGGAACAGGAGGGCGGCCAGGGTGAAAAACCCGGCCTGAAAGAAAAATTTCTGGACCGGGTTCGGCCGGAAGATAAAGCGGTTTTCCAGCAGCATGCTCAGGGTGATCGCCTGGAGTTCCACCCCGAAACTGGTCAGGTATTCATTCGCCTGGGTGGAGAACGGGGTGAGGAATACATCCCCGAGGTCTTCGATGGCCGATCCGATGAGCACGATCTTGTCTTTGATGAGCGCATCCGGGAGAATACCGATTTCGCTGGCGCCGTACGCCTCGAAATTGTGATCCATTTTTTCCAGTCGGGTGGGGGGACCGGGAAAATCCATGAGCATCCAGGGGTCCCGGAGGTTCATGCGGAGCCGATCGGGGGGATCGAACGCCCTCCCGGTGAACAGCCGGTAGATGGTCGTGGAGAAGGCGTGGTGATCGCCGGGGAAAGGATAGATGCTGGTCCAGCGGTGAAAATCGTCCCCTTCGGATTTCGATATGGAATACCCCTGATGGGTGTGCCGGGCGAATTGGGGAAGAATCTCGGATCGCAGGACCGGAATGGTTCCGTCGACGGGGAGGTGCAGATTTTTCACCAGCACCACCCGGTCGCCGGCCCGGGAAAGGGCTGCCGCCAGGGCGGCGTTGCCGGAGGCCAGCGATGCCTGGGACGCCGCCATATCGTCGCTGGCGGTACCGATGAACCCAGCCCCCGCATCTTCATAGGACCGGTCCAGGAGGACATCGATGCCGATAACAGCGGCGCCCTTGTCGTGAAGCTGGGTCACGAGATGGGCCAGAAGCCCCCGGGGGGTCGGCGACCGGTGCCCGTACGCCATGGCCGAGGTGTCGTCGATGAAAACGATGACGATGGGGGAATCGAGGGTATACCGATCCGGACCCCTCAGCAGGAACCGGTAGTCGACGGACCGGTTTTCCAGCCGCTTCAAGAGCGATTCCCCCATCCCGGCGACCTGGGGCAGGGCCAACAGGATGGAGATGGTCAGGGCGAACATGACCTTTGAAAACGGGGAGAGGCGGGCTTTCAGCACGGCCGGACCCCGCTACCGACGGGCCAGGAGGAGCACCTGCACATCCTGACAGATACCGGGGAGGGCCGCGGCGATTGTTTGTTGGGAAAGCGCGGTCCCCCGGGATTCCAGAGCGCCATGGACCCGGGCCAGGACGCCTTCCACGGCCCAGGGCGGCATCGGCCCCGGCGAGGCCCATCCCCACAGGTAATGGCGTCCCGTGTTTGATGGGACGCGAAGGACCGCCAGTACGTCTCCGGACTGTTTACCCTCGGCGGCGGTCTCACCCGCCAGCTTGTGCTTGAGCACCCACCCGGTCAGCCCGGTATCGGCGGCGATGCGATAGCGTCGTCCCTGTTTCTCCAGAACGGTGACCGGCGTGCCTTTCTGCAGTCTCCCCACCACCTCGGCAAACGGGGTCTCTTGATCCCGGACAGCTACCCCGTCCTCCTTGGCCGCCAGCACCTCCTCGGCGGCCACCCGTGCGGCGAAAAAGGTGCGGCCGGTCAGGGCCATGAGGTCGTCGGTATTCGGGAAAAGCCGCGTCGAAACAGGGGGGCCGTCCGACGGATAGACCGTATGGTAGAGGTAAAGATACCGCTCCCGGGGAGTCTTGTAGGCGACCTGGAGCGCTTCTCCACCGACGGAAAGCCGGTCCCCTGCGACAGGAGCCCCGTTGACGGCCCATTCACCCCCGGCGCCCTCCGCCCGGAGGGCCCGGTTCGCCAGGGCCCGGAGTCCGGGGTCGTCGGGGAAGAAACTGTTGAGTTTCCAGAGGATGTAAGCGCTCCGGTTGGGGCGGTTCTCCGCCTGGAAGGCGGCGGCCAGTTCCAGGGCCGCTTCGATCCTGTCCGGCGACAGGTGGTTGAACCGGCTGAAGGCGATCCAGTCCTGCTGAAGCGGGGTCAGATGGCTCCGCACCGCATTGATGCGGGTCCGCTGGTTGGGGCTGAAAAATTCCGCCACAAAGGCCGAATAGCCCGAAGTGTCGGATTCCGTATTTGATCCGCGGTCGGCATCGGCACCAAAGAGAAGGGACCGCTGTTGCCCGGCGGGAATTTTGATGAGGGTCCCGTCCGGCGACAGGATCCGGGCAAAGGCGTCGGGACCGGTTTTCACCGTGCTGCCGCCGGCGATTTTGGCGCCCCGTTTGAGGCGCTGCCACTCGGCATCGGGCGCCGTCTGGACCTGGACGTCCCCGGTCGCCGACAACACGGTTCCAGTGGCGGCCAATGCCGTCGAGGCCAGCAGCGCGAGAGACAAAAAGGCCAGGCCTGCCATAACGGCCATCATCATCTGAGATCGTTTCATGAATGCGTCCTCCTTTGTGGGAATGCGAACGGATACACCGGTTTCGCCGTCCGTATTTATCGCCAGTTGCCGATCAACAAAAACGGGGCCCAGAACGCCGGGTGGTGGAACCGGTCGTCCCCGATCATCCGGACCTGGGCCAGCCGCAGGGCTTCGGCTTTGGGCTTTTTTTCCTGATGCAGTTGACGGTAAAACGCCGTCATGATGTCGAAGGCGGCTTCGTCATCCGCAAACCAGAGGGTGGCCACGGCGCTGCTCACCCCGGCCTTGACCGCGATGCCCGCCAGCCCGAAGGCGGCCCACTCATCCCCCAGGGCGGTCTGGCAGGCGCTCAGGGTCAGCAGGTCCACCCGGTTGCCGCGGCGGCGGGTCCGATCGATGATGGCTTCCAGGCGGTCCATCGTCAATTTGTCATCGTGGGTGAGCAGGAAGGTGTCTTCGGCGCTGCCGCCGAAAACCCCGTGGGTGGCCATGTGGACGATACCGTAGTCGGCCTCGTCAAAGGCCCGGGTCAGGTTTTGCAGGGTGAAGCCCTCGTCCAGGAGGACCGTCCCCCCCATCAGTTCGTGAAGGGTTTTCAGTTCCTGTTTGACGCTGGGCAAAGACGCGAACCCCTGCCGGGCTTCCGACAATCCTTTCAGCAGGACGCCGCCGGTTTTTTCTCCCGCGGGCTCTGCCGCGGTGAGGGTGATGGCCGGTACGGTGCCCACGGCATACCGCTGGATGAGGAACCGCTCGCCGTCGTAGAGCGCAGAAAACGGGATGAGGCGGAGCACCCCGTCCGGTGCGATGACCAGCGTGTGGATGCTCCGACGGGCCAGGGCCGGTTCCATGGGACGGACCAGCCAGTCGTACAGGGTCCGGCCGTCCTCCCGGAACCCTTCGCCCCGGCTGTTCTGGAGGCGTCGGCGGAACCGGCGCACGGTGCGGTCCAGGTCCGAGGACGCCACCGGAACGGTGAAGAGGTCCATGGCGTCCCGGGTGATCAGGAGAATCGCCAGGTTCCGGGGAAATGGGATGGGATAGATCACCGCCGTATCCGCGGCCATCTCCTCCGGCTGGATGGTGGTATCGAGGGCGGAGACGCAGGGGTCCTGGAAATACTCCTGGAGTTCGACGGTCTTGAGCAGCTCCATGGTGTCTTGTCCCTCCTGGAGCAACGATTCACGATGGGAGGGGTTCGACGCGGCATCGGCTTTTTGGAGGAGCAACCGGGAGAGATCCAGATAGACCGGGCGGATGTATTCCTGAAAAAAGTCCCGCCGCTCCCGGTATCCGGTAATCAATTCCTGACGAATGGGGGTAAGGGTCTCCACGGCCAGGCGATAGGACCGGATGGCGGCATCGATGGCCCCTCGGTTTTCGTTGAGCCGCCCCGATTGCCAGTGCCACCGGTATCGGATCTCGGGGGAAAGCCCGGACTGCTGGGCGTGGAACAGGGCGGACAGGGTGAGCCGGAGGGCTTCTTTCGTCCGTCCTCTCATTTCGTAAAGCCGGCCGCGATACCCCCGCGCCTGGGAAATCAGTTCAGGATCTTCCAGGTTGGAGGCCAGGGCGTCGGCCCGCTGTAAGGCATCGGAGGCCAGTGAATCCATTTGATCGGCGGCTCCCGGCCAGATCCGCCGTGCCTCCATGGCGGACAACGCCAGGGAGATCATATCCCGCCCCTTCTCGAACCCGTCGGGGCGCTCCTGGTTTGCCGCCATGGCGTTCCGGATCGATGCCATGGCGGCCGAAGGATCTCCGAGGCGGACGCTCAGGCGGGCCATGTTGATGCGGACCCTGGATTCGATGGCCGACGGCCCCGTCGTCATCTGTTGTAGAAGATACCGGCACTCTTTCCAGGCCGCCATGGCATCGGCATAATCCCCCTGAGCGGCATGGGCGACCCCGGTATTGAGCAGCACCCCGGCAAGGGATCGCCGGTTTTCCGCAACCGTTGCCACATCCTCCCCGTCCTCCAGGAACGCCATGGCCTCATCTGTCCTGCCCATGGAAAGGTAGAGGTCCCCCAACCGGGCATAGAAGGATGCCTTCTGCGCCGGGTTCCGGGTATGGTCGACCACCGAAGTGGCGGTTCCAAGCACCGTCAGGGCGCGGTCATGGTGACCCAGGGCCTGGAATCCCTTCGCCTGTAGAAGGAGAGCCTCCACTCGGGCCTCGGGGGCGGTCTCTTTTTCGGACAGCGCGGCCGCCGATCCCCAGATCTCAACCGCCCGGGCGATGTCGCCCTGGCGGTACCGGTCAGATCCCCGGTCCAGAATTGTTTGAATCCGGTCCGGGATCCCCGCCGCCATCGCCGGCAGGAGCGTGAGGGCAAAAAGCGTGAGGAGCCCCGCCAGGACCCCGATGGTCTGTTTGGTAACGTTCGGCATACCCATTCCCTTGTATCGGCGGCGGTTTGAAGGTGAAAAATGCGCTCAGTAGACGGGATGTTCGGATCTATGGTTAAAATGGACTGGCCAGCCAGTCATCCACCGGCGTGGGCACCCCCTCCCGTTCTCTGACGATAAACCGACCGGCCGTTTCCACGGCCCGCTCGGCGCAGGACTTGACGATCCACTGGCCGGCGTCGAGGAACTGGTCCGGTAATACCGCCAGAATACTGCTGATATCGGTAACCGGTGATTCGATGAAAATATCGCCGTCGATGCCGAGTTCCGAAGAAGCCGAGATCACACTGTCCGGAGTCGTGATGAGCTGGTCCGCCCCGAGGCGGATATTGCCGCCCCGGCCCTCGAAAGCTTTGGCGATGATCTGTCCGTTTTTCAGGATGATGAACCGGGCGGTGGCGTCGATATCCCCGCCGTTTTCGGCGCCCTTCTGGACGCTGGTGGTGATCCGTCCGTTTTCAAGAAACAGGATGCCGTCGCTGGAGACCGTCATCCGGCCGCCCCCGGCGTTGACGGCTTCGGTGGTGACTTCTCCGCCGTCCGTAATCCGGATATCACCGGATGACCCGATGGTGATGGTCCCGGCGTTCCCGGCCTCTTCGGGATTCCGGCTGGCGGAGGAGATGGCCGCCCCCTCTTCGACGGTAAGGGCGCCCGCCTCGGCGTGGATATCCCCGGCAAGCCCCCGGCCGGCGGTTTCGGTACTGATGATGGTGCCGTGTCCATTCAGGGAGAGGGTTTCCGACGCATCGATGCGAATGGTGCCTGCGTCACCGCCGTCTTCGGGGTTCCGGCTGGCGGAGGTGATGGCGGCGCCATCGGAGAGCCCGAGACGAGCGGTCGTCAGGTGGATATCGCCGGCACGGCCCCGTTGGACCCCGTCCGTTTCGCTTTCACGGCTTCGGGTTTCGGTGCTGATGACCGATCCGTCCCCGGTCAGGTCTGCCGATGTCGATGCATTGATGACGATGGTCCCGGCGTTGCCCCCCGCCCCGGTACTGTCACTGGAAGATGTGATACTGCCACCGGTTGTGAGTTGGAGCCGCGAGGCGGATACCTCGATGGTGCCCGCGTTTCCCGGGCCCCGGGTGCTGGCGGTGATGCCCCCGCTGTCTTCAAAAATGAGGGCGTCCGCCCGTACGACGATGCCGCCGGCGTCGCCGGCATCGGGGTCCGTGGATTCGGCGGTCGTGAGGACCCGACTGGCATGGCCGTCCGCATTGGCACCGTTGAACCGGATCGTTCCACCGGACGCGTCCAGGGTTACATCGCCCCCCCGGCCGGCGCCGAGGGATTCGCTGCCGATCCGGGCCCCTTCCGTGAATCGGATGTCCAAAGCGGTGAGGGTCACCCGGCCGCCGGCCCCGGCGGTTTCGCCCTGGCCGTCAACGGCGCCGGCAAAAATCTGGCTGCCCACCACGTGGATCGCGTCGGCCGGGTTCCCGCCGAGTCCCTCGATCAGAACATCGCCACCCCTGGCGCCGCCGGTTTGGGTGTCGGTGTTGATCCTGGCGTTTTCATGCATGGTGAACCGCGGGGTCTGGATAACGATGTTGCCGCCGTCCCCGGCGGCATCGGTCTCCCCGAGGGCGCCGCTGAAAAGCCGCGCCCTTGTGCTGATGTCGATGGATTCGGATGCCCGGAGGGTGACCCGACCACCGTCGCCGGTCCCTTCCGTATCGCTGGCGACGAGACTTTCCCCGGCAATGCGGATATGAGTGGCGGAAAGGGTGAGCGAGCCGGCCCGGCCGCCGGTAGCCGCGTCCCCTTGAAATTTGGTATCGGCCAGCACCCTGCTGTCATTGACCATCTCGAGGGTGTCATCCGCCGACAGATAGATGTCGCCGCCGTTGCCGGGCCCGAATGCGGCATCGTCTCCAAAGGCGTCCGGGCTCTGGTTGTCGGAGAAAATTCGAGCGGCATCCAGCGTGATGGTGTCGGCGCGGATGTCCACGATGCCGCCGTCGGCATCGCCGAGGTTGTCGGCGAGGATCGTGCTGTTTTCCATCAAAAACGCCCCGCCCCGGATATAGATATCACCGGAACCTTGGCCGCTGGTCACCAAGACGGCGCCGTCGGTGATGGCAACATCCCCTTGTTGTTCCGGTACGGTGAGTCCGGTATCCGTGGGGCCGACTTCTCCCGGGGACGCGACGCCGGCGATGTTGATGCGGCCCTCCGGCGTGGCGAGGCGGTCCGCGGATGCGCCGCCCGCCGTCACCCCCTCAATGCGGACATCCCCTCCGACAACGGAGATGGTTTCGCCCCTTTTGACCCGCAGGCCGGGGTCCGGCCCCTCGGCCCCCCCTCCTTCCAGCCGGATGCCGGCCGGGGTGTCGGACAAAAATCCAAAGGCCTGGGGTGCGGCGGACGAGAGCATCTCGCCTTCCACCGGTTGGGCATAGAATCGATCGTTTCCCCCCATCCGGAGATAATCCGCCGTGCTGACATGGAAAGATCCCCCCAGATCCAACCGGGCATTGGGTCCGAAGACCACGCCGGAGGGATTCAGCAGGTAAAGGTTCGCATTGGACAGCAGTCCGCTCCGGGAAAGGGTCGATCGCAACGTGCCGTCGATCCGGGAAGCCCCGCCGGTCACCCGGGCGACGATGTTGTCGATATCCGAGGCGGCGGTGAAATTGGCCACTTCGTCCGCCTCGAGGTTCAGGATGCGGAGGCTGTGGAAGAGGTTGGCGCCGGCCCGCTCCCCGTAACTTTCCCGGATAATGTACTGGGGTCCGGAAAGGGCCCTCTCCCCGGATGGCCCGATGGTGCCGTCGAGGACGACCTGGGCGGCGGCTGGCGTGAGAAGGCAACCCAACACGCCCCATATCGCAAAAACGGAGGCAACACAGGCTTTCATGGACTCTCCCTGGAGTTTTTGGGCAAGATTCGACGGTTCGGCGAATCTTGCGCGATGTCGACGGACCGGTGGATCCGTTTCCGGGGTTGGCAGGCAACACATTCTTCGCCGATTATTTACCAGAACCAAGGAAAAAATCAACTGTGTATGTTATGATTCTCGAAAGTCGGCCGCACCATTGATGATTGCCGGTGGGGACCCGAATGGTTACAACCGTCTTACCGAATGGGAAGGAAATCCATGCGCTATCCGAATCTGTTCTCGCCTCTCGATCTGGGATTTACTCGCCTCAACAACCGATCCCTCATGGGCTCCATGCACACCGGCCTGGAGGACAAAGCCGCCGATTACCCCAAGCTGGCCGCCTATTTCGCCGAGCGGGCCCGGGGCGGTGTGGGGCTCATGGTCACGGGCGGCATCGCGCCCCATATCCTGGGGTGGCTGGCGCCCTTTTCGTCGAAACTGACCGGACGGCGCGAAGTGGCGCGCCACCGAACCGTCACCGATGCGGTCCATACCGAAGGGGGCAAAATTTGCATGCAGATCCTCCATGCGGGCCGGTACGGCTACCATCCCCTGTGCGTGGCGCCCTCCCGGATCCAGTCCCCCATCTCGCCTTTCAAGCCCTGGGCGCTGCCCGGATGGGGGGTCGAGCGGCAAATCCGGGCTTTTATCCGGTGCGCGGAGTTGGCAAAAGAAGCCGGGTACGACGGCGTGGAGGTGATGGGCTCCGAGGGGTATCTCATCAACCAGTTTCTGGCCCCGAGGACCAATCACCGGACGGACAAGTGGGGCGGATCGCTGGAAAACCGGCTCCGCTTTCCCGTGGAGATCGTAAAGGGTATCCGGGAGGCGGTGGGCAAGGACTTCATCATTATTTACCGCCTTTCCATGCTCGATCTGGTGCCCGACGGCAGCTTGTGGAAGGAGGTCGTGACCCAGGCCCAGGCCGTGGCGGACGCCGGCGCCAATATCATCAACACGGGCATCGGGTGGCACGAGGCCCGGATCCCTACCATTGCGGCCACGGTGCCGAGGGGGGCGTTTTCATGGGTGACCCGGCGGCTCAAGGGGGAGGTCGATTTGCCACTGGTGGCGGTCAACCGCATCAACACCCCGGATACGGCGGAAAAGGTGCTGGCCGACGGCGACGCGGACATGGTCTCCATGGCCCGTCCCTTGCTGGCGGACGCCGATTTCATGGTCAAGGCGGAGGGGGG